>WRLA01000041.1 GCA_009777825.1 Bacteroidales bacterium
AAAATTAAAGCCTTCAGAGCTACGCTCAGAGGTATCGTGGATGTGGACTTCTTTATGTTCCGCTTAGTCAAGATTTACGCATGACCTCCCCCCCCCTCCCCACAACTTTTGCGGGTGAGCCGTGGTGGTTGTTGCCGTAGGTGGAGCGAAGCGCAACCTACGGTTAATAAAGTGGCGCCTTTGCGATGCTTTTCTGTTGATAATCAATATATTAAATAAGATGTTTCCTCAAAAAAATTTGATGCGTTTGCCCTGATTAAAATAGAACAATCTCCCTCCATTCCTCTGGCGAACCCCACCGTATCTCACTATTTTTCCTAAACCATGTCATCTGTCGTTTGGCGTAGCGGCGGGTGTTGGTTTTAATATCTTCTACGGCTTGTTCAAAGGATATTTTTCCCTCTTTCCACGCGAAGAGTTCTTTGTAACCGACTGTTTTTAAGGCGTTTAGATGTCGTACCGGAAAAAGTTGTTCCACTTCGTCCAGCAATCCGGTGGCTATCATGTCATCCACACGGCGGTGGATGCGCTCATTTAGCAAAGTGCGTTCGCAGTGCAATCCGATGAAAATCACCGAGAAAGGACGTTTTTCCAACGTTTGGGCGCGCAGGGAGGAGTAGGGCTGTCCGGCGGTGATAGATACTTCCAAAGCGCGTAGCAGGCGGGCGGGATTTTTGGCGTCAACGGTGCGATAATATTCGGGATCGTGTGTTTGGAGCATCTTTTGCAGCGCTTCGACGCCTTCTTGTTGGAAGAGCGTTTTCAATTCGATTCTCAGTTCGGGCGACGGGTCGGGCAGTTCGTCAATGCCGTTGCACACGGCGTCAATGTAGAGTCCCGAACCGCCGGTCATCACCACAACATCGTGATTTTCAAAAAGTTGTTGTAACTTTTGCAGGGCGTCTTTTTCAAAACGGGCAGCGTTGTAGTAGTCGTAGATGCTGATATGTCCGATAAAATGATGTGTGGCAGCCGCCAACTCCGTCTCGCTCGGCGCCGCCACGCCGATTTTCAGTTCTTTGTAAAACTGTCGCGAATCGGCTGAGATGATTTCGGTGCGATAGTGTTGAGCCAGACGGATAGCCGTTGCCGTCTTTCCGACGGCTGTCGGTCCGACAACGACGACCAACTGTTTATTCTTTGCGTCAGTCATTCGTCAAAAATCATCACTGCCGAAAGAGTCCGAGCCGTGGTATTCGTCGTCATAATCGTCGTCGTCCGAATCAAAGCCGAAGTCGCGCAGGTCGTCTTCGTCGTAACCATCTTCCATCATGTCGTCGTCCATATCATCGTCAAACGCTGCTGTTTGCGCGACGTCTATATTCCCTTCCGAGCGTAATATTTTCGGAAAAGCGTTATCATCTCCTTCTTCTTTCTTCTCTATCAACGAGATAAAGAACAACGTAGGATTGAAAAAGTTGTATTCGTACAACATGCGTTGTTTGGGATCTTCGATGACGTCGCCGATATATGCGTTCGACATCACGTCAATAGGAACGGCGCCTTCGTTTTCTCTTTCGCCGGTGTAGGCGTCAACGTCCATATCCGTCAACGTAAACTCTTGTTGCTTTTCCCACTGTTTATCGGTCAGATAAAAGGACGCTAACAGTTTGTCGTTCAGCCCCATACTCCTTGTGAGAGCAACATGAAAATCCAACAGCGTATTATCTTCCGACAGCGCTATTTCTCTCAGAAACGCCTCTTCTTCTTCAGCCAAAATACGAAATATATATACTTGCATAACAATATGTTTTTGGGCGGCAAATATACATGATTTTTTTGTACGGGAAGAAAAAGTTTTTTGATGGGTGTAATTTGAAAATTTTATGTACTTTTGCAAAAAAATATAATCAGGTATGATGACAGATATAATAAAAGATAATGAAAAAAGGGATAAAATAAGGTTTATTTCATTTATTATTCCTGAGTTTGCACGTTCTTATAAAATGAATAAACAAACAGCGTACCGCTATTTGAAAACTAATGGCGGACTTGATTTTTTATTTGAGCATTGGTGGGCTTTGCATATCGATAACCCATTGTATGCTGTTAGAGATTTATATGATGTCTGTTCTCAAAATGAAAGAACACCATGAAAGTTTATCACGGAAGTTATACAAAGATAGATGAAATTGACTTAACAAAATGTGAGTTAAATCGCGATTTTGGTCGTGGTTTTTATGTTACAAATATTTATGAACAGGCAAAATTTTGGGCAAAACGTAAAGGGAAAAAACAAAATAACAACGGATTAATAACCGAATTTACTTTTCTTGAAAGCGCATTTATAAGCGATTATCTTAAAACCCTGCGATTTAATATGAATGATTATCAAGCAATAGACCTCTATTTTAACTCGAAAATATATTCCTGTCTGATAGATGAAAGTACAAAATTGTACAAAAAATCATGGAAGGAAATTTACGAAATGCTGAAATTAGAATTAAACAAAATTATAATCAACTAAAAATCAATAAAATATGCAGAAAACATAATATTTTTTCGAGCTTGTAGCTTTTGTTCTTCTTCATACGAAATTCTACCAAGGTTTCCTCGAGAATGAGAGCGCGAAGGTTCACGTCTAAAAACGTGAACTGTTTGCGCTTATTTGAGGAAGAGGTTTTTGGTAGAGCCTGTATGAAGAAGTAAGCAACCCACAAACAGTCCACGCTTTTTTTTCGTGTGGTTGCGAAATAACAAAGTATTTAGTAAATCATTATATATCAATTAATTAAAAATTTAGATTATGGTAAAATTCATTCATTTTAAAAGGACAGTGGTTTTTATAGGATTTTTAATCCTTTCATCGGTAAGTTTTTGCTCTTACGGGCAGGATCTAGAAAGAAGAAGAGATGGAAACTATGGTTTATGGGGATATGTTGAGAAATCATCAGGTAAAATTGTAATCCCTTATTGGTACGAATATGCAAAAGATTTTTCCGAAGGATTGGCAGCAGTTCGAAAACTCTATAATGAGTGGTGGGGATTTATTGATAAAACAGGAAAAGTGGTTATCCCTTTTGAATTCCGGGATGTTAAAAGTTTTTCAGATGGTTTGGCTGCGATGAAACTCAAAGGGAAATGGGGTTTTATTGATACAACAAGCAAAGTGGTTATTCCTTTTGCATTTCGGGATGTTGGAAGTTTTTTCGAAGGATGGGCAGCAGTTCGAACATACGACGGTAAATGGGGTTTTATTGATAAAACAGGTGAAGAAGTTATTCCATGTCAGTTCCAGCGAGCTGAAAGTTTTACCGAAAGTTTGGCTGCGGTGAAATTATACGGTAAATGGGGCTTTATTGATAAAGCCGGCAATGCGGCTACTCCTTTTGATTTTCAGGATGTTGGGGATTTTTCAGATGGTTTGGCTGCGGTGAAACTCAAGGGGAAATGGGGTTTTATTGATAAGAGCGGCAATGCTGTGGTTCCTATTATGTACGAAGCGGTTGGAGATTTTTTGGACGGCTATGTAGTGGTACAGGACGGCAAATTCTTGGGCGCCGTTGATAAAAACGGGACGGTGATAGCGCCTTGTATTTATAGCAATATTTATTCGGTAGATGCAGTCGTTGAAAGAGAAAGATCCGCACAATTGGAACGAGAAAAAGCGGCGGCATTGAAACGAGAGGAAACCGCACAGCAACAAGAAGTTACCAACTCTACCACCACAGATACTCCGGATATAATCATGCTGAAAAATGGAAGTGAAATCAAAGCCAAAGTAGATGAGATCACTTTGTCGGAAATCAAATACAAGCAGTTTGACTACCTCGACGGACCTACCAGGGCGGTGGCAAAGAGTGATGTGTTTGCAATCATCTACGAAAACGGCACACGAGAGGTTGTTAGCGCTACCGCAGGCACAAATACAAAAAACACAAGCAACGTGGCAGGCGAGGTGTCAATAGGTTTCAGTCCTGTGATTTACGTGGAAGAAGACCTTTTTATGTTCGGACTTTGCGGAAAGTTGCGGGTCGGCATTGCCAAATCCGTCCGTTTGGAGGGTTCGTTTACGTATCATTTTCCTAAAACCGAAAAATATGAAGAGGAATATTTGGGAATAAAGTATAAAGAAGAGGAAAAATTCAAGATGTGGGATGTCAATTTAGATATGCAAGCGATTGTTACTAAAAGTGATAAATTTTTATTATATCCGTTGATAGGATTGAGAGTTACGGGTATAAAATTGGAAGATAAAGTATCAGCATTAGGCGAAAGCGACAGTGATAGCGATAGCAAGACCGCTTTCGGACTCAACTCCGGCTTTGGTTTCGATGTCAGACTTTCCAACAAAGTGTATTTCAACCTCGAATCGAAGTATAAACTCTCATTTATAGAAAAGGAGACAGTAAGCAGTTTTACAGCGTCGATGGGTTTGATAATCAAGTTTTAATCTCTGTGATAATCAACATTATCTGCGAAAATCCGTGTTATCTGCGTCATCTGCGTGCTAATCCCCTTGCGCCCTTTGCGAAAAACCTTTGCGATCTTTGCGGTAAAAAATCATCTATTTGATAGTTTTTTTGTATCTTCGCAAATCGTAAATAAATAGTAAAATATAGACATGATTTCACAAAAACTTCTTAATCCTCAAACTATTGCCGTCGTGGGCGGCTCTAACGTTATTGAAAAGACGGGCGGGCGCGTGTTGAAAAACCTTATTGACAATCGTTTCAAGGGCGCTCTTTTTGTAGTAAACCCCAAAGAAGATGAGGTGCAGGGCATCAAAAGTTATAAGACGGTGGACGAACTGCCGCAGACGGATGTCGCCATCATCGCCATCGCCGCCAAATATTGCGTGGAGACCGTCCGAACGCTGGCGACGCAGAAAGATACCAAGGGCTTCATCATCTTCTCTGCCGGCTTCGGCGAAGAGAGCCACGAGGGCGCAGAGATGGAAAAAGAGATAGTCCAAATCATTGACAGCGTGGGCGGTTCGCTGATAGGTCCCAACTGCATCGGCATGATGAACCCCAACTACATCGGCGTCTTTTCCCGTCCGATACCGACATTTTCGAAAGAGGGCTGCGACTTCATCTCGGGGTCGGGCGCCACGGCGGTCTTTATCATGGAGGCGGGCATACAGAAGGGATTGCGTTTCAACAGCGTATTCTCGGTGGGTAACAGCGCCCAACTCGGCGTCGAAGACATCTTGAGACATTTGGACGAGACTTTCAACCCCGAAACCAGTTCCAAAGTAAAACTGCTCTACATCGAAAGCGTCAACAAGCCGCAGATGCTGCTCAAACACGCCTCGTCGCTGATACGCAAAGGCTGCAAAATTGCCGCCATCAAAGCCGGAAGTTCCGAAGCCGGAAGCCGTGCTGCCTCGTCGCATACGGGCGCGTTGGCAAGTTCGGACGTCGCCGTGGACGCCCTCTTCAAAAAAGCCGGCATCGTGCGATGCTACGGACGCGAAGAACTGACCGCCGTCGCTTCCATATTCATGCACAGGGAGTTGAAAGGGAAAAATATCGCCATCATCACCCATGCCGGAGGTCCCGCGGTGATGCTCACCGACGCCCTCTCCAACAACGGTTTCAACATTCCCAAGATAGAAGGCGTCAAAGCCGCCGCCCTGCTCGAAAAACTCTTTGCAGGCAGTTCCGTTGCCAATCCCATTGACTTCTTAGCGACGGGAACGGCAGAACAACTCGGTCTCATCATTGACGCCTGCGACAACGATTTCGACAACATTGACGGCATGGCAGTCATCTTCGGAAGTCCCGGACTCTTCCCCGTCTATGACGTTTACGACCTGCTGGACGAGAAGATGAAAACCTGCAAAAAGCCGATATATCCCGTTCTACCATCTATTATCAATGTAGCGGACGAGATAAAACAGTTTTTGTCGAAAGGACGCATCAACTTTCCCGACGAGGTGGTCTTCGGAAACGCCCTCGGCAAAGTTTACAACACGCCGCCACCGGCTGCGGAACATCCCGCCACGCCGCAGATTGACGTTCAGCGCATCCGTAAAGTCATTGACAACGCCCACGAAAGCTACATCTCGCCCGAAGAGATACGTGAGTTGTTGGACGCAGCGGGAATCAGTCGCGCCGGCGAAGCCGTGGTAACGACCCGCGAAGAGGCGGTGAAACAGGCGCAACAACTTGGTTTCCCGTTGGTAATGAAAGTGGTAGGTCCTGTTCACAAGTCCGATGTCGGCGGAGTGGTGTTGAATGTGAAAACCGAAGAAACCGTTGCTGCTGAGTTCGAGCGGATGATTAAAATTCCCGAAACGACAGCCATCCTCATGCAACCGATGCTTTCGGGAACGGAACTGTTTGTGGGCGCAAAGCGGGAGCCAAAGTTCGGAACGATGGTACTCGCCGGATTGGGCGGCATCTTCATCGAAGTATTGAAAGACGTCAACGCCGGCTTGGCGCCGCTCTCCAAAGAGGAAGCGATGACGATGATCAACAACCTGCGCGGTTATAAAATACTAAAAGGTGTGCGTGGACAGGAAGGCGTTGATATTGAAAGGTTTGCCGACATCATCGTCCGCGTCTCGGCATTAGTCGCCGCCGCTCCCGAAATCGCGGAGATGGACTTGAACCCGCTACTTGGGAAGATGAATCATGTTACGGCGGTGGATGCGCGGGTGCGGGTGGAGAAGTAATACTGAATAACTGAGATGTGAGATTGTGAGATTCAGGGCAAACGCATTAAAATTCCCTTGTTTTTTTTACCTTTTCCTCATAGTCAACAAATTAGAAATATTATGGTATCGAAGATTTTATCGTATTTTTGCAGCAATTTTATACATAAGGCGGACTATCCACAAATTTTAATGCGTTTGCCCTAGTGTGAGATTTGAGACTTTTTTAGCCACGAATGCACGAATAGCGTCCTTTGCGTAAAACTTTTGCGTTTTTGCGTTTGAATTTTTAACACAGAGGCGCAAAGAAGAAAACCGCAAAAGGCGTAAGGAGGCTATCATCTGTGTTCTCCCACCCCTGCCAATCCTTAAATCCTGAAAATCATGGATCAGACAATTTTCATCTATCTTTGCACGTTTTAAAAGACAAAACACAAGGATTATGGATTCTAAAATACAGGAACTCACCGAAAAACTATACAACGAAGGCGTTGAGAAAGGGCGGGAGGAAGCCGTCCACATCGTCGAAGACGCCCGGAAAGAGAAAGAGACGTTATTGAAAAACGCCCGTGCGGAGGCGGAGAACATCATCGCCGAGGCGACCAAAAACGCCGCCGAGATGAAGAAAAACGTCGAATCGGAACTGCGCATGTACGCCGCACAGTCCATCAACGCCCTGAAGACGGAGACGGCAAACCTGATTAACGACACGATTGTCTCAGACGCGGTGCAGGCGGCTTTTGACGACAAAGATTTTATGCAACGAATCATTCTGACGTTGGTTTCCGGATGGCATCGCAATGAACGGTTGGTCATCGAGGTGTCCGATGCGCAGGCGTTGAAACAATATTTTGAGGCGCACGCTCAGGAACTCCTTGCCAAAGGCGTTGAGATAAAACAGGTTAACGGGCGGGCGACCTCTTTCAGCATCGTTTCGGAGGATGGTGCTTACAGGGTGAATTTCGGCGAAAAAGAGTTTGTGGATTACTTCAAGACCTTCTTACGTCCACAGTTGATTGAACTTTTGTTTTAAGCGGCTATGCAATATTACGCACTCATTTCAGGATTGCCCGACCTGTCGTTTGACGACGTCAAGATGCCCTACACGGTCGAAGATTTTAAACTGCAACTCAACGAAATCCTATCGGATGCGGATAAAAAGTTGATGAATGACTTGTTCTTGAAGTACGACAACGACAACCTGCTGGCTTTTTTGCGAAACAAAGACGCCACTTTTGACGCCAAAGGCGCCTTCTCTCGCGAAGAAATCGCCGAGATGGTACAGGAAATCAGGGAAGTGGAGCATCCGCTCAACAAAAAGATACCGCCTTATTTCAAAACTTTCGTATCCGACTTTACTACCGGCAACGAAGCGCTGCATAAGATGTTCTGGGAAGACCAGTTGGCGAGTTTATACTACGATTATCTCGGAAACTCTAAAAACAAATTTATCCGCGACTGGGCGGCGTTGAACCTGAACATCAACAACGTGCTGATTGCCTTAACCTGTCGCCGGAACGGAACGGCGCATCTCCCCTATATCGTTGGAAATAACGAAGTTGCAGAAAACCTTCGCACCTCCAACGCCCGCGACTTCGGCTTGACGGACATTTTCGAACAGTTCGACCAAGTGCGCCGCATTGACGAAGAACCCGACCTCATGGAAAAAGAACACAAAATAGACCATCTGCGCCGAACATGGATTGACGACGAAATCTTTTTCAACTATTTCACCATCGAACGGGTCATCGGATACCTCTTCAAACTCCAAATGATGGAGCGTTGGATCGGCTTACGTGAGGATTCCGGCAAACAAAAATTTGAAGACATTGTTACTGCGCTGAGAAGCAGTTTTAAAATAGATAAAAATATAGAATAAAATATGGCAACGAAAGGAAAAGTAGTCGGTATTGTCTCGAACTTGGTTACGGTGGCAGTTGACGGTCCCGTAGCGCAAAACGAGATTTGCTACATCACCACCGGCGGCGACAGGCTGATGTCGGAGGTAATCAAGGTAATCGGGAAAAATGCCTACGCGCAGGTATTTGAAAGTACGCGCGGCATGAAAGTGGGCGACGAAGTCGAATTTGCCGGACATTTGTTGGAAATAACTTTGGGACCCGGCATGTTGTCGCGCAACTACGACGGACTGCAAAACGACCTCGACAAAATGGAAAGCGTCTTCCTGAAACGGGGAGAATATACTTTCCCGCTGGACAAAGAGCGTCTGTGGCATTTTAAACCCATCGTGAAAACGGGCGACGTCCTCTCGGCAGGACGTTGGATTGGAGAGGTGGAAGAAAACCATCAACTTTTGAAAATCATGATCCCGTTTCAATTCAACGGACAATGCACCGTCAAGGAGATTGTGCCGGCGGGGGAATACACCGTCTTGCACCCCATCGCAACGGTTACCGACAGCGAGGGCAACGACCACGAAATCACCATGATACAACGGTGGCCCGTTAAAAAAGCCGTTACCTGTCATAAAGAAAAACCGCGTCCGTTCAAACTGTTGGAAACCGGCGTGCGTCCCATTGATACCGTTAATCCGATTGTGGAGGGTGGAACGGGATTTATTCCGGGCGCCTTCGGAACGGGAAAGACGGTGTTGCAACACGCCATCGCGAAACAGGCGGAAGCCGACATCGTGATCATGGCGGCTTGTGGCGAGCGTGCCAACGAGGTCGTGGAAATCTTTGCGGAGTATCCGCACCTCACCGACCCGCATACCGGACGGAAACTGTCGGAACGCACCATCATCATCGCCAACACCTCCAACATGCCCGTGGCAGCCCGCGAAGCATCGGTCTATACGGCGATGACGATTGCCGAATATTACCGCGCCATGGGCTTGCGCGTGTTGCTGATGGCAGACTCGACATCGCGCTGGGCGCAGGCGCTGCGCGAGATGTCGAACCGCTTGGAAGAACTCCCCGGTCCCGACGCCTTCCCGATGGACCTGTCGGCTATCATCGCCAACTTCTACGCACGGGCAGGCTACGTCTATCTCGAAGACGGCGGCGCCGGCTCCATCACCTTCATCGGAACGGTCTCGCCCGCAGGCGGAAACCTGAAAGAGCCGGTAACCGAAAATACCAAAAAGGTGGCACGCTGCTTCTACGCCTTAGAACAGGAACGCGCTGACAAAAAACGCTATCCCGCCGTCAACCCCATTGACTCGTATTCCAAATATTTGGAATATGACGAGTTTCAGGAATATATCGCCACACACATCGC
Organism: Bacteroidales bacterium; assembly: GCA_009777825.1. GTDB lineage: Bacteria > Bacteroidota > Bacteroidia > Bacteroidales > WRLA01 > WRLA01. The sequence goes on from WRLA01000041.1 coordinate 9,842, forward strand.
CCCCGACTGGATAGAAAAGGTTTATGAACTGAAAACCAGAATGTTGCGCGGAAAAGAAATCGCCGAACAAATCAACATCCTCGGCGACGACAGCGTCCCGCTCGACTACCACCAGACATTCTGGAAGTCGGAACTGATAGACTTCGTCATCCTGCAACAGGACGCCTTCGACGCCATCGACGCCGTAACGCCCATGGAACGACAACACTACATGCTCGACCTCATCCTGAACATCTGCCGCAAAGATTTCCAATTCGGCGACTTCGTGGAAGTAGCAGAATTCTTCCGCAAAGCCATCAACATCTGCAAACAGATGAACTATTCCGGGTTTCAAGGAGAGGAGTTTGAAGGGTATGTGAAAGAGTTGAAAGAATTAGTAGAAAAATAGCGAAACTTAAAAATGAAAACCACACATAAAATAATCATCGGCGACAGTCGTCAAATGAGCGAACTACAAGAGAGTTCCGTTCATTTGGTTATCACTTCCCCGCCCTATTGGCAGTTGAAGGATTACGGAACGGAAAATCAAATCGGGTTCAATGACAGTTACGAAAGTTATATCAACAACTTGAATTTGGTTTGGTCGGAATGTTTTCGGGTGTTGCACGATGGTTGTCGGTTGTGTATCAATATCGGCGACCAATTTGCCCGTTCGGTCTATTACGGCAGGTATAAAGTAATCCCTATCCATTCTGAAATCATAAAGTTCTGTGAAACAGTTGGTTTTGATTTTATGGGGCAAATTATATGGCAAAAGGCAACCACCATGAACACTACCGGTGGCGGCGCCGTAATGGGCAGTTTCCCCCATCCGCGAAATGGCATTGTAAAATTGGACTTTGAATATATTTTGCTGTTCAAAAAACAGGGCAATGCACCAACCCCAACAGCAGAACAAAAAAATAATTCCATGATGACCAACGAAGAATGGAATACCTATTTCAACGGACATTGGTACTTCAATGGCGCAAAACAGGACAAGCATCTGGCTATGTTCCCCGAAGAATTACCGCACCGTTTGATTAAAATGTTCTCGTTTCCCAATGAAACCGTTTTAGACCCATTTCTTGGTAGCGGAACAACTTCTTCGGTCGCAAAAAAACTGAATAGAAATTCCGTCGGTTATGAAATCAATCACGAATTTATTCCGGTTATCAAAGAAAAAATCGGAGGAAACGATGCCTTTATGCAGGTCGAAACGGAATTTTTACAACAGCGTCATTGCGGACTTGACCCGCAATCTCTTGTAGAAAGAATAAATAATTTGCCATATCAATTCGTTGATACACATAAGTTAGACAAAAAAATTGACGTCAAAAAACTACAATACGGTTCAAAAATAGATACGGAAAGCAACACTCAACGCGAGGAATATTTTACCGTAAAAGAAATCATCAGTCCCGAACTTGTCAGATTAAATAATGATTTGATAATACGACTGATAGGAATAAAACAAAACCCGGAAACTAACGGTGATGCAACAAAGTTTTTGAGCGACAAAGTAAAAGGAAAGCGCGTTTTTCTGCGCCATGACGAAATAAAATATGACCACGACAACCGCTTAATGGCTTATTTGTATCTTGAGAATAAGACTTTTGTTAATGCGCATTTGCTGAAGGCGGGGTTTGCGGAAGTGGACACGAGTGCGGAATTTAGGTATAAGGAGAAGTTTTTATCATTTAAATAAAAGAGAGTATATGTTGTGTGATTTTACAATTGATAATTGGTTAACTTTAATTTCATTAAATTTCATCGCTTTTGGCGGTGGCTTCGCTCTTTGGCAATTCTATAAAAACACAAAAATCAAGCGGGCTGAATTTCTTAATCAAATTCTTGAAAAATTAAGATTTGACGAAAATTTAACGACAACGATGTATGTTGTAGATTACAATCAAGTTTGGTATGATAATAAATTTCATAATAGTGAGTTTGAAGGAAATATTGATAAATTGTTTTCCTATTTAGATTATATCTGTTACTTAAAATCTACAAGAAACATAAAAGGTACAGAGTTTAAGATATGTCAATATGAAATCAATAGAGTTTGCGTTTCAATTGCCACCCAACAATATTTGTGGAACTTGTATCATTTCTCAAAAAAGAATAATACAGATAGTTCCTTTCAATACTTGATAGATTATGGAATTGAAAAGAATCTATTTCCAACAGATTTTAAGGAAAACATTACTTTATACATAAAAACATTAAATTGGTAATTTATGAAACACGAAAAACACTCCCTCGACTTCGGTAAAAAAGAGAAAGTTCTCAACTACGCCTGCCAAACGTATCAACTTTCGCGACCAAACAAAGTTGGTGCAGTCATGGCATTGATTCGTGATTGTCAGCCTCATACCATCAAAGAATGGGAACAATGGTATTTTAAAAATGCCTATACAGAGGCAAAAACGAAAACAAAAATAACCAAAGACAGTTTGCAGGAATTGGGTGAGCGTTTGTATGAAAAAATCACCGAAGTCGTTATCCCCGAATGGCAAGCGGCTTTTGCACAATTGACCTTGCAAGATTGTGTAGATTACATTTTCAACCTGACAATTAATCGTACTTTCGATGGCTTTTTGCGAGAAAAATCGGTTGTCAATGACGGACTATCCAAAATCTTTACCGATGTTGTTTTTGAAGAAAGCGACCCCGAACTTGACCACGCAGGAGATATTGATTACATTGCCAAAGTAGGACATAAAGCCTTTGGCATACAGATAAAACCGGTTACGGCAAGAGCAAATTTCGGCAATTATTCGGCAACAGAACGAATGAAAGCAAGTTTTGCCGACTTTGAGGAGAAATTTGGTGGAAAAGTCTTCATCGTTTTTAGTTTGGATGGGGAGATTGCCAATAAAGCAGTTATTGAAGAAATTCAAAAAGAAATAGACAGATTGCATTGATAATCATCATGTAACATAATAGAATGAGGAATCCCGTTACTAAAAAATAAAAATGAATAAAATGTCAATACATAAAAACGAACTTCAAGTCGCAGATACAGAGCCTGAAAATATTTTATTTTCCAATGTTTCTCAAATCATTGAAAAAAGAAAATTCAATGCCATGTCTGCTGCGAACAGTCAGATTGTGCTGATGTTTTGGGAAATTGGCAAGTATATTAACTCTGCAGTTTTGGGAATGGGGCGTGCGGAATATGGAAAACGAATTGTCGCGACAGTGTCGCGACAATTGCAGCAAAAGTATGGCAAACAGTTTGAAGATAAAAATTTGCGTAGAATGATGCAATTTGCCACACAGTTTCCCAATATTGAAATTGTGTACTCACTGGGTACACAATTAAGTTGGTCACATATTCGAGAATTGTTGCCGCTACAAACCATTGAAGAAAAACTATATTACGCAGAAGAAGTAAACAAAGGATTTTTGGGCGTGAGAGATTTACGGCATTTAATTTCCCGCAAAGCATTTTTGCGAAGAAATAATGCCAACTTGCAACTCACACGACAAAGTAAAATTCCTTTCAATGCCTTCAAAGACCCTGTTATTTTAGACACGCTTGGACTGAAAGACAATTATTTGGAGGGCGACCTCGAACAGGCAATTTTGCGGGATATAGAAACCTTTATTTTAGAATTTGGCGTTGGCTTTACATTTGTTGCCCGTCAAAAACGGATTTCAATAGAAAATGACGATTACTATATTGACCTTTTGTTTTATAATCGGGATATTAAACGTTTGGTCGCAATAGAATTGAAGATTGGAAAATTTAAGCCTGCATATAAAGGACAAATGGAGTTGTATTTGAATTGGCTTAATCAATATGACAGACGGGAAGGTGAAGAAGCCCCGATTGGCGTAATCCTTTGCACAGACGCCAATAGAAAAGTTGCAGAACTTATGGAACTTGACAAATCAGGCATTGCCGTTGCGGAATATTGGACAAAACTTCCGCCGAAAGAACAGTTTGAAAGTAAGATACAGGAGATTATGGCAGAGGCAAAAGAACGTATTGAACGTAGAAAATTGCTCGGAACTTCAAATGTGCAAAAGCAAATAAACTATTTTTTAGAAGAAAGTAGTGATGAAACGGACGATAAAGATTAAAATAAATAGATATTATGACAGCATTTCAGAAAATATACACAAAGATCACGAACATCACGAAAGCGACATGTTCGTTGCGTGCCACGGGCATTGGAAATGAGGAGTTGGCATGGGTTGCCGGACGTTTGGCGCAGGTGGTAAAGATACAGGGCGACGAGGTCGTTCTGCAAGTCTTCGCAGGGACGGAGGGCATTCCCACCAATGCGGAGGTCGTCTTTATGGGACAGGCGCCCTCGTTGAAGGTGGGCGACCAGTTAGCCGGACGTTTCTTCAACGCCTACGGCGACCCCATTGACGGCGGCAGCGTCCCCGAAGGAAAAGAGGTCGAAATCGGCGGACCGTCGGTCAACCCCGTGCGACGCAAACAGCCGTCGGAACTGATCGCCACCGGCATCGCCGGCATTGACCTGAACAACACCTTAGTAACCGGACAGAAAATCCCTTTCTTCGCCGACCCCGACCAGCCGTTCAACCAGGTGATGGCGATGGTAGCCCTGCGGGCGCAGTCCGACAAGATCATCCTCGGTGGCATGGGCATGACCAACGACGACTACCTCTACTACAAAAACGTCTTCAGCAACGCCGGAGCGCTCGATCGCATCGTCTCGTTCATCAACACCACCGAAGACCCGTCGGTAGAGCGATTGCTCATTCCCGACATGGCGCTGACGGCGGCAGAGTATTTCGCCGTCGAGAAGAACGAAAAGGTGCTGGTGCTGCTCTCCGACATGACCAACTACGCCGATGCGCTCTCCATCGTCTCGAACCGGATGGACCAGATTCCGTCGAAAGACTCCATGCCCGGCTCGCTCTATTCCGACTTAGCCAAGATTTACGAAAAAGCGGTACAGTTCCCCGATGGCGGCTCCATCACCATCATCGCCGTAACCACGCTTTCGGGCGGCGACATCACCCACGCCGTTCCCGACAACACCGGATACATCACCGAAGGACAACTCTACCTGCGCCGCGACTCGGACACCGGAAAAGTCATCGTTGACCCCTTCCGCTCGCTCTCGCGCCTGAAACAGTTGGTCATCGGAAAGAAAACCCGCGAAGACCATCCGCAGGTGATGAACGCCGCCGTCAGACTCTACGCCGACGCCGCCAACGCCAAAACAAAAATGGAAAACGGCTTCGACCTCACCGACTACGACAACCGCACCCTCGCCTTCGCAAAAGATTACTCCAAAAACATCCTCGCCATCGACGTCAACCTCAACACCACCGAGATGTTGGACAAGACATGGACGCTCTTCGCCAAGTACTTTAAACCGGAAGAGGTGAATATTAAACAGGAATTTACTAGCAGATATTGGAAATAATAATCATCATGGCAATCCAATTTCAATACAACAAAACATCTTTGCAGGCGCTTGAGAAGCAGTTAAAAGTGCGTGTGCGGGCGTTGCCGACCATCAAGAACAAGGAAAGCGCCTTGCGGTTGGAGGTGAAACGCACCAAAGACGGGCAAAAAGCGCTGGAAGAGGCTTTTTACACGCAGATGAGAAGTTACGAACACCTGTCGAAACTTTGGAACGAGTTCGACCCGACCCTGATTGCCATCAAAGAGGTGGAGTTTGACACCAAAAAGGTGGCGGGCGTGATGGTTCCCATCTTCGGAAATCTTGTTTTCGAGGAGAAGCCATACAGTCTTTTTCGGGCGCCGGTGTGGTTTTCCGATGGCGTTGCATTGTTGAAACAGTTAGCCGAGACCGGCATCAGGGCGGAGATAGAGACGTTGAAGTTGGAACGCTTGGAACGCGCCCGCCGGAAAACGACACAGAAGGTCAACCTCTTTGAAAAAGTGCAGATTCCGGGCTACGGCGACGCCATCTTAAAGATAAAACGCTCCCTCGAAGACGAAGAGAGCCTCTCGAAATCGTCGCAGAAGATTATGCGTGCCAATTTGGAAAAAGAGCAGAGAAAGGAGGTCGAAGCATGATTGTAAAGATGAAAAAATACACGTTTTTGATTTTCCACAAAGACTATCACCCGTTCCTGTACGCTTTGCGTGAGTTGGGCGTAGTGCATATAGTTGAAAAACAGTGCGGTACAATAGAAGAAAACAGCGACCTTTTCGGATTTATCCAAAAGGGCAAACGGTTTGCAACAGTGATCAAGGCGTTGAACAGAATCAAGGTAGAACATAAAATAGACGACCTCCGTCCGGAAAACAGACAGGAAGACGGCATGGCGCTCCTCGAAAAAGCCGAACAGTTGTACGTCGAACGAGACAGGACGATGCATCGCAAAAACGCCCTCATCAAGGAGTTGGAACGGATCACGCCGTGGGGGCATTTCGACTTGGAAAACCTCCGGAAATTAGAACGCGCCAACTTTTTCATCCACTTTCACATCACCTCGGCGTCGAAGTTTGACGAGCGCTGGCGCGACGAGCATAACGCCATAAAAATCAACCAACAAGGCTCTACCATCTATTTTGTAACAGTTACAAAAGAATCTGCGCCTCCCGACATCAACGCCGAACATATTAAGCCTTTCGAAGGCTCCGCCACAGATTTGGAAACCGCCTTAATCACCCTTGACGAAGATATCCGCCAAATTGACGAATCATTGAAAACGATGGTCAGAGACGACCTGAACACGTTGATTTACAAAGAAAAAGAGACAGGCGACCAAATCAACTGGGAAAAAGTAGCGCTGAGTTCCGAAGCGGCGGCGGCGGAGAAGTTGATGCTCTTAGAAGGCTTTGTCCCCGAAGAACAGGAAGCGGCAACCACCCAAGCGCTCCAAGCCGACGGCGTTTACTTTGAAGTTACCACGCCGACGCTCGACGAGAAACCGCCTATCTTACTGAAAAACAATCGTTTCGCAAAACTATTCGAGGTCATCAGCAACCTGTATGACCGTCCGAGTTACAACGCTTTCGACCTGACACCGTTTTTTGCCCCGTTCTACGTGCTCTTCTTCGGACTGTGCGTGGGCGACTGCGGCTATGGGTTGATCTATATCCTGCTTTCGTTCTACTTAGCAAAAAGCAAGGACACGTTTATGAAATCCGTAAGCAAGTTGGTACTTTGGCTCGGCATCGGCACTACGATTGTCGGCTTTTTCAGCGGAACGTTCTTTGGCATTCCATTGGCAGAACAAACGTGGGAGTGGTTGCAAAGGTTCAAATCGGTGATGATGGATCCGAATCAGTTGTTTATGATTGCGTTGCTTTGCGGCGCCGTTCAACTTGTATTTGCGATGATTATCAATGTCATAACGACATGGATGCGGTACAGTTTTTGGCACTCGCTCAATATGATGGGGTGGCTGATAACAATATTGGGCGTTGCATCGGCAGTTCTTTTAGCCGACAAAGGCATCATTACCGTCGAGATGAGAACGACGCTTTTCTATGTTGTGGGCAGCGTGGGAGGATTTCTGATGCTCTTTTTCAACAATCCCGCAAAGGGCTTACGTGGCATTCCGGGAAGCGTAGGGTCGGGCTTATTCGGACTTTACAGCAAGATTTCGGGACTTTTGGGCGATATACTCTCCTACATCCGGCTCTTTGCGTTAGGCATCTCGGGTGCGGTTATGGGATTGGTTTTCAACCAGTTGGCGTTCAGTTTTGCGCCGGATGTGATCATCTTCAAACAGTTGGTCATCGTTGTGATACTACTGATAGGACATGCACTCAACATCTTCCTGTGCAGCCTGAGCGGCTTTGTGCATCCGATGCGTCTCACCTTCGTGGAGTTCTACAACAACGCAGGCTTCGAAGGCAACGGCAAACCGTACCTGCCCTTCAAAAAAACGACGTCTTAATTAAAAAACGATAATAAAAATTAAATAAAATTGTTAAATCATTAAATTGTAAAAAGTTATGGAACCTATTTTGTTAGCCTACATCGGCATTGGACTCATGCTGGGACTATCGGGCATCGGAAGTGCCTTTGGCGTAACCATCGCCGGCAACGCCACCGTCGGAGCGTTAAAGAAAAATCCCGACGCATTCGGCAACTACATGATCCTCACGGCTTTGCCCGGAACGCAAGGTCTCTACGGATTCTTGGGCTATTTCTTGCTTTCGGTACATCTCGTGCCGGAAATCACGCTGTTTAAGGCAACAGCCATCTTCGGCGCGTCTTTGGCAGTGGGATTGGTCTGTCTCTACTCGGCAATCCGTCAAGGACAGGTCTGCGCCAACGGCATCGCCGGCATCGGCGCCGGCTACGACCTCTTCGGCAGAACACTGATACTGAGCGTCTTCCCGGAACTCTACGCCATTGTATCCATCGCGGCGCTATTTTTGATTGGCGGGTCGCTGGGATAAAAAGGGTGCATATCTCAATTATTTTTCGTACCTTTGCACCCCTGATTCGAGAAATCAGAATAAATTTATTAAGTAACTCAAAGTTAAACAGTTATGGCGACAAAAATTAGATTACAGCGTCATGGAAAGAAAGGACAGCCTTTCTACCACATTGTCGTAGCCGACAGCCGCGCACCACGGGATGGTAGATTTATCGAAAACATCGGCTATTACGACCCCATTAAAGTTCCTGCTAAAATCAATCTTGACTTTCAGCAAGCATTGGATTGGTATGGCAAAGGAGCGCAACCGACCGACACCGTGCGTAACATCCTGCGACACGAAGGCGTCTTACTCCGTTATCACCTGCAACTCGGCGTCGCAAAAGGCGCACTCACCCAAGAGCAAGCCGACGTGAAATTCAACGATTGGAAAGAGTCGAGAGAGAACAAAGCATCGTCGAAACGCAGCGAGAAAGAACTGCAAGAGCGTTCAGACCGTAAAAAACAGTTAGAAGCGGAAAAGAAAACCAACGAAAACCGCTTGGCGAAGATTCAGGAAAAGAACCTCGCCGCGCTGAAAGCACAGGAAGAAGCCGCCCGTCAGGCTTACGCAGAACAACATCCCGACGAGAAACCACGCGAAACCGTTAAAGAACAACCTGCGGAAGTTACCGAAGAACAAGTAGCGGAAGTTGTTGAAGAACAACCTGTGGAAGTTGTCGAAGAACAAGTAGCGGAAACGGTTGAAGAACCGATTGCTGAAGTTGTTGAAGAACCGGTTGCGGAAGTTGTTGAAGAACCGGCGCCCGTTGAAGTTCCCGAAACTGTAGCAGAAGAGGAAGTAACTCCCGACTCTGAAGCACTTGAGACTCCGGAAGTTGAGGCGTAGTTAGGGTTTTTATTTCAAATACTTCCCAACGATATACAGCAGTACATTCGTCATCCAACTCTCTTGGCGATAGCTCGCCAGAGAGGCACGGATGGCTGTTTGGGGTTTAAATTTTCCGCAAAAGAGTTTAAAGGTTTAGTTTCCACTCTCTCAACTCTTTAATCTTTTTCCCGACTTCAACGGTAGTTTTCTTTCCCTCTCTGTTCCTATGATTGATTATTAGCGCTTTACGTTCAAATTTTTGGGGAGTTGTTTTGTAGTGAATACGGGTTAGAAAGTGTTGATTTTCTTACAGTTACAAAAAAATGTGTGCCTTTGTAGGGCTTTTCTCATTGCGGTCCGGACGGGACTCGAACCCGCGACCCCATGCGTGACAGGCATGTATTCTAACCAAACTGAACTACCGGACCTCCTATCGCGTTCTTCGCACCTGTGAAAAACGGGTGCAAAGATACAACTTTTTTTGAAATAACAAATGTCTTTGAAATCTTTAATTTTTGGGCTAAAACCTCGTCCGTAATATTACCCGAAGTGGCAACAAAATATCCCCTACCCCATAAATGACGCCCCCAATACAACTTCGATAAGGACTTATGCTCCATCAGCATCTTGTAGGAACTCTTGCCTTTGAGATATTGGGCCAACTTGCTTATCGCTAAATGAGGCAGAACGGATACAAACAAATGGATATGACCAATGGAAACATGACCCTTAATAATCTCAACATCATGCTCCTTGCAAATGCCACGTATGAGTTCCCGAACTCGCTCTGCTATAACTCCACTCAATATACGTTTGCGATACTTCGTTATCCATACTATATGATATTTGCAATCGTATGTAACCAACCCTGTCAAAAAGTCTTCCGTAAGCTTCGTGAAATCCCGTGATGATACGTCTCTCTTCGCGCAAATGATGCAGATTTACTAACATCGGCAACTCTGCTTCGATCTGGTCTAACCGGCTTATTTTGGACACCTTCTCCGGAAGTTGTTCTTTTGTGAAGAGCTTGGGATTAAGCTTCTCTTCGATCTTTTCTTTCAGGTATTCGGCTGCTTGTTTCAGATATTCAAGCTCAGCGTCATTTTCGGCCGTGCCGGCATGACGTAGAACTTTTTGAACAATCTTATTGCCAATCCTTTAATTTTCAACAATTTGCACTCTCACACTTCCATTCTTAACTTTTCGATATCTTATAAACATTGCACCTGGTTTTAAGGCTGCAAGGATACAACAAAAAAATGAAAACAATAAAAATAATGAGAATTATTTTTTTGATACTTAGATTTATACCCCTGCGTAGCCACTACATTTTTACTCAAGCAATCTCACCGCTGATTATCAGTGTTTTATGGATTAGTTTATCTTGTAAACCGTCGAAGTCGGGAAAATGTCTAAACCATGATTTCCTTGATTTGCCTGATGGACATGATTGCCCATAAACATCCTGCTAATCCTTAAATCATGTAAATCACGGTTCAGACAAATGCGACATGCGATGTGCGACGTGAGATTGTGCGATGTGAGACACAAGACGGCGTCTCATATCTCACATCTCACATCTCACAATCTCACATCTATTCTTTCACCACTTTCCTTACCACCACGCCGTTTTCGGTCGTTATCCGGATGAAATAGACGCCGGTGGGGATATTTGATAAATCAAATGTGATTTGCGATGTGCGATTTCCGATTGTCCGATTTCCGATTTCCGATTGTAGAGACGTGGCATGCCGCGTCTCTACGTGTACGGCACGACCCATCACATCAAATATTTCGATTTCCGATTGTCCGATGTCCGATGTCGGATTGTCGGATGTCGCATATCGCATATCGCATATCGTTAGTAAACCGCTCGTCGGATTCGGATAAACCCACACATCCCCCCCTTCGGGGGGGCTTGGGGGGGCTTCGCCCGCTTTGTTGGCAGTAACGGTTACGGCGCATGTAGCGCTGTATCCGTTAACGGTCTTGGCGGTGATGACGACTTTTCCGGCGGCGATGCCGGTAACGGTTCCGTCGGCGTCAACGGTGGCGATGTTGGCGTTGCCGGTTGTCCATGTTACGGTTGGGTTGGCGCCGGCGGGTTTTATCTCGGTGGATAATGAGGCGGTGGCGTCTTTGGCGAGAGTGAGCGTTTTCGGCGTTACGGTGATGCCGGTGGGGTTGGGGTAGAAAGCGATTACGGTAACGTCGCAGGTGGCGGTAAAGCCGCCTTCGTCGGTGGTGGCGGTGATGGTTGCCGTACCGATGGCGCCGGCTGTTACTTTGCCGGTGGCGTCAACGGTGGCGATGGCTGTGTTGGAACTTTCCCACGATACCGTTTTAACGCTAGCGTTTTCGGGTAATACGGTGGCTTTCAGGATTTCTTCGGCACCGACTGCCAAGGTGGTAGCGTTTTTATTGAGCGTGATGCTTATAACGGGCTGAATCACTTTGATATAACATTCCGCGACGAATCCGCCGTCGAGCGTTGTTACCGTGATGTTGGTAGCGCCCACCATCATGGCGGTTACGAATCCGGTTTGGTCAACGATGGCGACGTTGGTGTTGCTGCTGTGCCAGATGACGTCTTGGTTGGTGGCGTCGGCGGGGGTTATTATTGCTTGCAGTTGTAAGGTTTTGTTGAGGTGTAGCCATCCGTTTTCGGGACAGCCGTCTATTTCTATGCCGGTTACTGCGGTTAAGTCAATAAAATTCGCGACTAAATCAATATTTTCTGTTGCCGTAAAGTTGTATGTCGCATTCGTTGAGACTTCTGTGCCTGCTTTTGTCCAGTTTACAAAGGCGAAGCCGGTGTTTGGGGTGGCTGCTACGGTTACGCTTGTGCCACAGTCGTAAGTGCCGCCGCCGGAAACTGCACCGCCGGTAGGCGGGTCTGCTGAGACGGTAACGCTGTACGGAATTTTCTCAAAATTGGCAATCAAAACGGTATCTTTATCTATGGTAAACGTAAACGGATTATCGGTAGAGACTGCTGTCCCGTTGCCATCCGTCCAGTTGACAAAGGCGTAGCAATCTTCGGTGGTGGCTGCTACGGTTACGCTTGTGCCGCAGTCGTAGGTTCCGCCGGCGTCGGGCAAGGTGATGGCGGTGCTACCGCCGGTAGTTGGGTCTGCTGAGACGGTAACATTGCACGAAATTATCTCAAAGTTGGCAACCAAAACGGTGTCTTTGTCTATGGTAAACGTAAACGGATTATCGGTAGAGACTGCTGCTCCGCTGTCATCCGTCCAGTTGACAAAGGTGTAGCAATCTTCGGCGGTGGCTGCTACGGTTACGCTGGCGCCACAGTCGTAGGTTCCGCCGGCGTCGGGCAAGGTGATGGCGGCGCTGCCGCCGGTAGTTGGGTCTGCCGAGACGGTAACGTTGTACGAAATTATCTCAAAGTTGGCAATCAAAACGGTATCTTTATCTATGACAAACGTAAATGGATTATCGGTAGAGACTGCTGCTCCGCTGCCATCCGTCCAGTTGACAAAGGTGTAGCAATCTTCGGCGGTGGCTGCTACGGTTACGCTTGTGCCACAGTCGTAGGAGCCGCCGGCGTCGGGCAAGGTGATGGCGGCGCTGCCGCCGGTAGTTGGGTCTGCTGAGACGGTAACGCTATATTCTTGTCTCTCAAAGTTGGCAATCAAAACGGTGTCTTTGTCTATGGTAAATGTAAACGGATTATCGGTAGAGACTGCTGTCCCGTTGTCATCCGTCCAGTTGACAAAGGTGTAGCAATCTTCGGCGGTGGCTGCTACGGTTACGCTTGTGCCGCAGTCGTAGGTTCCGCCGGCGTCGGGCAAGGTGATGGCGGCGCTACCGCCGGTAGTTGGGTCTGCTGAGACGGTAACGCTGTATTCTTGTATCTCGAAGTTGGCAACCAAAACGGTGTCTTTGTCTATGGTAAACGTAAATGGATTATCGGTAGAGACTGCTGCTCCGCTGCCATCCGTCCAGTTGACAAAGGCGTAGCAATCTTCGGCGGTGGCTGCTACGGTTACGCTGGCGCCGCAGTCGTAAGTGCCGCCGGCGTCGGGCAAGGTGATGGCGGCGCTGCCGCCGGTAGTTGGGTCTGCTGAGACGGTAAGGGTGTAGTTGCAGGAACAATTCATATTCTTTTCCCACTGGAAGAACGGCAAACTATCCCCCTCGCAAATCCGCCATATTTTTAACGGATTTATCACATTGTCTATATCCCAGCCTTGCGTATCGTAAAAGAGAGCGGTTTTGAGTGTTGCCATATCCACGTCTGCGCCTTCTATTCCGTTTGCATTGGGCGTAATGGAAACAGGCGAGCCGCCCGCTTTTACTATCATACCGTCAAAGGCGTAGTTGTTGGTGAAGGTGCCTGAATTATAACTTGTGATGCGATTAATAGAGGGAAACATGAAATTTGTTGCTGTTACAGAGGCATTTGCCGCCACGCAGTTTTCGATGGTAGCATAAGCATTGGTTCCCGCCAATCCGCCGACAGCGTCATATCCTGTTACATTTCCCGCAGCATAACAGTTTGAGATGGTTGCGTTTCTATTGGCTCCCACCAATCCGCCGACAAAATTGCCTGTTACGTTTCCTGTTACATTTGTTGTGGCGTAACAGTTTTCAATGGTAGCAGCATTATTATTTTCACCCGCCAATCCGCCGACAATATCGCCTGTTACGTTTCCTGTAACGTAGCAGTTTGAGATGACAGCATTATAATCATTTCTTCCTGTCAATCCACCGACATACATATTTCCCGTAATATCACAATCTACAATACCGAGACTGTCAATTTCTGCACCGTCTAAATATCCGAACAGACCAATATTATTATTTCCGTAACCGCCTCTGTTAATGGTCAATCCCGAAATGGTATGTCCGCCGCCGTGGAAACTTCCTGTAAACGGATTGCTATCATCGCCAATGGGCAACCAGCCATCCACATCCCATTTGTCAAAGCCAGCACCGCTTGCTAAGTAAGTGGTCAGGTTAATGTCATCGGCAAGTTTGAAGTGGTCATCTAAAAAGTAGCGTATGGAATCCAATTGTTCGGGATTGCAAATTAAATAGGGGTTTCCCAAAGTTCCGTCTCCGCCGCAGAAAATAGCGTCAGGCGGTGTCGGGCAAACAATATCTTCCTGCCACTGGAAAAAGGGTAAAGAAGTATTTTCGCAAATACGCCATATTACAGCCGAATTTTCCGTACCGTCTATATCCCACAGTGCGGTTGCATTGTAAAAGGATAAGGTTTTGAGGGTTGCCATAGTTTGGTCGGCACCTGCTTTTCCGCTTGTTCCTTTGTCTGCGGTAATATTGAAAGGCGAGCCGCCGCTTTCTACAATCATATCTTCGTTGGCGTAGTTGTTGGTTAAGGTGGAGGCATAATTAGACCCTATGATGCGGTTAATAGAGGTGCTTGAATTTGTTGCAATAATCGTATCATTTGCCGCTACGCAGTTTTCGATGGCGGCATTTTCATTGTATCCCACCAATCCGCCTACGATAGCATATCCTGTTACCTTTCCCGAAGCGTAACAGTTTGAGAGGGCTACATTATTAACGTTGCTTCCCAGCAATCCGCCGACATCATTATATCCTGTTACATTTGCTGTGGCGTAACAGTTTTCAATGGCAGCATTATTATTTATTCCCGCCAATCCGCCGACACTTACGTCATCTCCTGTTACGTTTCCTGTTACATAGCAGTTTGTGATGGTGGAATTATTAGAATTATATCCCGCCAATCCGCCGACACCCATATTTCCCGTAACAGCACAATTTTCGATACCCAGACTGTCAATTCCCGCACCGCTTAAATATCCGAACAATCCAATATAATTTGTGCTGCGGTTAATGGTCAATCCCGAAATGGTATATCCACCGCCGTGGAAACTGCCTGTAAATCGATTAATACTATTGCCTATCGGCAGCCAACCCACTCCTGAATAGTTTTCCGTAATATAATCGGTCAAATCAATATCATTAGCCAAACGGAAATGTTTATTCAAATGATTACGCACCGAATCTAATTGTGCGGCTTCGCATATCAGGTAGGGTTCGGTAGCCG
>WRLA01000042.1 GCA_009777825.1 Bacteroidales bacterium
GAATAGACTATTTCACCGACGAAAACTACCTCGCCGCCAAAGCCGCCTTTACCGAGTTGATAGAAACCTACCCCGACGACCAATTTTCCATCGCCGCCCTCCACGAACTCTTCGCGCTGGAGCAGTTCCTGGATGACGACTACGCCGCACTGCGCAACTACTACACCACATTCACGTCCACCGACAATCCTTTGTTCGACGTGGCAGACTTCCTGTCAACCCGCTGCAACGTAACCTTGCAAAACTGGCAACCGGCAATAGACTGGTACGAAAACCGCATTGAAAACCCGCCCAGTTATCAGGACAGCATCTTCGCCGTCATTGACTTGGGTGACATCCACCTGAGCATGGAATCCGACAGCACCAACCTGAAATCGGGACGCATCGGCTACGGACGCTACCTCAACCTCATCCCCAAGTCGCGGCGCGAGTACGAAGAGAACAAAGCCGAACTCTTAGCCACCCTGCCCAAGATGGACGATCCACAACCACAGCATCCGCTCGCCGGAACGGGCACAAAAGGCGTCCTGCGCCAAAATATCCCCAACCCCGCCACCGGCAGCACGACGGTTGTCTATGATGTCGTTGAGGAAGGAGCGGTAGAACTCCGTCTCTATAACCAACTCGGACAACTGCTGCAATCCCTCCCGCAGGGAACGCAAAGCGCGGGTAGTTACCGCATAGAAATCTCCTTAGTCGGTCTTCCGTCGGGCATGTACCACTACATCCTCTTTGTCGAAGGCGAAAAGGCTGATGCGAAGAAACTTATTGTCAATTGAAAATTAAAAATTACGAATTAAAAATTAAAAGAGGGGCGCTTCCGGTGTGGGGGCGCCTGTTTTTTTAGCCACGAATTTTCTCTGTGGTTCTCTGTGAAACTTTTTTTTGTTACACGGAGGGACACAGAGGATGCACAGAGTTACACAGAGTTTTTTACCTACTTTTATCTATCTCTAAATTCTAATCTCACGTCTCACATCTCACAGTCTCACATCTCACAGTCTCCCAGTCTCACAAACTCCGTTTCACCTCAGTTTCCTTGTAGCCTTCGATGATGTCTCCGACTTTTATGTCGTTGAAGTTGACGATGTTGAGTCCGCATTCTATTCCGGAGCGGACTTCTTTGACGTCGTCTTTGTAGCGTTTGAGTGAGCCGAGCAGTCCGGTATAGACGACGATGCCGTCGCGGATGATGCGCACTTTGGCATCGCGGGTGATGACGCCGTCGAGGACTAAGCAGCCGGCGACGGTTCCCGTTTTATGGATTTTGAATATTTCGCGCACTTCGACGTTGCAGGTGATGTCTTCTTTGATTTCGGGCGCCAACATTCCTTCGATAGCCGATTGTATCTCTTCGATGGCGTTGTAGATGATGGAGTAGAGTCGGATGTCGATCTCTTCTGTTTCGGCAAGTCTGCGTGCACTGACGGAGGGGCGCACCTGGAAGCCCACGATGACGGCATTGGAAGCCGACGCCAGCAAGACGTCCGACTCGATGATGGCGCCTACCGATTTGTGGATGACGTTCACCTTTACCTCGTCCGAAGTGAGTTTCAGCAACGAATCCGACAATGCTTCCACAGAGCCGTCCACGTCGCCTTTTACGATGATATTCAATTCTTTGAACGAGCCTCTGGCGATATTTCTGCCGATGTCGTCTAAGGTGATATGTTTTTGAGTGCGCAAGCCGATTTCGCGTTGCAGTTGTTGGCGTTTGGTGGCTAAGATGCGTGCTTCGCGTTCCTCTTTCATGACGGTGAAGTTGTCGCCGGCTTGTGGCGCGCCGTTGAGCCCCAGAATCAGGGCGGGGGTAGCCGGCGGGACGGTGTCTATGAGTTGGTAACGTTCGTTGAAGAGCGCTTTCACGCGACCGAAATATTGTCCTGCCAGCACTACGTCGCCTTTTTTCAACGTTCCGCTTTGTACTAAAATGCTGGCGACGTATCCGCGTCCGGGTTCTAATTTGGATTCGATGACGGAGCCTTTGGCTAACTTGTCGGGGTTGGCTGTCAGTTCGAGCATTTCGGCTTCGAGGAGCACTTTTTCCAACAGGAGGTCAACGTTGATACCTTGTTTTGCCGATATTTCCTGACATTGGTATTTTCCGCCCCACTCTTCGACGAGGATGTTCAGTTCGGCTAACTGTTTCCGTATTTTTTCAGGGTCGGCTGTCGGTTTATCAATTTTGTTGATGGCGATGACGATGGGCACGTTGGCTGCCTGAGCGTGGTTGATGGCTTCTTTGGTTTGCGGCATCACGTCGTCGTCGGCGGCGATGACGATGATGGCGACGTCGGTCATTTTGGCGCCGCGGGCACGCATGGCGGTGAAGGCTTCGTGTCCGGGTGTATCCAAGAAGGTGATTTTTCTTCCGTCGTCCAACGTTACGGAGTAGGCGCCGATGTGTTGGGTGATTCCGCCGGCTTCGCCTGCTACTACGTTGGCATGGCGGATGTAGTCCAAGAGTTTTGTTTTGCCGTGGTCAACGTGTCCCATGACGGTTACGACGGGATGACGCGGGAGCAAATCTTCGGCGTCGTCCATATCTTCTTCCTGTTTGGATTCCTGCTCTTCGGCGTCAATGAACGTAACCTGATAGCCAAACTCGTCGGCAATGAATACGACGGTTTCGGCGTCTAAGCGTTGGTTGATGGAGACAAAGAGTCCGATGTCCATACATTTCTTGATGACGTCGGTTACGGGGACGTTCATCATGCTTGCCAATTCGTTGGCGGTGAGGAACTCCGTTACTTTTAAGATATTTAGTTCTTCTGCCGCTTTTTGGGCTTCGACAGCCATTTTTTCACGGATGCCTTCCCGTTTTTCTTTACGGTGTTTCGACGCTTTCGACTTGCTGGTCGTGGTCAGTTTGCTGAGGGTGTCGCTAATCTGTTTTTTGATTTCCTCTTCGGAAGGAGCAACTTTAATTTCAAGTCTGGGCGGTTTTTTCTTATAAACTTTCGGTTCTTTCTTGGTTTGATCCGGCTGTGACGGTTGATCTTGTTTCTTCTGTCTTTGCTGATCTTGGCGTTTTTGCTGTTCGGCGCTCTTTTCGGGCGGTTTCTTTCCGCTTTCGATGCGATTCCTTTTCTTCTTGTTGCGCTTTTTGGTAAGGTCGTCGGAAGAAGAGGCGACGGGTTTGCGTTCGAACTGACTTAAGTCAATGGTTGTGATGATTTTAGGTCCTTGTATCAGTGGCGCTTTCACCCTGATGACATTATCTTCGGGTTTTTCGATTTTTTGCTCTTGTGGTGTGGCGGGAGCAGTAGTTACCGTTTCTTCTTTTTTGACGGTAGCGGCTTCTGCTGCCTGTTGCGCTTTGGCGGCGGCTTCCCGCTCTCTTCTGCGTTTGGCTTTCTCTTTCTTTCTTTCGGAGGAACTTTTTTTCTTCGGCGGCGGTCTAAATTCGAGCGTGTCAACGTCAATATGATCTACTACCGTAATTCCGATTTTGGGTATTTTGGTCTCCACTTTTTCCGGTTCCGATTTTAGTTTGCCGGCTGCTGTTTTCGGTTTTGGCGTTTCCGGAAGCGCTTCCGGTTTTGGTGTTTCGGGCGCTGTTTCCGGTTTTTGCGTTTCTGTTGTTTCCGGTTTAGGTGTTTCTGCTACCGGTTCCGGCTTTGGTGTTTCAGGCGCTGTTTCCGGTTTAGGCGTTTCGGGCGTGGTTTCTTCCGGTTTCGGTGGTTCTATCTTAACTTCCGGCTTTGGCGTTTCTGCTACGGCTGTTTCCGGCTTTGGCATCTCTGTTGTTGTTTCCGTCGCGATGGCATCTCCTCTTTCGGGGGAACTTGTGGGGGCTGCTTTTTCTGCTTTCCGCTTTGGCGCTTTTATTTCGGTAACTTCCGGTTTCGTTTCCACAACCGGTTCACTTTCTTTGGGTTGCGCGAGCGTAACGGGCTCTTCGACGGCTTTTTTCGGAAGTTCTTTCGGCGATACTTCTTTCGGCGCTACTTCTTTTGGCGGTGCGGTTTCTTTTTTGGGTTTAGTCTCTTTGGCAGTTGCGGAGGTTATTTTTTCAACAACGGCAGGTTCTTTTACAGGCGGCGCTTTTTTATCAGTTTCGGTTTTCCCTGATGCAGTTTCTCCTGATTTCGGCTGGACTACAGGCGTTTTCGAGAGGGTGGTTTCGCGGATGATTAAATTGTCGCTTAGCGTTGAGGTTTTCCATTTTATTTCATTGTCAATAGCAACTTTTTTTGGTTTGTCGGCAATAGTAATCGTTTTTTGGTTGCGCAGGTTGCTAACGTTGATTTTTTCTGCACCTAATTTCGTCTCCCGGTCTCTTCTAAATTCGACAACAAGGAGTTGGTAGAGATCTTCCGGAATTTTGGTGTTCGGGTTCTCTTTATTTTCCAGACGATGCCCTTTCTTTTCGAGGAACTCAACAATGGTTGAGGTTCCAACGTTAAACTCTTGTGCCGCTTTTGTTAGCCTGATAGGATTACCTGTCATATTTTTTATTTGTAAATAAACCTTGTTATATAGTTTTTTAATGGTGTTACGATTCAAATTCTTCTTCTAAAATGCGTCTTATGTCTAATACTGTTTCTTCGTCGAGGTCGGCTCGTTTCATGGTGTCTTCGATGGAGAGGTTCAATACGCTTTTTGCCGTGTCGCAGCCGATGGCTAAGAGGGCGTCAATGATCCATTGTTCGATTTCGTCGCCAAATTCTTGTAAATCAACGTCTTCGCTTTCGACGTCGCTGTCGCGGTAAACGTCAATTTCGTATCCGGTGAGTTTTCCTGCTAATTTTATATTGTGTCCGCCTTTTCCGATAGCGAGCGAAACCTGGTCGGGTTTCATGAAGACGTCGGCTTTTTTGGTTTTTTCGTAGATGATGGTGTTGGTAACTTTGGCGGGGCTGAGCGCTCGCTGGATGTAGGTAACGGGATTGGTGGAGTAGTTGACTACGTCAATGCTTTCGTTTCGCAGTTCGTGGATGATGCCGTGTATGCGCGATCCTCTCATGCCCACACATGCGCCGACGGGGTCAATGCGGTCGTCATAGGACTCGACGGCTATTTTGGCGCGTTCGCCTGGCACACGTTCTATCTTTTTTATCGTGATAAGTCCGTCGGAAAACTCCGGCACTTCCTGCTCAAACAGACGTTCGAGGAAAGTGGGGGAGGTGCGCGAAATGAGAATGAACGGGTTGCCGTTGCGCATCTCAACGCGCGACACCACGGCTTTGATGGGGTCGCCCTTGCGGTAAAAGTCGGTCGGGATTTGTTCCGTCTTCGGTAAAACAAGTTCGATGCCTTCGTTATCCAGCACCATCGTCTCTTTGCGCCACGCCTGATAGACTTCGCCGGTAACGATTTCGCCGATGCGCTCTTTGTATTTTTGATAAACGCTGTTTTTCTCGTATTCCTGAATCTTGGTCGCCAGCGTTTGACGAATGCCCAAAATCTCTCTGCGTCCGAAGTCTTGCATGAAGATTTCCTCTGCCACCTCTTCGCCGATTTCGAAGTCGGGTTCTATCAGGATGGCGTCGGAGTAGGCTATCTGGCTGTTGGGATCCCGCACTTTGCCGTCTGCAACGCATATCCGGTAGTGAAAAATCTGCAAGTCGCCCTTGTCTATGTTGACAATGACGTCGAAATTATCGTCCGAACCGTATTTTTTCAGCAAAATGCTCTTGAAAACATCTTCAAGGATGCGCATCATCGCATCCCTGTCAATATTTTTATACTCTTTAAACTCGCTGAAAATAGGAACTAAATCTTTGCTGTCCATATAAAATTACAATTTTAATGCATCTTTATTATTATTTTCTATATATTAAACGCTGATAATCAGCCTTGTTTCTTCAATTTCCGTTAAAGGGATGCTGCACAACTCCGGCATGTTGTTTTTTCCGGGTTTCTGTCCCTTTTTCATCTTCGGCGCTATTTCTAAGTTCACGTTGACACCGTCGAATGCAGTGAACAGCCCTTGATGTTTCACACCCTCTTTGGTGATTACCTTCACTTTCTTGCCGATGTTTTTCCGGTATTGGCGCTCGTCCCGAAACGGGGCATCGGCGCCCGCCGACATCACTTTCAACTCAAAATCTTCCTTATCTCTATCCAAAGAACGCTCTATCAGGCGGCTGATCCGCACACAGTCATCTATCGTAACAGCCTCATTACCATCAATAATGACGATAATCGTATTGTCCGGCTTCACCAACACGTCAACCAAAAACAGACCTGTCGTCTGCAAATGTTCTTCAACTAACTCTTTAATAAATGAACTCGCTATCATTCTAAAATTTTTACAAAAAAAGGGACTTGATGTCCCCGCTAATACGTTCCACCTAACGCTCTAAGAGGTGCAAAAAATACACAACTTATTGCGGGTGCAAAGATACGAAAAATTTTAAATTGGATGTGGCGAACCGCAAAAAGATGTTCTATTTTGAAAAAATTGACATAAAATGCTTGTTTACAATGTTTTATAATCTCATGTGTTGTCGATAGTGGTGGAATGTCCCGGTTAGAGACAAAACATAATTCAATATATTAAAACCATGAAACATCATTTTTTTAGCCTATTTTCAGTGTTACATCATTTTTCTCTTTGTCGTGAATAATCAATATTTTGGAGCCTTCAGCGGGTTTAGAGATGATGAGTTCTTCGGCGAGGGGGTCTTCGATATATTTTTGGAGGGCGCGTTTGAGCGGACGTGCGCCGAATTGCTCGTCCCAGCCTTTTTCGGCGATAAAGTCTATGGCGTCGTCGGTGATTTCGACGTTGTAAGTGAGTTCGCGGATGCGTCCGAAGACTTTTTCCAATTCGATGTCAATGATTTTGCGGATGGATTCTTTGTTGAGGGCGTCGAAGATGATGACGTCGTCAATACGATTGAGAAATTCGGGGGCGAAAGTCTTTTTGAGGGCGTTTTCGATGACGCCGCGTGCTATTTCGGAGGCGTTTTCGGCTCTTGCGGTGGTGTGGAAGCCGATGCCGGCGCCGAAGTCTTTCAGTTGTCGCGACCCGATGTTGGAGGTCATGATGATGATAGTGTTTTTGAAGTCCACTTTCCGTCCGAGGCTGTCGGTAAGTTGCCCATCGTCGAAGACTTGCAGCAGGAGGTGGAAGATGTCGGGATGGGCTTTTTCTATCTCGTCGAGCAGCACGATGGAGTAGGGTTTGCGGCGCACTTTCTCGGTGAGTTGTCCGCCTTCTTCGTAGCCCACGTAGCCCGGAGGCGCTCCCACTAAGCGCGAGACGGAGAATTTCTCCATGTACTCGCTCATGTCAATACGTATCAGGGCGTCTTCGCTGTCGAAGAGATATTTTGCCAACATTTTCGCCAAGTAGGTCTTCCCGACGCCGGTAGGACCGAGGAAGATATAGGTTCCGATGGGTTTTCCCGGGTCTTTCAGTCCGGCGCGGTTGCGGCGAATGGCTTTCACCACTTTTTTCACTGCATCGTCCTGTCCGATGACGCATCCGTTGAGTTTTTCTTCCATCTTCACCAAGCGCAATCCTTCGTTTTGGGCGATGCGTTGTACCGGCACGCCGGTCATCATCGCAACGACTTCCGCTACATTTTCTTCGGTTACTTCCGGACGGTTGGTTTTTTCGTCCTCTTCCCATTTTTTCTTCAACGCTACTTGTTGGTCGCGCAGCAGCCGCTCTCTGTCACGGCAGACGCTGGCGTCTTCGTATTGTTGTGTGTTGATGGCTTCTTGTTTGCGTTTGATGATTTCTTCGATTTCTGCATCCAAACCTACTATTTCCTGCGGCACTTTCATGTTGAAAATATGGACGCGGGCGCCTGCCTCGTCCATGGCGTCAATGGCTTTGTCGGGCAGAAAGCGGTCGGTGATGTAACGCTCGGTCAGTTTGACGCACATATCAATAGCGTCGTCGGTGTAGATTACATTATGGTGATTTTCATAGCGTTCCTTGATGTTTTTGAGGATGATGACCGACTCTTCCGACGTCGTAGGAACGACCATCACCTTTTGGAAACGGCGCTCCAGCGCTCCGTCTTTTTCGATGTATTGGCGGTATTCGTCTAAGGTCGTGGCGCCGATACATTGCAGTTCTCCCCGCGCCAACGCCGGCTTGAGCATGTTGGAAGCGTCCAACGAGCCGACGGCATTACCGGCGCCCACCATCGTGTGGATTTCGTCCATGAAGACGATGATGTTGGGATTTTTCTGTAACTCGTTGATAATGGCTTTGATACGTTCTTCGAACTGTCCGCGGTATTTAGTGCCGGCGACGATAGCGCCCATGTCCAACGCCACGATCCGCTTGTCGAAGAGGGCATGGGAAATTTGACGGTTGGCGATTTTCAACGCCAATCCTTCGACGATTGCCGACTTTCCGACGCCCGGGTCGCCAATCAGGATGGGGTTGTTTTTCTTCCGACGGCTCAATATTTGGGCGATGCGTTCTAATTCGGTTTCGCGTCCTACTATCGGGTCGAGGGCGCCGTCGTGGGCGAGTTTGGTGATGTCGCGTCCGAAATTATCTAAGGCGGGGGTGGCGCTTTTGTCTTTCTCTTTGGCGGCGTTGTTGTTTTTCCGTTGCTGGTTGGGGTTGCGGCGCGAGATGGTGTCTTCGTCGTCGTCTTCCACGTCGTTGATGCCCGCTTTCGGCGCAAAAGGATTGCTCTGCAGGACAACGTCGTTGGGCAGGTTTTTCAGGATCAGGTTGCGGGCGTCGTCGTATGTAACGGAGTGCTGGTTCAGCAGTTTCGTCCCTGCATTTGCCTGCTCTTTGAGAATTGCCAACAGCAGGTGTTCGGCATCCACCGATGGGCTTTTTAGACTTTTTGCCTCTAAATATGCTGTTTTCAGAGCCATGTTGGCTTCTTTTGTTAACGAGATATTGCGCTGCATCGGCATGGAGTACGAGGTGTAATATTGCTTGTCGCCCGCAATAGCATTTTCGAGATATTTTTTCAACTCCGGCATGGTGATGTCACTCATTTGCAGTAACAATTGGGTCGCTGGGTTGTTCGTATCGCGAATCATCCCGAGCAAAAAATGCTCCACCCCGATGTAAACACTGTTGAGCCTCACACACTCCTCATGGCTGTAAGACATCACATTATTAGCGCTTTGACTAAATTTAGAATCCATATTTATTTTAACTGTGTAATGTGGGTGCAAAAGTACAAAAAAATGTGAGATGTGCGATTTCAGAGAATTAGACCTATCATGATTTATCCCGTTAGTATGCAACTTTATATTGTGCGGGTTGCATACCTAACGGCATGCTATAGGCTTGGAAAGCCCCATTTTCTATCAAGCTCACATCCCTAACCGGGATATTTTTGCGACAATTTGAAATGCCCCCTTTTCAATTTTCAATTTTCCATATCTCAATTAATTTATGTACCTTTGCAAAACTTAATATATTTCGTTATGAAACATCTTTTTTTATTAGCAACAATGGCAGTTTTGTTTTATTCGTGTGGCGAGCAGACGCCCGAAGCGCCAAAGACCTGGCAGCAGATTTCTGCAAAAGAGATTAATGACAACAGCGTAGCGCTGTTTGCGGACGACTGGGCGCTTATTACGGCGGGGACGTCCGAACATTTTAACATGATGACGGCAAGTTGGGGCTGCGTCGGAAATCTGTGGAACAAGCCCGTGGCGCTCTGTTTTGTGCGTCCCCAGCGCTATACTTTCGAATTTACCGAGCGCGAACCGAACTATACGCTCACTTTCTTCGACGAAGCGTATCGCGACAAACTCCAATACTTAGGCACCGTCTCAGGACGCGACGAGGACAAGGTGAAAGGCTCCGGGCTGACGCCCAAGATATTACCATCCGGCAATATCTCATTTGAGGAGGCATGCCTGATTATTGAGTGTAAAAAGATATATACCGACTTTTTCGACGAGACAAACTTTGTTGACACGACCATTATCAACAACGTCTATCCCACAAAAGACTTTCACAAGGTATATATCGGTGAGATAACCGACGTTTGGGAAAAGAAATAAGAGGGAATGTCGTCCTACTATTATAATCCGCACCAATATAGTCCGTACCAACGACGAGGCTTAGGCGATGCGATGAAGTCGTTTTTTCGCTCCGGGTCGGTTTTGCCGTGGCTGCTGATTGTCAACATCGGGATATGGCTCTGCATCTGCTTAGCCTCCTTGGTGGCATGGCTCTACAAAATTCCGATAGAACACGTGGAGTCCTTAATAAGCAATTATTTAGCAATTCCCGCTTACGTTCCAAAACTGCTCGACCGCTTTTGGGCGCTATTGTCGTACATGTTTCTCCATTTCGACTTTTGGCATATTTTCGTTAATATGCTGTGGCTCTATTGGTTTGGTCGTATCTTTTTGGAGTTTTTAAGTTCGGGAAAGTTGTTAAAGGTCTATCTGTGGGGCGGAGTTTTCGGAGCGTTGTTTTTCATACTCTCCTTCAATATATTTCCCGTTTTTGAATCTATTTGCGATGAAGCCTACGCCTTAGGCGCGTCGGCGTCGGTGATGGCGGTGGTGATGGCGGTTTCGTTCTATGTTCCCCGTTACACACTGAATCTGTTTCTGCTCGGACGTATCCGGTTGATTTGGATTGCGTTGGTTTATCTTGCCATAGACCTGCTCTCCATCCGGCATGGCAACGCCGGCGGACATATCGCACATCTCGGAGGCGCTTTCTTCGGATTTCTGTATGCGCTGAATCTGAAAAAGAACTTTCTCACCCTGCGCCCGCTCAAACGTCTTTTTCGCCCTAACCCGTTCAAAAAGAGCGCACAAAAGACAACCACCTACCGCTATACCAACGACGAACTCTACAACATCCGAAAAAAACAAGAACAGGAAGAGATAGACCGCATCCTCGACAAAATATCCAAACATGGATACGACCTTCTCTCAAAAAAAGAAAAAGAGACGCTGTTTCGGAAATCACGATGATGGAAAATTTACTATTGTATAATTCAAAAATTTCATGTACATTTGCCGCATGGAATTTAAAATAGAATACACTGAGAATCAATAGAATCATAAATAATTTAACCCCATAGACATGAAGATATTAGTATTAAACTGCGGTAGTTCTTCGATTAAGTATCAACTTTTTGATATGCCGAGCGAAGAAGTCTTAGCAAAAGGATTAGTAGAGAAAATAAAATTACCCGGCTCCATGATTACGCACAAGCGTAACGACGGTGTAAAAGTAGAAATCGTTCGCGATTTGGAAAACCACAAAGACGGCATCGCCATCGTCTTGGAACTGCTGACCGACAAGGAACACGGCTCGATTGCGAAAATCAACGAGATAGCCGCTGTCGGTCATCGCGTCGTCCACGCCGGCGAGAAGTTCGGCGGCAGTGTCCGCATCAACGACGCGGTCGTCAAGGCGTTACAGGAATGTATCGAGTTGGCGCCCCTGCACAACCCACCCAACTTGGAAGGCATCTATGCCGCAACGGCAATCCTGCCCGACGTTCCCCAGGTAGGCGTGTTCGACACGGCGTTCCATCAAACCATGCCCGACTTCGTCTTCCATTACGCCATCCCGTATGAGATTTACGAAAAGTACAAGGTACGTCGTTACGGATTTCACGGTTCGAGCCACAAGTTTGTCGCCAACCGTGCCGCCGAGATGCTCAACAAACCCATCGAAGCGCTGAAAATCATCACCTGTCATCTCGGAAACGGAGCCTCCATCGCCGCCGTCAAAAACGGCAAATCGTTCGACACCTCCATGGGCATGACACCCGTCGAAGGCTTGATCATGGGAACACGCGTCGGCGACTTCGACCTCGGCGCCGCCTGCTTCATCGCCGAAAAAGAGAAACTCTCCCTCGACGGACTCAACAACTTCGTCAACAAAAAATGCGGCGTACAGGGCGTTTCGGGCGTCTCGTCCGACATGCGCGACGTCGAAGCCGCCGCCGCCAACAAACACGCCAGAGCCAAGTTAGCCCTCGAAATGTACGACTACCGCGTCATCAAATACATCGGCGCGTATGCCGCCGCCATGAACGGCGTGGACGCCATCGTCTTCACCGGAGGCATCGGCGAAAATGACTACACACTCCGACAAACAGTGTGCGAAAGCCTGCAATTCCTCGGCGTGGAAATAGACACCGACATCAATACCAAACTGCGCGGAAAAGACACCATCATCACCAAACCCACATCCAAAGTAGCCGCCATGCTCATCTGCACCAATGAGGAACTGGTTATTTCACGCGATACTTATACGATCGTGTCTAAAACAATGGCTTTATGAATAAAAATATAAGTCAACATAGCACTCTTTTTAACTTGAGTTTCAGTGAACTAAAGACTGAGGCAGAAGTTGAAACGAGATTACTTTACAAGTTATTTCGCGATTTGGGTTATCCCGATATTGCCATTGTGCCAAAACAGCGAGTGAAGCCTTTAACCACAAATGATGGCACAAAAAAATCCGAAAAAGTTGTTGATTTTATTTTGAAAGGCTCTAATGGGCTACCCAAAGTTGTTGTTGAAGCTAAAGATCCGTCTATAAATTTACAGGATGCATGGGGACAGGCAGCGAGTTATGCTTTAAGTTATAACAAGGATAAAGATAAAAACGAAAAAATACAATGGCTTTTAATTAGCAATGGTCATATCACTTCTTTATATAAAAATGATAGTGTAGTCCCAATAGTTACATTACAGTTATCAGATTTTGCAAGCGGAGCGCCTCCGTATGTAAACTTGCGCTCCTTTATTAAATATAAGAGCATTGATGAAATATCAAATACAGGATTGCCTTTTGAAGTAATAGCAGCCGATAAATTGAATCAATTATTTTCCGAATGTCACGATATGATATGGAAAAAGGAAAAAATGAACCCAACGGATGCCTTTTTTGAATTTTGCAAGTTCATTTTTATTAAAATAAGGGAAGATAAAAAAAGAGAAACCCTGAATAATGCTTTAGAAAGTTACAAATTGCCATTAACTATTGAATGGTTAAGCGCACAAGATGCCACATCAAAACATCCGGTAAGAGATGTTTTGTTTAAACAATTACACCAAGATTTAGAAACAGCCATTAGTAAAGAGAAGAAAAAGCGCATATTTGATAAAGATGAAACTCTGAAATTAAGCGCTTCTACCTGTAAGGAATTAATAAAAAAGTTCCAAACAATAAATCTAAGTTCTATTGATGAAGACTTAAATGGACGGATGTTTGAGGTTTTTTTGAATGCTGCTGTCAGAGGACGTGGATTGGGACAATACTTTACCCCACGTCCTGTTGTTGACTTTATGACAAGGATTGCATTACAACGCATTGATTTTAACATAACAACACCGCCCAAAACAATTGATGCGTGTGCAGGAACATCCGGATTTCTTATAGAGGTAATGGCATATATGCTTTCAAGATTAAGGGACGACACACGATTTAATGACAAAGAAAAACAAAAAATCAAAAATGTTATTTGTAATGAATGTTTATTTGGAATTGAAGCAAATGAAAGAGTCGCAAGAATAGCAAGAATAAATATGTATTTGCACGGCGACGGAGGAAGTCATATTTTCAACGGAGATGGATTGGATAATGCCCCAACGATAGAAGAGGATATGACCGACGAGAAAAAAGATGAAGTTAAAGACCACGCTCAAAAAATTATAGCAGAATCTTTTGACTTAGTGTTAAGTAATCCTCCTTTTAGCATGGTCTATAAAAGCATTAATGACGCTGAAGAAAGAATATTACAACAAAGACCACTCTCAAGGAATATGAATACTGCCAAATCAAATATCTTATTTTTAGAAAGATACTTTGAGTTGCTCAAGCCGGGTGGAGAAATGCTAATAGTTATTGATGATACAATACTAAACGGAGTAACCAACATGGATATAAGACATTGGTTACTTGAAAATTTCGTTATTATAGGAATCCACTCATTACCATTCAACACTTTCTTAAAAGCCAATGCAGGAGTAAAAACCTCTATTATCCATGTCAGAAAAAAAACAGATTTGACAGAGTCGCAAGGACATGTATTCATGTCTATTTCTAATAACATAGGACATAACAACGCGTTAAAAGATACGCCGGAAAAAAACAATATGAATGATATTCTCAATGCTTACATAGAATGGAAAAGAACCGGCATATTACATGATGTTTTTAATGAAAACGAGGATAAAAATGAAAATTTGGAATGTCCGGAGCAAGTTTGGCTTCTACCGCCTGACGAGTTAAATGCTACCCGTCTTGATGCATATTATTATTCCCCTGATTTAAAAACGACAAGAGAGTATTTAAGAAAATTAGAACGAGATGGTATTCTTACATTGCATTTAGGCAATCATTTTACAATAGTCCCGAAACTAACCAAAAATACTAAGAAAAAATTAATTGATGGTGGCGCAACTTTTAAATACATAGAAATCGGAGATGTTACTAATTATGGATTGATAACAAAATACATATCCGGAAATTTTGATGAACTTCCAACAAGAGGCGAATATCAGGTCAGAAAAGGCGATATTTTATTAGCCATGAATATTAGTTCAAGAGGAACTGTTGTTTTAGTGCCTGAAGAATTTGATGAGGCTATATGCACCAGTGGTTTTTTGGTTATTCGTCCTAAAAATGAAATAGAGGGTTATTTACTGTGGTATTCTTTAAGGAGCGAATATAGTAGAAAGCAAATTTATTATTTATCACAAACCGCCGTACAGCCTGAGTTAAGAAAAGATGTATGGAATAATGAATTTTTAATTCCATTTCCAAATAATCGTGAAGATGCTGTAAATATTGCACGAAATTTTCAAAATTCTTTAAAATCATTGCTTAATGCACATGAATTTAGATTCACGTAAGTTGTCGGCACTCCGAATAGAGCGAAGCGACATGAGGAAGTTCTACCAAAAGAAAAATAATCCCGTCATTGCGAACTGTGAGGTACGAAGCAGGACGCAATCCGGCGTCAATGTGAGCGTTACCGGATTATTTCGGTTGCGGGTCAATCCCACAATAGCGTGCGCCCTCGCAATGACGCTACTACTGACTTTTTCCGCATTCGCCCAACCCTCCCCCGACTCCCCCCCCTGGATAAAACTCAACGGCTACGTCCGCAGCGACATCTTCTTCGACAGCCGCGAGACCATCAACGCCGTCAACGGACTGTTTCTCTTTTTCCCCGCGCCGGAGAATAGATTGGACGACGGAAAAGACGCCAACAATCAGCCTTCACTGACCATGTTAGCCGTTACATCGCGGCTGAACGTTACATTCCGCACCCCCGACATCCTCAACGCCAAAGTGAACGGACGCATCGAAGGCGACTTCACCCTCTACTCCGGCGGAACCACCATGCGCCTGCGACACGCCTACGGACAGTTGGCATGGGAAAATACCGAACTACTGTTAGGACAGACGTGGATTCCCGCTTTTGTCGAAAACTGCGTCCCCACTGTCGTAGGACTTGCCACCGGAGCGCCCTATCAGGAGTTCGCGCGCAATCCACAAATACGTCTTACACAACGAGTTGGGAAAACGGAACTGCTGGCAGCCGTCGTCTCGCAGATGGACTATGCCAGTCCCGGTCCCGAAGGCGCAAGTCCCGTCTATATGCGGCGTGCCGTTGTGCCGGAGATAGATTTGGGGGCGAGTTTCGGTAACAATCATTGGTTGGTGGGGTTGCTGGGTTCCGTGAAAACACTGAAACCGCGCACTTACACCGAAAATCAGGAAACCAACGAAAAATTCAACACTTCCGAAATGCTTACTACGTTCAGTGTCAAAGGATACGGAAAGTATTACAGAGAAAAATGGGAGTTGAAAGCCGGCGCCACCTACGGCGAAAACATCTCCGAAAACCTGATGCAGGGCGGCTATGGCGTTTCAACACGCGACTCGCTTACCGGAAAAGAGCAATACACCGCCTCGTCCGGCATCTATTCGTGGCTCAACTTCGTTTACGGCAAAACATGGCAAGGCTCGCTAACACTCTGTTACGGACAAAACTTCGGATTCGACAAACCGCTCTATCCCAACAACAACCTGATATGGGGACGCGGTCTCGATATTGAAAAGATGTACCGCATCGTCCCGTGTCTGTTCTACAACATCAGAAAGTTTCAGTTAGCCCTTGAGTATGAACTCAATACGGCGTATTATGGAACAATCAACTTTCAAAACGGACGTGTCGAAAACAGCCATCCTATTACAAACCACCGCGTCGCCTTCGCCACCACATTCTTCTTTTAAATTAAAAGATTCTAAATTAAAAATTAAAAGTTCAAACCTCATGATAGTCATTTTAGGTCCGACAGCAACAGGAAAAACAAGAGTAGCCGTGCGGGTAGCGTTAAAAGTCAAAGGTGAAATCATCAGCGCCGACTCGCGACAAGTCTTTCGCGGGATGAACATCGGAACAGGAAAAGACTTGAACGACTACGTCTTCGACGACCAACACGTCCCTTATCACCTGATTGACATCGCTGAGCCGGGAGAGGAGTACAGCGTTTTCCGTTTCCAGCAAGACTTTTTGAAAGCGTGGAACGACATCCGCAGTCGCGGCAGAACGCCCATTCTGTGCGGCGGCACCGGACTTTACATCGAATCAGTACTGAAACAGTACCGCATGGCGCCCGTCTCCGAAAACCCCGAACTCCGAAAATCGTTGGAAGCAAAAACCGACGACGAACTTATCGCCATACTCGCCTCCATGCGCAAACTCCACAACAAGACCGACATCGAAGATCGCTCCCGCCTCATCCGCACCATCGAAATAGACACTTTCTACCAGCAACACCCAGAAGCGGCATTCGACTTTCCCGAAATAAAATACCAGGCATTCGGCATCCAATACAGCCGTGAAACCATCTGCCGCCGCATCACCAACCGCCTCCAGCAACGCTTCCAAGAAGGAATGATAGCAGAGGTGGAACAACTGTTGCGTCTCGGCGTCTCCCCGCAACGCCTCTGCGCCTACGGATTAGAATACAAATTCGTTACGCAATTTATCCAAGGAGAACTGAGTTACCGCGAAATGTTTAGCCAACTTGACACCGCCATCCAGCAATTTGCCAAACGACAGATGACATGGTTCCGCAGAATGGAACGACAAGGCATTGATATTCACTGGATTGACGGAAATATCGGCACAGGGAAAAAAGGCGAGATCATTGCAAATATGTTTGACAAATATTTAATGGGCAATTAATGAGTCGTTTTTCACCCATTTTTCCAGCAAATCCTCATACAGTTTCCCCCAATCACGTTCCGAAGGGGAAAACGACTCATTATGCCACAAACTGACGAACGTTCCACCGACGGCTTTCACGTTGTCTATCAATGTGCAAAGTAGTGGTAGCGATTGTTCGGGAGAGAGCGAGAGGTAGCGTTTCAAGGTAGCGTCCATGCAGGCGAAGGGATGCAGGGTGAGGGTTGTTTGTTGGTTGGCGGAGAGGTCGAAAAACGGAAACGGCTTGCAGGTGGAGGCTCTGAATCCGGGTTGGTCGGCGTAGCCTAAGGTGAAGTCGTCGGTGATGCCGTTGCGGATAAGGTTTCGACAGGTTTCTGGGAAACGCAGCATCAAGAAGTGGGAACGGCTGCAGGTGATATTTTTTCCGATGACTTCCGAAAGTCCGGCAATTTCGCGCCGGAGTTTTCCGGCGTCCGACGCCGAGGCAAATGATGGATGGATGCCGACAGTTCCGCTCTGTTGCAGGTCGCGGATGAGGGAGCGGAAGTGTTTATTTTTGGGAGATAAGCCGTGGTCGTTCACATCCGTTTCGGCGAAGAGGATGAAGTAATAAACCGAGAAGTTGAACTTCTGCTGCAACCGGCGCAGGTGGGCGTAAACGTCATTCGGGTCGGGTTTTGCGTTCGACAAGACCGAAATGCGCTCTCGACACTCTTTGAGATTTCCTTTTAACAGTTGCTTGCACACTCCGCCTGCCGACCTTATAAAACCTTTGTGTTTGTAGAGATACGCATTGTCAATGTCGTAGGTGGCGATGTATTGGAATTTGGTTTTTTGATAATGGAAGTCGGAGAAAGCAGATTGCAGTTTTTCGGCGAATTTCAGGATGAGGATATCCGCCAAAGGTTTTTGAAGGCATCCGGCTTTGTATGCGAGGCTTTGCGTGGCGGGAAACCGTCCGAAGCGGTCTTTTTCAAACGGCAAGTACTCCTCGTAACGGCTTATCAGATAGAACACGACGGCAAAAATATCAAATGGCAACAACGCCGCCGGATGGGGAGCTTGAAAGAAGACGGGTTCGCCCTCGTATTCGGATATTTCGATGGCTTGTCGGCAAATTTCTGTTTCCGTCATGATGGGATTTTTGCAGATAAATAGTTCATTATGAAACTGTTCCTGTGCGTAAACGAACTTTGGAGCAGGCGCTTCCGCGAAAAAATCGGCAGAGTCAGTCAATCGGTACTCCACCCCCAAATGAGTCTTAAAAACAACATTCATCACAAACGTTATTCTTTCGGTGATGCAGGGGGTGTAGATGGTTAACATATCAAATTTCGTTAAACGACAACGGCGTTACCTCGTCTAAAATTCCTGATACACAGCGCAATACACGGGCAGGGAACTCTTTGATGAGGTTGTAGTTGTGCGTAGCCATGAAGACGGCCATTCCGTGGGCGCTGAGTTCGGAGAAGATTTCCATGATGTCGGTTGATGCGGCGGGGTCGAGGTTTCCGGTGGGTTCGTCGGCGATGATGAGTTCCGGTTCGTTGAGCAGGGCGCGGGCGATGGCAGCCCGTTGTTGTTCGCCTCCGGAGAGTTGGTGCGGCATCTTGTATTCGGAGCCTTGCAGTCCTACTTTTTCTAAGACGTCGGCAATGCGTTCTTCCATTTCTGCCTTGTCGTGCCATTGCGTTGCTTTTAGGACAAACAGAAAGTTATCGCGCAGGTTGCGGTCGGTCAGTAGTTGAAAATCCTGAAATACGATGCCCGCCTTACGCCTCAAGTAGGGAATCTCGCGCCGTTTGATGGTTTTCAGTTTATAGCCGCAAACGGTGGCGTAGCCTTTCCGCAACGGTAAGTCGGCGTAGATGGTCTTCAGCAGACTGCTCTTTCCCGACGCCGTCCGCCCGACCAAATAGACGAACTCGCCCTTTTCTATCTCAAACGTAACGCCGGACAAAATGACGCGCTCCTGTTGGCAGATGTCTGAGTTTTCAAATTGTATTATTGTTCCCATCTGTGTCAAAAATTAAAATCCCAAGTCATTCCAACCCGTTGAATATGGTCTATTAATTCCGGGTTATTGATTTTATGATATAATGAAACATCTATTTTATAAGGTAACATCAGGTCATCTAATTCATTTTCAATCTTTAACAAATCCGTCAACGCAAGATTCGTTCCTTTTAAAACCAAATCAATGTCCGAACCTGTTTTATAGTTTCCTTTGGCTCGTGAGCCATACAAAATCACTTCGTCAATATCCTGATACTGCCGAAATACGCTGTTTATTGCTTCTATGGTCGTATTTTGTAATCCGTATGACATATTAACTAATAACGCTTAGTTGTTCCATTTTATTTTGAAACGCGACGAACAAGGGGAAATACATATCCAAAATCTTTCATCACATTCCATGCCAGCTCATGGGTAAACTCAAATGCTTGAATCAGTCCTTGTTCTTCGAGTTCGGAAAACGGACGCTCCTGTCCCAAAGCGACAGCGTTTCGCAACTGCATCAACGCTTTCTTATAATTTTCCAATCGCTGTTTCCAGCGAATATCTTTCGGTTCCATGTTTATTTAACCAATCCCGTAAACCCCATGAACGCCAGCGCCAAAATCCCCGTAACGATCAATGCCGAAGGAACTCCGCGCATGGCTTTTGGAAGTTCCAGCGTCTCCAACTGTTCGCGGATGCCGGCGAAAATCACTAGCGCGAAAGCAAATCCTAACGCCTTGGCTGCTGCGAAGATGACGCCTGTTGCCAAGTCATAGTCGTTTTGGATGACTAAGATAGCTACGCCGAGAACAGCGCAGTTGGTGGTAATCAACGGCAGAAATATCCCCAGCGCCTGATAGAGCGACGGACTCATTTTTTTCAAAATAATCTCTATCATCTGCACCAAAGCCGCGATAACCAAGATGAAAGTGATGGTTTGCAGGTATTCCAAACCAAAAACATTCAGCACATAGTGTTGAATCAGCCATGTAACCGTCGTCGCCAGCGTGATGACAAAGACCACGGCGACGCCCATGCCTATGGCGGTAGTTGTTTTGTTGGAAACGCCCAGAAACGGACAAATTCCCAAAAATTGTGTCAATACAATGTTATTGACAAATACTGCTCCGATAATTAAAAGTATGTATTCCATATCCGTATATTATTTTATCATTTTTTTCGAAATAACTATCAAATAACCCAGTACGATAAACGCGCCCGGCGCCAGCACGAAAGCCAGCATCCCGTAGGTCGGCGAATAGAGCGTCATGTCGAAGATCTTTCCCGATCCCAACAATTCCCGTACGCCACCCAGCACAGTCAGCGCCAACGCAAAGCCCAAGCCCATGCCTAAGCCGTCAACAGCAGACGAAAGGACACCGTTTTTGGAAGCGAAGGCTTCGGCGCGTCCCAAGACGATACAGTTCACCACTATCAACGGGATGAACAGTCCGAGCGAATCATACAACGCCGGAACGTATGCCTCCATCAGCAACTGCACCACCGTAACAAACGCCGCTATGACCACAATAAAAATCGGGATACGGATTTTGCTGGGAACCAAGTTTTTAATCAGCGATATGACGATATTCGACATCGCC
Source organism: Bacteroidales bacterium (assembly GCA_009777825.1). Taxonomy (GTDB): domain Bacteria; phylum Bacteroidota; class Bacteroidia; order Bacteroidales; family WRLA01; genus WRLA01. The sequence continues at coordinate 20,720 of WRLA01000042.1, forward strand.
AGTACAAAAGTCGTCGCCAAGCCCATCCCCAATCCGTTGATTGCCGACGTGGTTACGCCCAACGTGGGACACATGCCCAATAATAATACAAATACGGGATTTTCCTTTAATAATCCTTTGGTGAAATTTTTTAACTGATTCATTATTGTGTCCTCCATTATTTATTATTGTTGTTACAAGCCTCCCAAGCGCGGTCAATAGCATCGCAAAACGCTCTCGACGAGATGGTTGCGGCGGTGATGGCGTCTATTTTCCCGCCGTCTTTCTTCACTTGCACCTTGCCGTTGGTTTGCAGGGCGGTGATGTTTTTGTCCCAGAACTGTCTTGGGAAGTCCGACTTGGCAACGTCCATCTTATCGCCCAGTCCGGGCGTTTCGGCATGTGCCAGAACGACGGTTTTGGTGATCGTGCCGTCGGGCAGAAATCCGACCATCACGTCAATCTTTCCGCTAAAGCCGCTCGTCGAATAACTCTGTACCGCCTTGCCGATGCTCTCGCCGTTTTTCAGACAGTCGAAAATTTTGATTTCGTTGCCGGAAGCGTCCGTTACGACCTGCTCCTGCAACTCGTCGAATCCGGAAATAACCTCTTCGATAGCAGCCTTTTGCTTGGCTTCCTTTGCCAGCGCTATCGGTTCCTTAGTGGCGTTGTAGGTCATGCTCAGCGCCAACGCCGAAACCGCCGTCGCCACAAACAACACCAAAAACATGTTTTTGAAATTTGATTCTAATTTTTTACTCATATATTTATTATTTTAATAATTTTCTACTTTCTACTTCTTGTAACACACTCATTTGCTGAATAGCAATAGCATTGAGTTTCTGCAATCTGTCGCTTTGAGGGACACCATCGTTAATCAATACGGAATTGATATTTTCCATATTTGAAAGGCAAATCAGTTCGTTAATCGTGGCATAATCGCGAATGTTGCCTTTCAGGTCAGGATTTGCTTCACGCCACTCTTTGGCGGTCATGCCAAACATGGCTACATTCAGCACATCGGCTTCGTTGGCGTAGATGAAATTGATTTGCTCTTTGGATAATTTGTTCGGAATTAGATTTCGGCTGACGGCAGAAGTATGAATGTGATAGTTTATTTTTGCTAATTCTCGCTTTGCCGTCCAGCCTAACGCCTTCTGCTCTTCTTCTTTAAGACGTTGGAATTCTTTGACGATGTACAATTCAAACTCCACAGAAATCCAACTTGCAAACTTAAAGGCAATATCTTTATGTGCAAATGTGCCTCCATAACGACCTGATTTTGATATAATTCCAATAGCATTGGTGGCTTCTATCCATTTTTGAGGAGAAAGAGTAAAAGCATTTGCCCCCGCTTCGTTTTTAAACCCCTCGAATTCGAGGGGTTTAAAATTCGGATTATATAGATATTCCCAAATCCCTAAATACTCAATGGTGTTTCGAGTTCTCATCCAATTGGCTATCACGCCATTAGCATCATCCGAATTTTTTACTTTTGCAATATCCGTAAGTGAAATGTAATCTACATCATCTATTTTTATTATCGTTACATCCGACTCTTTTACTGTTATCTTTGCCATATCTTTTATATTTTACATTTTCACCACCTTCCCACTCCCAACAACCCGCCCTTCCGAAATGACACTAACACCATAAACCCCTTGCGGCAAATGGCTGATATTTATTTCGATTTGCGATGGGCGATTTGCGATTTGCGATTGTAGAGACGTGGCATGCCGCGTCTCTACGTGCACGACACGCCCCATCACATCATAAATTACGATTTCCGATTGTCCGATGTCCGATATCCGATTGTCGCATATCGTCAATAATCCCGTTGTTGGGTTGGGGTATATTCGTAGAGACGCGGCATGCCACGTCTCTACATCGTCAATGCCGACGGTTTCTTCAAAATTGGCGACCAATTCCACATCTTCGGTTACGGTGAAACTGTAGGGATTGTCTCTTGAAACTTCGGCGCCGTCTTTTGTCCAATTTACAAATTTGTAGCCGCTGTAGGCGGTGGCCGTTACGGTGGCGGTGGCGTTTGCTTCGTACAGTTCATAACCTGTTGCATAACCATGTTCAACATTATTAGCACTTACTTTAACCAAATAATCGCCGCCTACAATGTTAAATTCTTTCCATACGGCGGCGTCTTTATAGGCTGGAACGGCGCTTGCAGGGACTTTTAGTACGCAAATATTTTTATTTATACCATAAACCGTGTAAAAATCTATAGGAACAGGCACAGGATTAAGATTGGTAATAGAAGTAAGAGATGTGCAAAAGGACAAAGCATAAGGTCCAATAGTTGTAAGACTGCTTGGAAGAGTAAGCGAAGTAAGACTTTCGCAATAGGAAAAAGAATCCATGCTAATGATTGTAACACTTTCGGGAATCGTAATTGAAGTAAGAGATATGCAGTAACAAAAGGCATAAGGTCCAATCTTTGTTACACCATTCGGAATGCTCATTGTGGTAAGCGCTGTACAATAACAAAAAGCATCCCCTCCAATACTTGTTACACCATTTGGAATGACAACCGAGGTAAGACTGCTACAACTGCCAAAAGTGCCGGATTCAATACTTGTTACACCGTTTGGAATAACTATTGAAGTGAGACTGCTGCATCCGGCAAAAGCAGCTTCTCCAATACTTGTAACACCTTTGGGAATGATGATTGAAGTAAGACTTTCACAACCGGCAAAAGCAGCTCTTCCAATACTTGTTACACTGTTTGGAATAGTAATGGACGCAAGGGCAAAACAATTATAAAAAACACTGTTTGCAATCTTTGTAATATTGCTTGGGAGGTTCATGGAAGTAAGGGCTAAACAATAGAAAAAAGCGCCATCTTCAATATCTGTAACACTGTTTGGAATGTCAATTGAAGTAAGACTCCAGCAATTAGAAAAAGACATCTTCCCTATATTTGTAACACTGTTTGGAATGGTAATCGAAGCAAGAGCATAACAAAATTCAAACGATTCATCGTCAATCCTTTTCACACAATTAGGAATATCAATTGAAGTGAGACTTATGCAACTTTTAAAAGCCTCATTCCCAATACTTGTTACACTGTTTGGAATAGTAACTGACGTAAGCCCCCAACAATTTAAAAAAACACCTCTTTCAATACTTGTGATACTGTTCGGAATAGTAATCGAAGTAAGACTTCCACAATTGGAAAAAGCCAACCATCCTATACCTGTTACACTGTTGGGGATTGCAATGGATGTAAGAGCGGTGCAAGCGCGAAAAGCTTTCTCTTCAATTGTTATTACACCTATTGGAATATCAACCGAAGTAAGACTTTCGCAACCGAAAAAAGCAGAATTTCCAATCCTTGTTACGCTGCCTGGAACAACATAATTGCCGGTTTTCCCTCCAGGGCAACGAACCAAAAGAGTTTGATCTTTATTAAATAACACTCCGTTGAGAGAAGAATAATTTTCATTTTCACTTTTCACATTAATTAAAGTAAGTTTTTGACAACCGTAAAAAACGTCCTCCCCAATCGTTGTAACACTGCTTGGAATTGCAATTGAAGTAAAACTTTCGCAACGGGAAAAAGCGCCATCTCCAATATTTGTTACCTTGTTGGGAATACTAATGGAAGGCAGTTCAACGCAACAGGAAAAAGCATAATTCCCAATACTTGTTATACCACTTGTAATGGAAATTGAAGTAAGGGCAGTGCAAAGATCAAAAGCGTAATTTCCAATATTTGTAACGCCGTGTTCAATTTTGACTGAGATAATAGAAGTTCGGACGGCATACCAGGGAGCGTAGTCGGGAAATTCGAAATCCGTCATCGCCCCCGCCCCGCTAATCGTCAGCGTACCTTCAATATTCAGCGTTGCAATTACATCTTCTGCATTTGGATAGCCTATTTCCCAACTCCCCAAGATAATATTAAAATTTTGCCAAATGGGGGTTGTAGTATAGATATTTCCTGTGCCATCAGGGATGTGCAGGTTTATTCTGGATGTATTAACGCCAATAAACGCTTCGGCATCAATTGAAACATTTGTCAGGTCGTTCCAATTAACGGCTATATCAGTTAATCCGTGACAACCGTAAAATGTGCGCCATCCAATGCTTGTTACTGCGCTTCCGATGTTTACGGATGCCAAGTTGCTGCAAT
>WRLA01000043.1 GCA_009777825.1 Bacteroidales bacterium
TTACGAGCCACCGATTTTATAGAATTAAAAAATGGTTTTGAAGTGCCATTGGGCGCAGAGTTATATTTGGATGTTACTCCTTGCGAGAGTGCTGGTATAGGGATAGGAAATCCGGGTGGTGGTATTAGTACGGATTAGCAGAGGCTCGGGCAGCATTATCATCAACGGTTTTGAACTGTCGGCAGGAATGTATATGTACACTCTTTTGGTAAATAATACAATTATTGATACCAAAAAAATGATTTTAACGAAATAATTCTTATCTTTGCAACGTGCTTTTAAAATTATAAAAGCATGAAAAAATATTTAATTTTAATTCTATACGTTTTATATAGTGTAGTTGGCTACGGGCAAGTCGCTCCGAATAAGGATAGAAACCGGGTACTCAACCCAGCACTGAGCGACGAATTCAATGGGACAAGCGTTGATACGGTGAAATGGAAAACAGATAATGTTTTTGCATGGTTTGCAAAAACCCATTGGTGGAATGTAACGATAGAAGATATAACGAGAAACAATAGTAATGGTAACAACATAGGCGTACAACCCAACAGAATGCTCCGGTTAAAGTGTGAAAGTTTACCCCCATACCAGAGCGGTTATGGTTCATCAGGAGGAATTGAGACCAAAGCACATAATTATTTATACGGATATTCTCAATTATAATTTGTACCTTTGCACGCTTTTTTTAAGCACGTTTTTATCACGCAAATAATTAAATAACATAAATAAATATTGTATTAGAAATGAAAAAGTTAAGCATTATCATGGTGGTGTGCGCAGCGGTTGTAATCGGCTCATGCACATCAAGCTCTAAGGCTCCGAGAGCAAATTTGTCTAACGACGTTGATTCCTTATCGTATGCCATCGGCGTATCGCAGACCGGCAGGTTGGCGCAATATCTGGCGCAGATGAAGATTGATTCTACCTACATGAACGATTTTTTGAAAGGCTTTTACGAAGGCGTCTCCGTTTCGGACGATGACGTCAAAAGAAACGCCTACATAGCCGGCTTGCAGATTGGGAAACAGTTTGGCGGTCAGACGCTAGAACAGTTCAGTCAGCAGATCTTCGGAGAGAGTGCCGAAGAACGTCTCAGTCAAGACAACTTCATCGCCGGATTCACCGCAGGCGCAACCAAAAACGAAGACATCATGAGCACAGATGAAGCCGGTGACTATATCGAAACTACCATAGCATCTATAGAACTGAGAATGAAGGAGAAAGAGTTCGGATTTAACAGAGACGCCGGTTACGCATTTTTGGAAGAGAACAAGACCAAAGAGGGCGTTGTGGCGCTCCCCAGCGGCTTGCAGTATAAGGTGATTACCACCGGAAAAGGCGCCATTCCCGCCTTGACCGACCGCGTGAAAGTTCACTATCGCGGCACGCTCATTGACGGCACCGAGTTTGACAGTTCCTATAAAAACGGACAGCCCGCCTCTTTCACCTTGATGGGCGTCATTGCCGGCTGGACGGAAGCGCTCGCCATGATGCCGGTAGGCTCCAAATGGATGCTCTACATCCCGCAGGAACTGGCTTACGGCGACCAGTCAAAAGGACAACTCATCACGCCGTTTTCAGCGTTGGTTTTTGAAGTAGAACTGCTTGAAATCGAAAAACAGCCAACAGACCCGAATAAACAGCCAATCCGATTATAATACGCGCAGTGGAAAATAACTTGTTTGTTTACAATACATTAAGCAGGGAAAAAGAACTGTTTGAACCGTTTCACCCGCCACACGTCGGCATGTACGTATGCGGACCGACGGTCTATGGCGACGCCCATCTGGGACATGCTCGTCCCGCCATCGCTTTCGACTTGATTTTCAGATATTTGAAACATAAAGGATACAAAGTCCGTTATGTGCGCAATATTACCGACGTCGGACATTTGGAAAATGACGCCGACGAGGGAGAAGATAAAATCGCGAAAAAAGCACGTCTGGAACAGTTGGAACCGATGGAAGTCGTTCAACACTACACCAACCGCTATCACCGCGACATGGATTTGCTGAATGTGTTGCCGCCCTCCATTGAGCCGCGTGCGTCGGGACACATCATCGAACAGATAGCCATCATCGAACACATTCTGCAAAACGGATTTGCCTACATCGTCAATGGCTCCGTTTACTTTGATGTGGAGAAATACAACCGGAAATACCCTTACGGAATCCTGTCGGGAAGGAAAATAGAAGAACTGCTCTCCACAACGCGAGAACTCGACAAACAGGACGAAAAACGAAACAGCATTGATTTCGCCTTATGGAAAAAGGCTGACCCTGAGCATATTATGCGATGGCAGTCGCCATGGAGCGAAGGTTTTCCCGGGTGGCATTTGGAGTGTACGGCGATGGGAAAGAAGTATTTGGGCGAGCCGTTCGACATTCACGGCGGTGGGCTGGATTTGATGTTTCCGCACCACGAATGTGAAATAGCGCAGTCGAAAGCCGTCAACGGGACGTCGCCGGTGCGTTATTGGCTGCATAACAACATGATTACCATCGAAGGACAAAAAATGGGAAAATCGTTAGGCAACTTTATCACGTTGGAAGAACTTTTTTCGGGACAGCATCCCAAGTTGGAGAAAGCGTACTCGCCCATGAACATTCGTTTTTTCATCTTGCAGGCGCACTATCGCAGTCCGTTAGACTTCTCCAACGCCGCCCTGCAAGCCGCCGAAAAAGGATTGAAAAAACTGTTGGAAGCCGGAAATACCCTCCAAAAAATCCCATCGGGAAACAACTCAACCAGCGACATCAAAGCATTGATAACCAACCTGTACCAAGCCATGGACGACGACTTTAACAGTCCCATCGCCATTTCGCATCTTTTTGAGGCTGTCCGCATCATCAACTCCGTCAACGATGGCAAAGAATCCCTCACAAAAGAAGATTTGGGACTCTTAAAAACGACCTATAACGAGTTTGTTTACAACATATTAGGTCTGAAATCGGAAACCGAATCGGGGCAGGATAACAACTTAGTAGAAGGATTGATGGAACTCATCATTGAGATACGTAAGGAATCCCGCATTAAAAAAGAGTGGGCGACCTCCGACCTTATTCGCGACAAACTATCCGCACTCCGCATCCAACTGAAAGACGGAAAAGAGGGAACCACCTGGAATACGGATTAATTTTGTACCTTTGCGTCATTGTTAACATATCTAAATTTATAAAACTATGAATAAAAAATTTTTTTACGTTCTTTTGATTTTTGTTTCTCTTGGCAGTTTTTGCGCTGTTGCCGGAAACAATGGAGTAAATAACAGTGCAGGCATCAATGCCAAGGCAAGTCCGTTGTCAAGGCTTCGCATCGGTGGAACGCTGAGCGGCGGCGTTGACAACGACTATTACTTTTTAACCATAGCACCCAGAGTCTCTATGGAAGTTACGAAATGGTTTGTGCCGGGCGCCACCGTGGTCTATATGTACTCTCAGGGAACCGGCGGCGACAAAATAACCAGCAACACATACGGCGCAGGCGTTTTTACCGATTTTTACCCAATAAAATACGTCTTTGGTCGTGTCGAATACCAGCATCTGTGGTACTCCCAAAAAGCGAAAGGTACTACCGTCAAAGCCTCCACCGACGACGATTTCCTCTTAATGGGCGTTGGTGCAAAAATGCCGATAAGCGCCAAAGCTGCTGTATCCGCCTCCGTTCTCTTCAACGTCCTCAACAGCGAAAAAAGCGATCATTTCATGTATAAAAATCCGATTTTCAGCGTGGGGATCGATGTGGGGCTGTGATAAATGGGCTTCAGTTATTCAGTTATTAAAAATTCCAAAAAACATTTGTATCCTTGCGCCAATATTTTTGATATGAAAAATATGGGAATTTCGATAAAAAAGATATGAAACGGAAAATGCGGTAGCCTCACCCTTTTATCACCGCCAGCGGGCTGAGTTCCACCAAAATCTTCACCAAGTCGCTTTGAAATGCCATCACCTGCGAGATGTCCTTGTATGCCGACGAGGCTTCTTCCAAGTCCGACTTGCTGCGGATGGAGTGGATGATGCCGAGTTCGTCAAGTTTGCGTTTTTCTTCGTCAAGGTTGAGATTGCGGATGGCAGCGGAGCGGCTCATCACGCGTCCTGCGCCGTGCGAGCAACTCATAAAACTTTCGGGATTACCCAATCCTTCGACAATATACGACTTCGTCCCTTGCGAGCCGGGGATGATTCCGACTTCGCCCGCTTTCGCCGAAGTGGCGCCTTTACGGTGGACGATGACTTTTGTGCCAAAATGCTCTTCCCATGCGGCGTAGTTGTGGGCGATGTTGATCATCGGCTCGTAAACTACGTCGTGGAGCGTTGCCGAGACGACCTGTTGGATGCGTTCCATCATCAGTTTGCGGTTTGCCAACGCAAATTCGGTGCAATACTTCATCTCTTGGTAATAGAGGTGCGCCTCGTCGGCCTCGAAGGGAAGGAACGCCAAATCTGCCTTCGGATTGACGGAAGAATAATAGACTTCGTTCAATTTCTTCGCCGTTTTGTTGTAATGCTCAGCCACTTGCAGTCCGAAGTTGCGGCTGCCTGAGTGTACCATGATCCAAAGAGCGTCATCGCCGGAGCGTTGCAGTTCGATGAAATGGTTGCCGCCGCCCAGCGTGCCAAGTTGTTTCAAAGCGGCAAGATACTGGCGTTTCACCACCACGAGTTCGTCAATATTGTAGCCTTGCGGCATCAGCGCTTCGTCCTGTCGTTCTTTGTGGTGGTCGAATCCGAGCGGGACAAGTGCTCTGACTTCCGACATGATTTGCGTTAACTGTTTGCGTTCTATAGTATCGGCGGCGATGTTTGTCTTCACGGCGCACATTCCGCATCCGATGTCCACGCCTACGGCGTTAGGGACAATCACGTTCTTCGCCGCCAGCACACCGCCGATGGGCATTCCGTAACCTTCGTGCGTGTCGGGCATCAGACAGATATGGTTGAATGCAAAGGGCAGATTGGCAAGGTTCAACGCCTGTTTGATAGCGCCGTCTTCCACTTCGTCAAGCCACAACTTAATAGGAAGTTTTTCGGTAGAAATTATCTTTTGCATGATTCAAAAAAAACCGCCATGACAGCGGTCTTCACATTAAATCTTTAAATACAAATCTCTAATTACCCTCTTTCTTTTTAATCGAAGAGTAACTGATTTTGAGTGCGTTACATTGGCGAAGTTCTTGTTTCACGTCCACTACGATACCCATCTTCACGTTTTGATCCACTTTCAGGGAGGTAGTGAGTTGTTTACGGTCAACTTCGTCGCGGGCTTCGCGTTCGCTGGCGATAAATTCGGGGATAGAGGCGACCGTAGCGAATTGGTCGTTCAACTGGATACGGGCTTCTGTTCCTAATTTTGCATCTAAGGGCGAGCCGATGTAAATGAAACTCACCAATGATTTTTTCTCTAACTTTTGGGCTTCACTTGCCGTGGGCATGCCTTGTTTCACCAAGACAGTGCTTTCTCTCATGGTAACGGTTACCATAAAGAAAAACAAGATCATAAATACGATGTCGGGCAATGATGAGGTTGATAATGCTGGAACCTCTTTTTTCTCTTTTGAAATAAATTTTGACATAATCTTAGTTCCTTTCTACGTTTTCCGGTTCTGCTTCGGAGATGGCGACCGGGATGGCTTTTTGGATAGCCTCTATTTTTTCCTGGTCTATCAAATCCGAAAAATTAACTCCAAAATGTTCTTTACTCAGTTCATTACGTAGTTCTGTAATCGCTCTTGCTAATTCATTTTGCACTTGCACATACATGTTATAAGAGGTTCCCCTGTCGTTTTTCAGCGAGATAATCCCTCTGGACGCCATGTAGATTCCGCCAAGCATGGGGATGTTGACCTCTTTTTTATCCGACATGTTCGGGTCGTCCGACTTGTTGGAGATGAACACTTTTGTGGCATCTTTCAACTCCGCAACGGTCATGTATTGTCCTTTCACCCACAATAGATCCTGCGCGTTGATACGGACTTCAAACAGGTTGCGTTTGTTGATGTCTTCCGGTTGTTCGGTAGGATCTAACGGGGGCGGCAATCGTCGCATGATTCCTGAGTCAACGTCCATCGTGGATGTTATCAAGAAGAATATCAGCATGATAAAAGCGATGTCGGCAGTGGAAGTAGCGTTGATTTCCGGCATTTTTCTTTTTTTCCGAGCCATAAATCTACTCTCCTTTCTTTATTTTAAGATACTCCCTCTGATAGCCAAGAAGATGGCTGCCAAAATGGTAACGATTCCTACAATAAAAGTTAAATTTAATCCGGCGCCGACCCAGATGGAGGCGCTTTCCGTAATTTGCAACTTTTCTAACTGTATAGCGGTAAATTCGTTGGTTGCGAACAAATACGATATTAAGCCCAATACCAATATGGCGACAACGCCGAGAAACGCTTTGACGGCGCCTTTTGGGTTGGATATCATGTGTACAATGGGGAATATCAAGGCGGTAACCACCGCTATTCCGAATGTGATGTAGGCAACCGTTAAATAGTTCCCGATGACGGCGTCTGAGGTCGGATTGACCAGCAATAATATGAGAAATATTAAGGCGACTGCCACCAACGCAAAGGCAACTATTTTTGCTATTAAAATTATTTTTTTATCCATAACTCACAAATCTTTACTTTTATTTGTACTCGGTTAAGATGTCCATGAAGGATATCGAACTGTCTTCCATGTCGTTAACGATGCTTTCGATTTGTGTCAGGCAGAAGTTGTATAATACCTGCAAGATGATAGCGACGATTAGTCCGAACACGGTGGTTAAAAGTGCCATTTTCATACCTCCTGCGACGATGGTGGGGGAGATGTCGCCGGCTCTTTCGATATTGTCGAACGCTACGACCAAACCGACCACTGTTCCCAAGAATCCCAACGAGGGCGCCAGTGCGATGAAGAGCGTAATCCACGATAGTCCTTTTTCGAGGTTACCCATCTGTACGCCGCCGTAGGAAACAACGGCTTTTTCAACGTTATCAAGTCCTTCGTTGTAGCGGTCTAAGCCTTGGAAGAAGATGCTGGCTACCGGTCCGCGGGTGTTCCTGCACAGTTCTTTGGCTCCTGCTATGTCGCCTTTTTTCATGTATGCTTCGATGTCTGCCAATAATTTTTTGTTATTGGTTTTGGAAAGTCCCAAATAGATCATCCTTTCGATACATAAAGCCAAGCCGATGATTAACAAAATCAGGATTGGGGACATCCAGCCCACACCTCCTTCGATGAATTTTGTTTTTAATACCTGGTGAAACGGCTGATCGTCGCCTGAGGAGGCAAACACATCGGTAGCCGCTTTCTGAACGGGCGCAACTTCTTGAACCTGTTCTGTCTGTTCTACATTTTGATCGTTTTGATCATCTTGGGCATACATGGATGTAGCGCCAAAGGTAAAGAGTCCTAAAATCGCTAAAAGCGCAAATACTTTTTTCATAACTTCTGTTAATTGAATTTGTACTATTTTATTAATTACTATTTATTATTTATCTATAAATTTTTGCGGAGAAGGCGGGATTCGAACCCGCGGTGCGCTTTTGGCGCACGCACGCTTTCCAAGCGTGGACCTTAAACCACTCGGACACCTCTCCGTTAATTGTTGAAAATCAACATTTTAAAAAATTTTCAATGTACGTGTTTTCAGAGTGCGAATATACAACTTTTTTTAATAGTAGCGGGGGTAATATTTTTTTTTGCTAATTTTTTTTTAGCCACGAATTGCACGAATGGACACGAATAATGATTGCACGAACGCCTCTGTGTAACTCTGTGAACTCTGCGCCTCTGTGCTGAATATTTTTTTTCAACACAGAGACACAAAGGACACAGAGGCTCACAGAGTTCAGACAATATTGCAAATTCCCGTCAAGCCATCTCCCCGCGCAAGGGGGTAACGAGCAGTTTTTTGACGGTTTCGTTGTCGTGGTGTTGTCCTAGCAGGAACATCAGTTTTGTGATGGCGGCTTCGCCGGTGATGTCGTTTCCGTTGACGATGCCGTCTATTCGTAATCCTGCCTGATAGGTCTTGGGGGCGGTTCTTCCCGACTTGCACTGCAAAATGTTGAACACGATGATGTTTTTCCTGATGGCGGCTTCCAACTCTTCGGAAAACCACGGGGCTGTCGGCGCATTGCCGCTGCCGTAGGTCTCTAAGATGACGCCGCGCAGTCCTTCTACATTTAATATATGGTGTAGCACGTTTTGTGTGATGCCGGGGAAAATTTTCAGGATGGCGATGTTTTCGTCGAAGTGGGGGTGTACTTTCAGTTTTCCGTTTCCGGGCTTGGCTATTTTCGATTTGTTGTAGTTGATATAGAGACCTGTTTCGGCTAAGGGGGCGTAGTTTCCGGAGAAGAAGGCGTCGAAGTTTTCGGCGTTCAGTTTGGTGGTGCGGTTTCCTCGGAAGAGTTTGTTTTCGAAGTAGATGCACACTTCGGGGACTTTCGACTCGGCGGCGATGATGAGCGCGGTGATGAGGTTGTCGTGGGCGTCGTTGCGCAGGGCGCTCATGGGCAGTTGCGAGCCGGTGAGGACGATGGTCTTGTTCAGGTTTTCGAGCATGAAACTCAATGCCGACGCCGTGTAGGACATGGTGTCGGTGCCGTGCAGGATGACAAAGCCGTCGTAGTGGTCATATTCTTCTTCGATGATGCTTGCCACCTCTTGCCAGATTTTCGGCGTCATGTCCGAACTGTCAATCTGTCGGCTAATACTTTGATAATCAATGCGGTGATGAAACTTTTCCAACTCCGGAATGTACTGACAGAGTTTGTCTATTCCGACCGCTTCCAACTGTCCGGTCTTCGGGTTTTTGTCCATGCCGATAGTCCCTCCGGTGTAGATGACTAAGATGGCGCGTGTTTGCTTATTATTCATTTTTACACATTTTTCGGATGAATATACGGTTCATTTTACACATTTTTCGGATGAATATGCTGCTCACTTTACACATTTTTCGGATGAATGGTCGAGTAATTGGTTAAATAAAAATATGTTGAACAAAGAGATGTTTTGCAAATCATTGTCTAATCGTGTGTTTTTCAACGAAAAGCGGATACTTGTTTTTGGTGAGTACGTATTACGGAAGTGTTTTAAACTTTTTGCTTTTACATTCGTACCGCTTTTTACTTCTATTGGAACGATTTCGGTACCGTATTGCATTACAAAATCAACTTCGCTGGTTTCGCCGCCTGTCCAATAGAACAGGGTATGTTTTGCCAACTGTTGCAACACGAACTGTTCTGCAATCAAGCCGTTAAATTCGTCAAAAATGGCAGTTTTACTGTTTATTACCTCAAAAGGGATTTCGGCAAGATGGCGAAACAGCCCGATATCTACAAAATAAAGTTTGAATGCGGATGGATTAGCGTATGATTTCAGCGGAATTTTATCGCCACAGCCGACCTGCTGAACCCGACGTACAATACCTGCATCTCTCAACCATTCTATCGCCATTTCGTATTCTCTTGCTCTTGCGCCCGATTTCACCGTTCCATAAAGAAATTTGTCGTTCTTTTTGGCAAATTGGGCGGGCAGACTGTCAAAAATCTGACGGATACGGACAGCAGTCGTATTGTCGGTATGTTTAATAAAATCCTTGCGGTAATTGCCTAGAATTTCTTCTTGAATGGCGTTAATGTTTTCCACATTACGATTTTCAACCCAATCGGCAACGGCTTCCGGCATTCCGCCAATATACAGATACTGTTTGAACAAATCGGACAGAATTTCGTTAAAAGTTGTTTCAAAAGGGTTTGATTTTAAGAAAGTTACAATGTTTTCGCGTCCGTTTGCCCATAAAAATTCTTCAAAGTCCATCGGCTCCAATTTCAGCGTATTTACTTTTCCCACAGGAAACGAAGTGTCTTTATGCAAAAAGATGCCGAGTAAACTACCGGCAGTGGCTATATGATATTCGGGGGCATCTTCGTAAAAATATTTCAGGGAAGTCAATACACGTGGTACCTCCTGCGCCTCGTCAAAAATAAGCAAAGTTCCGGACGGCGATATTTTCATATTCAGATAAAGTTCGAGCATTGTAATGATGCGTTTGGGCTCAATGGAGCCTTTGAACAAATCTACGAGTTCTTCATTTGGATTTTGAAAATTTATATACGCTACATTTTTAAAATATCGTTTGCCAAAATCTTTGAGAAGATAGGTTTTTCCTACCTGACGCGCACCTTCGAGCAAGAGTGGTTTTCTTCCATTCTTCTCTTTCCATTTGAGCAGTTCCGACATTAATTTCCTTTCCATATCTCTTTGACTTCTAATAATTCTGACAATTTTCGGCGAAGGTACAACTTTTTTTTATTCTACCGTCCCCGTTGCCTCCGCTGTTCTTCCCATGAGATTTTTTCTAATGTATGCCGGATATCCTCTATGGGCGACGGGGCGGGACAGGATATGATTTTGTATTCTTTGTCTATAAGTATATAATATGGTATAATTTTGGCTTGCCATTGGAGGATAAATTCCTGTTCGTAGCCGGCGTAGAGCAGTGTCCAGGGGTATTGGTGGTTTTTTGAAAATGTTTGGAAGGCGTCGGCGTCGTTGTCAAGACAGATGCTTACAAATTCGATGAAGCGGTTGTTTTTGTTGTACAGGTCTTTCATCAGTTCCATCTCGGCGAGACAGTCGTAGCAGTTGGTTTTGAAGAAGTTGATGTACAGGTATTTTCCTTTTAATGTTTCGGATTTCACCATCTTTCCCGCAACATTTGGAAACGCAAAAGCGGGCGCTGTTGTGCGGGGTTGTAATGTATTGGTCTGGCGTAGAACATCTTGTGCGGCTTTTGCGATTTGTTCCGATGGTTTGGACGTTACGATGTCGTTGAGCAACTTTTTCACGGAACTTTCCCGGAAAGGATATTGCTCTAACAGTTTCACAAGAAATAGCATCCGCAGTTCGTCATCGAGAAAAACAGGGTCTTTTTTAAGAATGTCGGAAATTTCGCTCAGGGAAGCGGCTTTGTTGATGGATTGTTGCAGCACGGGAAAGACGATTTCGTTGCTGTGATAGGGCAGATATTCGTCGAAGAAAGTGTTGAAAAACAGCATGTAACAGTAATTTGAGATGTCCGGTTTTTCTTTACCGAGGTAGGTTGTTCCGAGTTTGAGGGAGCGTTTTTTTGAGTAGTTGGCTTTGAGCGCTCCGATGGTATATGTTTGATAATCAGTGCAAAACTTTTGATATTTTTCGGGCAACGCGTCCACAGGCATCCATAGTGCGTCGAAGGCGGAAAGGTTTTGCGAATTGAAAATATCCTGATATTTTTCCATCTCAAACAATTCCCTTTTTTGCTCAAACTGCATCAAGAAACGGTTGAGCGGGTCGGGTTCCGAAAGCGTCAACGGAAGCGACGGTTTGATAATGAACGGGTTGATGTTGTTGTCGAACACGATATTTTTCCCCGTCAAAAGATAATTCTCGCCGGGCGCGACAAAAAAGGTGAACGTGTAAAAATTGACGGACAGCGTTACCGGCGCGATGGCGTCAACGATAACATCGAAAGAGAACGTCCCATCGTTTTTCACGGTTGTTTTCTGAGAAAGAGTCTCATTTTCAACGAGATAATCGGACGTTATCATCAGATGGATTGTTTTCCCTTCTGCGCCGGGCAACGTCCCTTTGATGGTGACGGGTTGCTGTGCCTGTACGTTTTGGCTCGCAAACACGGAAAGAGACATCCAAACGATGATTGCAAAGAGAGTGCTATTTTTCATGGTTCGTCGGTTGTGAGGTGTATTCCTTTGGGTATCAACGATTCAAACTCTCCTCCGTAGAGGAAAATGTCCCGCACGATGCTGGAAGAGATGTGGGTGTATTGAGGGTCGGTGAGCATTAAAACGGTCTCAATGCCGCCGATTTGCCGGTTTACCTGTCCGGCGCTGTATTCGAACTCGAAATCCGTCGAATTCCGCAGTCCGCGCAGGATAAACTGTGCGTTCACCTTTCGGCAGAAGTCTATGGTGAGACCTGTAAAACTTTGCACTTCAACGACATCGCTCTTGTCCTGTAAGGCGAATTTCACCCATTCCATCCTGCGTTCTAACGGAAAGAGCGTTTTTTTCGCCGTGTTGTGTCCGATGGCGACGATGACCTTGTCGAAAAGATGCAACGCCCGCCGGATAATCGCTTCATGACCAACGGTTATCGGGTCGAACGAGCCGGGGAAGACGGCGATGCGGGGCGGTTGATGGTGAGATGTCATATTTTAATGTATTCATTTCGTTGTATATTGTCGCTCATAGTACGTTTTATAATCGCCCGAAGTTACATTTCGAAGCCATTCCGTGTTTTCGAGGTACCAGTCCACGGTTTTTTCGAGGACTGTTTCAAAGGGCAGGGAGGGTTGCCATCCGAGTTCCTGTGTCAGTTTGGAGGCGTTAATGGCGTAGCGCAGGTCGTGTCCGGCGCGGTCTTTGATGAAAGTAATCAGACGGGCGCTTTCTCCCGTTTCCCTGTGCAACTTTTTGTCCATGATGGTGCATAACAGGCGGATGAGGTCTATGTTTTTCCATTCGTTGTTGCCGCCGATGTTGTAGGTCTCGCCGGTTTTTCCGATGTGTAGAATCAGGTCAATCGCCCGCACGTGGTCTTCCACCCAGAGCCAGTCCCGCACATTCTCCCCTTTTCCGTAAACCGGAAGCGGCTTGTTGTTTACTATATTATTAATAAAGAGCGGTATCAATTTTTCGGGAAATTGATGCGAGCCGTAGTTGTTGGAGCAGTTTGAGATGACAACGGGCAAGTTGAACGTGTGGAAATAAGCACGCACCAAGTGGTCTGAGCCGGCTTTTGAGGCGGAGTAGGGACTTCGAGGGTCGTAGCGGGAATCTTCGGTGAAAAGTCCGGTTTCGTCCAACGAGCCATACACTTCGTCGGTGGAGACGTGGTAGAACCGTTTGCGCTCGGTCTCTCCGTTCCAGATGCTTCGGGCGGCGTTGAGCAGATTGACGGTTCCCACGATGTTGGTGAATACAAAGTCGTTAGGATTGGAGATGGAGCGGTCAACATGCGACTCGGCTGCCAAATGGATGACATAGTCAAAACGATGCTGCTCAAACAGACGCAACATCTCCTTCTCTTCGACGATGTCGGCTTTGATAAAGGTATAGTTCGGTCTGTTTTCGACGTCTTTCAGATTTTCCAAATTGCCCGCATACGTAAGTTTGTCAAGGTTAAATATGTGATAATCAGCATACTTATTGACAAAATGACGAACTACGTGCGATCCTATAAATCCGGCTCCTCCGGTGATTAAAACTTTCATAGAAATAAAAAACGTTTAAAATTTTAATGCAAGACCTACGCCATTCCCTGTTATTCCGAAGTTCAATGATGGCTGAAAAGTTGTTTGGTTGCCAAAATATTTCTCTTCGTAACTGTCGGCAGCACGTCTTTTCAAACTGCCGCCAACGGCAGACAGGGGGATGCTGGTAATGATAAGAGCCTCTCCCACCACTATCCCTGCGCTGCCAACAACAACCAATAAGGCTCCGTCATCAGTAAGATCTCCGTGATAATCAGTATTATTAGAACCTGCAATCATCATAATGACACCTATCACTGATAATCCAAGCCCCACTCCCAGTAAACTACCACCTGAGCGTCTAAGCGACGCTCCTTTATGAAATTGCTCGTAAAGGGCATTGTCGTTTGTTCTAAGGAACTCTTCCATCCTGTTGTCATCTCGTCTCAATTGTGTAAATGTGGCATAATCTATCGGAGGGTCTTGCTGATTACCACTCATGCTTTGAACGTTTATTGGGACGGGCGCCTCATCCTTAAAAACATCCTTTGAGCCATTTACATACCTAATCATAAAGATTTCCGACTTTTTCAACGTATAGTTGGGTCCGTTAGGGTTTTCGAACTTCTTGTACTTGACTTCGTCCGTGCCGATTTCCTGAACTAACGCTTCGATATCGTCGCCATTTCTTAGCGTGATAATGTCCTGCGCCCACGCACCCGCCACACTCAATAGCATGGATGCTACAAAAATAAAAAATCTTTTTGTCATAATTTTATCTTTTATAAATCCACCTGCAAAGGTACAAATATTTTTAATTCACAATCACCGTAACACATTTGGTGCGCTTAGCGCCTGTTCCCATCTCCAAGCCGACGCCATCATTTCGTCAATGCCGCTTTGGGCTTTCCACTGTAACTCTCTGTTAGCCAGCGAGGTGTCCGCCCATATTTTTTCGATGTCGCCTGCGCGGCGCTCCACGATTTGGTAATTCAACTTTTTCCCCGACACCTTTTCAAAAGAGTGGATTATTTCTAACACGGAGAAACCGTTTCCCGTCCCGATGTTGTAAATTTCCAACTTTTTCGTGTTCTGTTCGCCGATAAAACGTTCCAACGCGGCTACGTGCGATTGGGCTAAATCCACCACGTGGATGTAATCCCGTATTGCCGTTCCGTCGGGTGTATTGTAGTCATTTCCAAAGACTTTCAGTTCGGGACGTTTCCCGATGGCGGATTGCGTGATGCAGGGCATCAGGTTGTTGGGCGCTCCTATCGGGAACTCTCCTATCAATGCCGACGGATGCGCCCCGACAGGGTTGAAATAGCGCAGCAAAACGGCGTTGAAATTTGAAATTGCTGTCGTGTTGGTGATGATTTCCTCGCAAATCTGTTTGGTGTGTCCGTAGGGAGAGAGCGCCGGCTGGATGGGCGACGTCTCGGTAACCGGCAACACGTCAGGCTGACCGTAAACGGTACAGGATGAGGAGAATACAAGGTTTTTCACTGCATACTTCCGCATAGATTCCAGAATGTTGATTAAGGCGTTGATGTTGTTGTGATAATATTTCAACGGCTGCTGCACCGACTCGCCCACCGCCTTCAACGCCGCAAAATGGATAATATGTTGAATATCACTGTATTTGGCAAATATTTGGTCAACAAGGTGCTTGTCTGTTAAGTCAATATGTTCAAAAGCCGGGCATTTCCCCGTTATTTTCGCAATCCTGTCCACGGTTTCCCTGTAAGAATTGACCAAATTGTCGGCAATAACGACCTCAAAACCTTTCTGCTGCAACTCCACAACAGTGTGAGAACCAATGTATCCCGTTCCTCCGGTAACTAATACTTTCATGTTTGCAAAGGTACTGCTTTTTTTGAGATGTGGGATTGTGAGATGTGAGGTGTGAGACAATACATGTAACATGTAACGTGTAGCGAAAAAATACTACCTTTGCACCGCAAATACAGAAATATTTTTTTGAAAAAAATTAGACTATGAATGATATAATGCTTTATTCGCTGATCACCTTAATATCTTTGGGTGTTTTGTCGGCGGTGTTGTTGTACTTTGTGGCACAGAAGTTTAAGGTTGATGAAGATCCGCGCATTGACGAGGTCGCGGAGTTGTTGCCGGGCGCCAACTGCGGCGGCTGCGGTTATGCCGGCTGTCGGGCGTTGGCGGAAGCTATCGTGAAGGCGGAGAGTGTAGAAGGCAAATCCTGTCCCGGCGCCAGTGAGGCGATGGACAAGATTGCGGAACTCTTAGGAATCGCCGCTCCCAAAGCCGAGCCGAAAATCGCCGTCATCCGCTGTCACGGCACGTTCGCCAACACGCCGAAGAAGATAGATTACGACGCTGTCGCCTCGTGCGCCTTCGCCCACGCGCTCTATGCCGGCGAGGGCGGATGTCCTAACGGCTGTCTTGGCTGCGGCGACTGCGTGGCGAGTTGCCGTTTCGACGCCATCGAGATGAACGCCGAAACCGGACTGCCCGACGTCAAAGAGAACTGCGTGGGCTGCGGCGTGTGCGTCAAAAACTGTCCGCGCGGTGTCATCGAGGTGCGCCATCGCGGTAAGAAAGAGCGCCGCATCTTCGTCTCCTGCGTCAACACCGAAAAAGGAGCGGTCGCCAAGAAAAACTGCGCCGTCGCCTGCATCGGATGCGGAAAGTGCGTCAAAGCCTGTACCTTCGAAGCCATCACCATGGAGAAAAACCTGGCTTACATTGACTTCGAAAAGTGCAAACTGTGCCGCAAATGCGCCAAAGAATGCCCGACAGGGGCTATCTGGGAGGTGAACTTTCCTGAGGCGAAAAAGGAGGAAAATGTCGAATTATAAAAAATACGGAAGATGACTCAGATATTATTACAAAACAGTATTTGAAGAAGAATTAAAATAATATATGTATGGTAGTTGAAACAATAGAAACAACAGAAACAAAAACACAAGGTTACGCTGAAGAAAAACAGTTGTACTCTGTGGAAGAGGTGTTCGACCGGATTGATAATAAATTTATTGATTTTTACGGTGAATATGGGCGAAACATTGTTAATGCTCGTCGCACGGAATGGAATCAAGACAAGGTAGTGAATTTAAAAATGACGAAGTTATAATTCACAGAATTGTGGCTGCGGCTTTGATTTTATAATGTTGTCTATTTTCGTAAATAATAAAATTACCTTTGCAAAAATAAATAAAATAGTATAAACATAAATTATTTTAAACATGAAAAAGCATCTATTTATTTTAGGATTAGCCATGCTGCTGAGCGCGACAAGCGCTTTCGCACAAGGCGGGACGACGGGACCGCTGACGTGGAACATAAGTTATGGCACGCTCACCATTAGCGGAGAGGGGGAGATGCCGGATTATGTTTATAATGCTGATTGTGCACCGTGGTTTCAATATGAAAATATTATTAAAAAAGTGATAATAGAAGATGGTGTTACGAGTGTTGGAAATAATGCTTTTCATGGATGTTACACTCTTACTTCAATTGTCGTTCCAAGCAGCGTTACAAGTATTGGAGAGTATGCGTTTGCTTGGTGCAATTCTCTGACTGCTGTTAACATTCCGGATGGCATAACAACGATTAGAGACGGCGTTTTTCACCTTTGCTCCAGACTTACTTCGATTGACATTCCAAACAACGTTACGAGTATTGGGTATGGATCTTTTATCGCTTGTAACGGTCTTACGTCCATTATCATTCCGGAAAATGTTACAAGTATTGGTCCTTGTGCTTTTGCCAGTTGCAATGGATTTACCACAATCGTCATTCCCGATGGAGTTACAACTATTGGGGAATCCGCTTTTTCCAATTGTAAAGGACTTACTTCGATGATCATCCCGGATGGGATAACAAGTATTGAAAAATCTATGTTTGCCGAATGTAACGCTCTTACTTCCATTGTTATCCCCAATAGTGTAACAAGCATTGGCGAATACGCTTTTTCAGGATGTAAAGCCCTTACTTCCGTTATTAATCTTAATCCCATACCTGTCAACATAACTTCCGATGTTTTTTCATACGTAAATGTGAATAACTGTATCTTGAAAGTGCCTACAGACGCTATTGCCGATTACAAAAATGCCGAAGTATGGAAAGAATTTAAGATTATCGGCGAAGATGAGTATTTGGTTAAAGTAAATATTAATAATAATAAATATGGCGACGTCATCGGCGATGGAGCGTATCAAGAAGACGCCACCGCTACCGTCGAAGCCATCGCCCACGACGGCTATCATTTCGTCAACTGGACAAAAGACGGCGTAGAGATTTCTACCGATAACCCCTACCGTTTCACCGTAACCGAAGATATAGAATTGGTTGCCAATTTTGAAGAAAACGTTGGCATTGTAGCCCCCCCAAGCCCTCCCGAAGGGGGGGATGTGCGGATATATCCCAACCCAACGACGGGATTATTGATGATATGCGATATGCGATATGCGATATGCGACAATCGGACATCGGACATCGGACAATCGGAAATCGTAATTTACGATGTGATGGGTCGTGTTGTTCACGTAGAGACGCACGGCCGTGCGTCTCTACAATCGCAAATCACACCACCCCCTGCCCCCTTGCCCCTTTTGCCTCCGGCATTTTCCCCAAAGGAGAAAAGAAGAGGAAAAGATTTTTTTGGAGGGGAATTTCGGAAATCGGAAATCGGACAATCGCACATCGAAATAGACATCAGCCATTTGCCGCAAGGGGTTTATGGTGTTAGCGTTATTTCGAATGGGCGGGTTGTTGGGAATGGGAAGGTGGTGAAAATGTAATATACAAAAACTATGGCAAAGATAACGGTAAAAGGCGCTGAAATCACAATAATTTCGATAGAAGAACGGGATTATATTTCCTTGACCGATATGGTAAAAGGCATTGAAAATGGTCTTGCTCTTATCGAAAAGTGGTTGCGAAACAAAAATACCATAGAATTTATTGGAATGTGGGAAGAGATGTATAATCCATGTTTTAATTCCCCCGAATTCGAGGGAATTAAAAATGCGGCAGGACTAAATCGTTTCATTTTATCCGTAAAACAATGGATTGAAAAGACAAATTCCATTGGAATAATCGCAAAAGCAGGTCGCTATGGAGGGACCTATGCTCATAAAGATATTGCTTTTGAATTTGCATCGTGGGTATCGCCTCAGTTCAAACTGTATTTATTAAAAGAGTTTCAGAGACTTAAAGAAGAAGAACAAAAAGCATTAGGCTGGAGTGCGAAGCGTGAACTCACCAAAATCAATTATCATATTCACACTTCTGCCATCAAGAGACATTTAATTCCTGCCAAACTTACACCACTGCAAACTTCTTTCATCTACGCCAACGAAGCCGATGTATTGAATGTAGCCATGTTTGGCATGACCGCCAAAGAATGGCGTGAGGACAATCCCGACTTGAAAGGCAATATCCGCGATTATGCTACGATTAACGAACTGATTTGTCTTTCAAATATGGAAAATCTAAATTCCGTATTCATCAACGAAGGACTTCCGCAAAAAGAGCGTTTGATAAAGTTAAATCAGATTGCTATTCAGCAAATGAGTGTGTTACAGGATGTCGAAAACAGAAAATTATTAAAATAATTATATAGTATAAGTATATGAGATTAAAAACATTTAAAATAGGTGGCACGCATCCTCCGGAGTGTAAGTTTTCGGAGCGTGCTGCGATTGAGGAGTTGGCGTTGCCGACTCGTGCGGTATTTCCGTTAGGACAGAGTTTGGGCGCTCCGCCCGTGCCGGTTGTGCAAAAGGGTGACGCCGTAAAAGTCGGACAGATGATTGCGAAAGGCGAGGCTTTTATATCCTCCAACATCCACTCGTCCGTTTCGGGAAAGGTCGTTGCCATTGACGACTGCATTGACGCCAGCGGCTACAAACGTCCGGCAATCATCATTGAGGTGGAAGGCGACGAGTGGGATGCGTCCATTGACCGCTCCCCCGACTTAAAGCGCACCATACATGCCGAAAAAGAGGAAATCATCGCCATCATCAAAGAACACGGCATTGTTGGGATGGGTGGCGCCGCATTCCCCTCCCACGTGAAACTGATGATACCGGAAGGGAAAAAGTGCGAAGCGCTCATCATCAACGCTGTAGAGTGCGAGCCTTATCTCACCTCCGACCATCGTTTGATGTTGGAAAAGGGCGAGGAATTGCTTGTCGGCGTGAAGATTTTGATGCGGGCGGTGGAGGTGAAAAAAGCCTACATCGGCATTGAGAACAACAAGCCCGACGCCATCGCCCATTTAACCGAACTTGCCAAAGGTTATGACGGTATCGAAGTCGTCCCGCTCAAGGTAAAATATCCGCAAGGCGCTGAGAAACAACTTATTCAAGCCATCGTCAACCGTGAAGTTCCCTGCGGAAAGTTGCCTATCGAAGTAGGCGTGGTGGTGGTGAACGTCGGGACGGCGGTAGCTGTTTACGAAGCCGTGCAGAAGAATAAGCCGCTCATTCAGCGCGTCGTTACCGTAACGGGGAAGTCGCTTGCCAAACCGTCCAACTTCTACGTCCGCATCGGAACGCCGACGTTCATGTTGATTGAAGCCGCCGGCGGACTGCCCGACGACTATGGAAAATTAGTCAGCGGCGGTCCCATGATGGGAAAAGCCGTTACCTCTTTGGACATTCCTATCACCAAAGGAACGTCCGGCATCTTGTTGATGACCCGCAAAGAATCCAAGCGCATACCCGTACAAAACTGCATCCGCTGCGCCAAATGTACCACCATCTGCTGCATGGGATTGGAACCGTATCTGCTGTCCAACCTCGCCACCTGCAACGATTTCGAGCAGTTGGAGGGAGAGGGCGTGATGAACTGTATCGAATGTGGCTCGTGCCAATATATCTGTCCGTCGGGCAGACCGCTCTTGGATATGATTCGCACAGGCAAAGGTCAAGTAGGAAAAATTATAAAAAATCGTAACGTAAAATAGAAAGATATGAACATATTAACAATTTCAGGTTCACCCCATGTTCACCATCAGGAATCGGTGAAGAAAATCATGTGGAGCGTGGTCATCGCCATGATACCGATGCTGATAACCTCCGTTTTGTTCTTCGGATGGGACGCTTTGCGGGTGATAGCCATCTCGGTGGCTGCTTGCCTCTTAGTAGAGTGGCTGATACAGAAGTATTTGATGAAGATGCCGCCCACCATCAACGACGGCTCGGCGCTCATCACCGGCATGTTGCTGGCGTTTAACGTGCCGTCGGGCTTAGATTGGTGGATTGTGGTCATCGGCGCCGTCATCGCCATTGGCGTAGCCAAGATGTCGTTTGGCGGGCTGGGGAAAAATCCGTTCAACCCCGCCTTAGTCGGACGGGTCTTCCTGCTCGTCTCCTTCCCGCAACAGATGACGACGTGGCCCGACGTTGCGCCGCTGCTCAACATCACCGACGCCATCACCGGACCAACCCCGCTCAATCAACTGAGCGCGGGGATTCCGATGAGCATCTCCAGTTTGCTCGCAGGCTCGCACGGCGGTTCGCTGGGCGAAGTGTCGGCAATAGCGATTTTGCTGGGTGGCTTGTTTATGCTGTGGCGAAAAGTCATCACGTGGCACATTCCTGTGGCATTCATCGCTACGTCGTTCGTATTTGTATTCGCCGTCTGTGCCATCAGTCCCGACGTTTTCAAAGTACAACTGGAAAGCGGCGTCATGCTGAACGCCCTCTCTATGGCAGGCGTACATCTGCTCTTGGGAGGTTTGCTGCTCGGCGCCATCTTCATGGCTACCGACATGGTTACCTCGCCCATGAGTTGCTGGGGACAGATCCTGTTCGGCGTCGGATGCGGCGCACTGACCGTACTCATCCGCCTGTGGGGCGCATACCCCGAAGGCGTCTCGTTCGCTATCCTGATAATGAATGCGTTTGTGCCGCTGATTAATAAAGGGTTTAAACCGAAGAAGTTTGGGGTGAAAACAGTAAAAATATAAGAAAAATTACAGCTATGTTGCTTTATTTAGACCAAGTAAGAGAAACCATTGACCGATTAAAACCGGTTTTGACGGATAAATACCATGTCCGTTCCATTGGACTTTTCGGGTCTGTTGTACGGGATGATTTTTCGCCAACATCAAGCGACATAGATGTAATTGTGGATTTTACACAACCGATAGGAATCGAATTTGTTGATATAGCCCATTTATTAGAACAGGAACTCGACAGAAAAGTTGACCTCGTTTCAAGAAATGGCATCAAAGATAAATATTTTACGGAAATTCAAAATGATATAATGTATGTCTAAACGTAGCTCGGAACTTCTTGTTGAGGATATAATTGATAGCGCTAATAAAATACTATCATACACCGATAATTTGTCTTTTGACGAATTTAAGTCGGATGCAAAAACTGTGGATGCTGTAATACGAAACTTTGAAATCATTGGAGAAGCAGCAAACAGGTTACCCGAAGACTTCAAAGAAAAGTTTTCAACCATTGATTGGTATAGAATAAAAGGATTTAGAAATAGAATTGTTCACGATTATTTTGGCATAGATTATTCTATTGTTTGGAAAATAAAAGAGACTTTTTTATTGGAAATGATAGAGCAACTTACTAATATTTATTAATAAAAATATGGAAATATATACAGAAAAGAAGAAATTTGATAGTTTAAAAGTGAAAACAAAGTAAAACAGTAAAAATGAACAACTTAATAGCAACAGAATATCAAGGATTTGAGCAAATCAAACAAATAGACGAATCAGGCAATGAATACTGGCTTGCTCGCGAATTGGCTCTTGTATTGGAGTATGCAGAGTGGCGTAATTTTTCAAAGGTGATTGACCGCGCCATGCTTGCTTGTCAGAACAGCGGATTCAATGTTGCTGATCAATTTGTTGAGGTCAACAAATTGATCGTAATGCCATCAAAGCCTCGTAAAGACACTAAAATAGGTTTTCCCGACCTCGGCAAAACCAAAAATATAGAAATAGGTTTTGTTGAGGTCAACAAAACCAAAAATATTGAAATCAAAGAAAAATTTAATGCTTGACGAATAAAAATGAAATATATTTAAAAATTAATAACCGTAAATTATTTTAAACATGAAAAAACATCTATTTATTTTAGGCTTCGCCATGCTCCTGAGCGCAGCAAGCGCTTTCGCGCAAGACTGCGACTACTCCGGAACAACCGGAACGCTTGAGTGGTGCTTAAAAGACGGGACACTCACCATTAGCGGGGAGGGGGCGATGCCGGATTATGATGAAGCGCTTGGGAGTGATCCTGCCCCCTGGTATACTTATCGTAGAACTATTACTACCATTGTAATAG
>WRLA01000044.1 GCA_009777825.1 Bacteroidales bacterium
TGGCTCGACAATAATCTTTCGTAGAAATGGGTATTGATTTGCCTTTCAAGTTGTCGGGTACTCCAATTTGATTTTATGCACTCGTCGATGTAGAAATTTCTTGCATTTTCGTTTTCTGCTCTCATTATCAGACGGTAATGCGTCCAACCTAATTCGGGACGCACTGCGTCCCGAATTGGAAAAGTCAAGTAAAACTGTCTGATTTTTCGCAACTCTCTTTCCTCAAACCCTTTTCCAAACTCTTGCGTAAGGCGTTCCGAAAGATATTTCAACAATTGTGTCCCATATTCGGCTCTTTCGTTTCCTGCTTGTGCTTCAACAATCTGTTTTCCAATCAGCCAATACGCTTCTACCATAGCAAAATTGACAGCAGAATACGCTTTCACTCTTGCTGTGGTCAAAATATCCTTTATCTGACCGTAAATTATTCCCTCGTTATTCGTTGATAATGTGTTATTTTCGCTCATTTTTAACTATTTTAAAATTACTGCAAATATACAACTTTTTTACTGCTTATAAATTTTCTTTCAACCCCGAATAAATCAACAACTGATTTTTAACCACCACATTTTCCCCTTCCGTCAACCCTGTGGCGATGTAAGATGTTTTGCCGTGATGACCTTGAAGTGTTACATCTTTAATTACAAAATTTCCCGCGGTTTCTTCCACCACCACAAAATAGCGGTTATCGTCAAAAATCAGCGCATCCGAAGGAATAGCAAAGGCAGGGTTAAAGCCTTCCCCTACCAATCTTACCAAAACAGACATTTCGGGTTTTAATTTGAAATCGCTGTTATTCATTGTTATACGTGCTTTTAAAACCTTTTCTTCGGGGTCGAAGACTTGCGACAGTGAATTGATTTTACCGTAAAACACCTCATCGGGATACGAAAGCGTTGTGATTTCAACGTCCATTCCTTCGCGAACAAACCGCAAATCACTGGCATAGACGTTCACCGTTACCCACACGATAGTCAAGTCGGCAATGGAAAAGGCAGGGTCGCTTTCCGGTGAAATCGTGCTGCCCGACAAGGCTTTTTTACTTACGATATAACCGCTCATCGGGGCATTTACCGTAAAAACGCCATTTCCTTTGTCGGTTCCGTAAACGCTCATATCCGCACTTATCTTGCCGATAGCCGCCTGTATCTGTCTCAGTTTTCCTTTTGCTTCGAGTAATTCCCTCTCCGAAAGCATATTGTCGTCAAACATTGACTGCGCCGCCTTTAACTCCCTCTCTGCGATTTTTTCTTCGGCTTCGAGCGATATTCTTTCCGACTGTAAGGCGCTCAATTCCGTACTTCGGATGTCGAGCAACGGCTGACCTTTCCGTACTTTGTCGCCCAACGAGAAATACGTCCGGTCAATAATTCCGCTTATCAACGGCACATAACTGATTATTTTGTCGGGGTCGTATTCCACTTTTCCCGTCAGGATTAACTCGCTTTTCTGATTGCTCAAAACGACTTTCTCGGTCTTTACATTTTCGAGAAAAGCCTGATTAATAACGTTTTCTGCATTTTTTGATTTTTTTTCACTATTGCACGTACAAAAAAATACTACCATGCTTAACATTACTACATTTATTTTATTCCGTATTTCCATTTTATTTTTATTTTTTTAGCCACTAATTACACGAATTTTCACTAATTATATTTCGTGTTCATTCGTGTAATTCGTGGCAAAGATTATTCTATTTTATTATTTACACTAAATTCAAGTTCCGTAAAATTTATGTCCAACTTCTTTTTTGCCGTCAGGATTGCCTGTTTTGTTGCTCTGTAAGCGTCCATAAAGTCAATATATTCGAGCATATTGATGTTTCTATTGAGCAGATTGCGGGAATATACTTCGAGCATACTTTCCAAATCTTCGGAAAAATCGTTATCGGTAATTTTTTTGTAAAACCGATAATTCACCTCATAATTGTAATAGATTTCCGTAATTTCTTGAAGAATTGTACTTTTCTGATATTCGGCGTAATAATTAGCCTGCTCAATGCTCGTTTTTGCCATCTTTATATTTCCCTGATTACGGTTGAATGCCGGAATATCAACCTTGACGCCAACTCCCACAAAATCCTTCCATACGCCGCCGTATCTGTCGTAGTTTACGC
This sequence comes from Bacteroidales bacterium, assembly GCA_009777825.1. Taxonomy (GTDB): domain Bacteria; phylum Bacteroidota; class Bacteroidia; order Bacteroidales; family WRLA01; genus WRLA01. The sequence continues at coordinate 2,117 of WRLA01000044.1, forward strand.
TCAATCCCACATCGGGCGTTCGTTGCGATTTTTCATACACAAGAAGTTTTTCATTGTAGGTAATGTTTAAATCCGACAATAAAAATTCCGGTCGCGCCTGTTTTGCCATTTCAAACAGATCCGTCAATGATATTTCTGCCGGATTTTTGAGCGTGGCAGTAGTCGGCAATATCGAAATATCCGTTTCGGGCGTGATATTCAGCAGCATTTTAAGAGTTTTATATTGCTGGTGTAACTCTGTCAACAGTTCGTTTGCCTCTGTTTCCAACTCGACCAAAGAGGCTTGAAGCCGTATCAATTCGCTTTTTGCAATATTTCCCTCAACGGTCTGTTTTTTATAGGCGTCAACCAAATTATGAATTGTTTCTACCTGAATTGTAATCAGTTCTAAATACGATTGCAGGTAAATTGTTTCGTGTAAGATGGTTCTCAATTCGGTTTTCAGACCGAGCAAAAAAGTCTCAAACTCCTGAATGGCAATCTCTTTTGCTGTTTTCTCCAAATTGACCAGCTTTTTCCTTTTCCCTGCCGTCCGTATCATTTGTTCGAGTTCGGCGCTAAATACAATTCTGTTTCCAAACGGGGTTGGTGAGACATCAAGTTCGTCGGCAGCATTTGAACGCCAGAAATTTACCTCTCCGACGCCAATAGCCGGATTATTCAAAAGTTTTGCCTCTACGATGGCGGCATCGGCAATGTCAATGTTGCAACGCTCCGCCAACAGTTGCAGATTCTTTTCCAAAAACTGCTTTTCGGCTTGCTCAACGGTGATTTTTAACGTTTCCTGAGCATATATTTTGTGCCTGCATTGGAATATTACGACAATGCACAGCAATGTTATTCTGATGATTTGCATTTGTTTTATTATTAAAAGTAAGTAAATGTTACCGACGTCATTACGGGCAACGACCCGCAATCTCCTGCTTGATGCTTTGCCTTAGGGGATTCCTGCTTTCGCAAGAATGACGGCGTTGTCCTTTGTGTGTTCTTAGTGGTTAAAAAAACACTTTTGATGCAAATTAAACTTCCGGCGGGTGGTCTATCCGGCTGCAAAAACCGTTTAAGAGAAATTTTTCCTTATAAGGAAATCCGATATTTTTTATATCTTTTGAAAATAGAGCCATGTGAACGGATTGCAATGAAAAATCATAAAGAATAAGTTGTGTAAAGTTGCAATCTGTTTGCCCATCGCCATCTTCGTCAATACCATTGTCTTCTCCGGTAACAAGTTGTGTTATCAATTCTATAACGCTGTTGATTTCTTTATTGTTTTGATTTTTAGCCTCATAAGGAACAATAAAAACCCCTCTGTTGAGGTAAACCAGCAACAAGAAAAAGATTATCGAATATTTTACAACTGTTTTTTGCATTTTATTAATTGGTTCGACATAAAACGTAGCGTTATAGAAATTATTGTATTTTAGTCTAATAGCAGTTATTTCTTATTTCCCAAACGCTGCCACTCCTTGCTTATCTATTGTGGTAAAGATCATCCCCGCAGCTTTCGCCAACAGCAACATCCGGCAATAGTTATCTAATATTTCCATTTTCCAATACGCCGTTTCGACATCTTCGCCCCACGTGATGGCGCCATGATTCTGCATCAACATTGCCCGATGCGTCGGCGCCGCCGCTCCGACCGCCTCTGCCATCTCCGGAGAGCCGGGATGGTGGTACGGCACAACGGCTATCTCGCCAAGAAAAATCTCCACTTCGGGCAAGATATGCTTGGGAGGCTGAACACCGGTAATCGAAAAAGTAGTAGCATGAGGCGGATGCGCATGTACGCAGGCGCCCGCCTCCGGAACGTTGCGATAGATAGCAAGATGCGTCAATATCTCGCTGGTAGGCGGACGACCACCTTTCGACCTTGGACGTCCGTCCATATCCACCAAACACAAATCATCAGGCGTCATAAAACCTTTGGAAATCAACGTGGGTGTGCATAAAATCCAATCTTTCGTTATGCGAACGCTGATATTGCCGCCGTTGCCGTCAACATAACTGCGTTGCCACATTCGTCTGCCTATGTCGCAGATAAGAGGTTTTAAGCGATTAATCTCGTTTTGAAGTTGAATTTTACTCATGACACCATAATTATTATTAAAAAGCGCGTTGCTCTTTCTTTTGCGATTGGAGCGAACTGCCTCTATCGTTAATCACCCACATTAGCCTGACGGTTATTGTGTTATGGCGCTGATTTCTGGTCTTTGTGTATTCACTGTTCAGGTCAATACTGTAAAATGTCCTTTCACGTATGCTCAGCAACGAATACGAATAGCGGAGGTTGAAGAAAAGTCCGGCGTAGATACGGTATTTCACGTCGGCAAGGATGCTGAGGTCGTAGTTTTTATAGGCTTCTTCGGCGTACTGCGTGGTGTTGTAGATGTCCTGTTCCTGTTCTTTGATTCTTACCAAACGCCCGTATTGCAATCCTGCGCCTAGTCCCAAGTTCCGGTCGTTATAGTGAAACACAATCGGAACCCGCACATAATCCAGATGCAGGTCGTAAGCGCCGTTATAATAAAACGAATCGGCATCGTAAGGAGGCGGGTACCGATCTGACCCCATCTCCCATCCATCATCGGCAACGCCTTTCTCCCGGCTTCCCTCCATGCTGAAAAGCGTTTCCAGCGTGAGCGACCACATATCGGTAAAAGGGATGATGGCGGCAGCGCCCACATTAGCGCCTATGCGCTTATATCCGTAAACCTCGTCGCCGTCCACCTGCGTAAAATTCACTCCGCCTATCAACGCGCCCTTAACTGCCTGTGCCGGAGACTGAAACGCCGTCCCCAGAAAAAACGACAACACTATCCAATAAGTAAACCTGTTCATCATATTCCAAAACAAATAATAATATTTTTAACGGCTTGGGGTGATTTTTGTTGTATGTTTTTTTTGCATCTTTAAAAAAGATGTATCTTTGCAGGGTGATTATTAAATATAAATATTATGGCAACCATCTCAATGATGTATATGAATCCAAAAGTAATAAAAGTTCAATCTGAGCAAAACTATATGCTCACTCTTTGGTTTGCAAATGGTGAACAACGACGTTTTGACATGAAACCCTATCTTGATTTCGAAGTATTTCAATCATTAAAAGACCATAAGTTATTTCATACCGCAACGACATTTTTGGGTAGCGTAACATGGTCCAATAATTCTGATTTAAGTTACGATACACTTTATTTGGAAGGAGTTCCCTTATGAAACAGAAAACACTATTCCCCGTATTAATTTTTCAACTACTGTTCATCGTCTCCATGAGCGCTCAGGAGGGCTACAAGAGCGATGTTTTGAAGTATGGCGACTATGTCTATAAAGAGAGCATCAAGTCGCTGACGTTGAGCCCCGCCGCTAATGTGATGAGCATGCCGGTCATCACCTTAGGAGGCAGAGGGCAGTTATGGCTTCAGTTCGACGAACTTGCTGATAATCAACGTACTTTCCGATTCACTTTCATCCATTGCGATGCAGCGTGGCATCCGACCGAAGGATTGCAGTTGCAGGAGTATTTGGACGGCTTCTTCGAAGACCAAATCTACGATTACATCTTCTCGTCCAATACCATACAGCCTTACGTCCACTATTCCACGCTCTTTCCGACCGACAGGATGCGTCCGAAACTGTCGGGCAACTATCTGTTGGTGGCGTATGAGGATGGTTTCGCCGACGACCCGTTCTTCTCTTTGCGCTTCATGGTGTTGGAGCCGAAAGTCTCGATAGTCGAGGCGAACGCCATTCGCGATCAGCGCCCCGGTTCACACTTGGAGATGCAGCGCGTCGTCTTCGGCATCAACACCGAAGGTTACAGCATCCCCTTCCCCGAACGCGACCTGAAAGTGCTGTTGCGACAAAACGAACGCTGGGACAATGCCAAATACGTGAAACCGCTCAACATCAGAGGCTCCATCTTGGGATACGCCCACTATAACGACGAAAACGTGTTCGACGGCATCAACGAATACCGCTACTTCGACACCAAAACACTGCAAACCAACACCTTAAACGTCGGAAAGATTGACCGCGGCTACGAAGGCGCCTACTACGTCTTCCTGCTCACCGACGTGCCACGCCGGAGAAATTACGAAGCGGCGTCGGACATCAACGGGAAATTCTTTATCAAAACCGACGACTACCCCGACTCCGACGTAGAGGCGGAGTACGCCTGGGTCTCTTTCTTCTTCAAAACCGACATCCCCGTACAAAACGGCAGTGTGCACGTCGTCGCAAACTTCACCCAAAACCGCTTGGACGAATCCTCCAAAATGACCTACAACTACAACCGCAAAGGCTACGAAGCCTCTTTCTACCTAAAACAGGGCTACTACAACTACCTCTACGCTTATGTGGAAGATGGCTCTTTCGTCGCAGACATCCCGTTCTTTGAAGGAAACCACTGGGAAACAAGCAACGACTACTACATCTACGTTTACAACCGCGAAACCGGCGACAAGCACGACCGCCTCATCGCTTTGGAAAAAGTATCCATTGGCTTTTAATCTGTTATGAAAAGAAAAATCGTCAACGACCCCGTTCACGGCTTAATAAACCTCCCCGACGGAACACCGTTTGAACTGATGGAACACCCTTACATGCAACGCCTGCGCCGCATCAAACAGACGGGACTGCTGCATTTGGTTTATCCGGGTTCGGTACATTCGCGCTTCCATCACGCCTTAGGCGTCGCCCACCTGATGAACAAAGCCATCGAAACGCTACGCATGAAAGGTCATCGCATCACGCCGGAAGAAGCCGAAGCCGCATCCATCGTCGCACTCCTGCATGACATCGGACACGGACCGTTTTCACACTCCTTGGAATATACCATCGTCAACACCCATCATGAAAAAATCTCCGCCTGCTTCTTCGATGACCTGAACCAGCAATACGACAACCACTTAGAAATGGCAAAAGCCATCTTCAACAACCAATATCCCAAAAAATTCCTCTACCAACTCATCTCCGGACAGATTGACGTTGACCGAATGGACTACCTGAAACGCGACAGTTTTTTCACCGGCGTCTCCGAAGGCATCATCGCCGCCGACCGCATCATCAACATGTTTGAAATACAGGACGACAAACTCGTTGTCGAAGAAAAAGGTCTCTACTCGGTCGAAAACTTCCTGATAGCCCGGCGGCTGATGTACTGGCAGGTCTATCTCCACAAAACCGTCATCGTAGCCGACTTCCTGCTCACTAATATCTTACGACGAGCCAAAGAGTTGTGCGCCACCCGAACAGAAATCGCCGCCCCTCCCCCACTCCTCTTTTTCCTGAAAAACCACTGCTCCGAACATGATTTCCATACCAATCCGTCCATCCTGCAACATTTCTCCGAACTCGACGACTTCGACGTTTTCGCCGCCATCAAACAGTGGCGCCATCATCCCGACAACATCCTCTCCTACCTGAGCGACTGCCTCGTGAACCGTCGCCTCTTCGCCATCGAGATGTCGAACACGCCCTTTCCCGACGAAAAATACGACCAACTCTGCCTCAAAATAAAACGTCAGTTCAATATCTCCGACGCCGAACTCCACTACTTCATCATCCACGACACCATCACCAACAACATGTACGACATCACCTCCGACAACATACTCATCCTCAAAAAAGACAACATCCTCATAGACATCGCCGACGCCACCGACCAAATGAGCATCAAGAAAATCGCCGTCCCGGTGGTGAAATATGCGATGAGCTATCCAAAGAGTTTTCGATGATTTGAATAAGAAACAAATCAGTACCTACGGCACACGGTAACACGAAAACACCGTTTTCTACCAATATAATATTACATCTCTAACGGGACGGGTCGGACTTTATAATCTTCTTCGTTACCGCGCCGGTTTCGGTTTGTATCCGGATGAAATAGACGCCGGGAGGTAAAAACGAAATGTCCATTTCGTTACGCGTTACGCGTGACACGTTATATGTTCTGCCCAAGACGTCGAATATTTCGACCCCGCGAATGTCATTGCGGGCTTGACCCGCAATCTCATCATTTTCGGAGGATTGCGGGTCAAGCCCGCAATGACGATAGCACGCGATCGTTAACAACCCGCTCGTCGGGTTCGGATAGACCCGCACATCCTCCCCTTCGGGGGAGCTTGGGGGGGCATCGCCTATTTTGCCGGCAGTAACGGTTACGGTGCAGGTGGCGCTGTAGTTGTTGACGGTTTTGGCGGTGATGACGGCTTTGCCGACGGCGACGCCGGTAACGATGCCGGAAGCATCAACCGTCGCAATCGCTACATTATTCGTCGTCCACGTTATTGCCGGGTTAGCGCCGACAGGTTTTACTTCGGTGGTCAACGAGGCAGTGGCATCTTTGGCAAGCGTGAGCGTCTTCGGCGTCACCGTAACGCCGGTGGGCATGATGAAAGCCCCCGTGACCGTAACTGCACAGGTAGCAGTAAGTCCGCCTACCACAGTAGTAGCGGTGATGATTGCCGTGCCGACTGACATGGCGGTTACTTTGCCGTTGCCGTCAACCGTGGCGATGGCAGTAGCATCGCTGCTCCACGTAACAGTTTTGATGTCGGCATTCTCGGGTAAGACGGTGGCTATCAACGTCTCATCGCCGCCAACCATCAACGCCATGGTGTTTTTATTTAACTTTACCTCTGTAATCGGTTGTATCACCCTTATTGGGCAGGTAGCGGTAAATCCGCCTTCCATCGTCGTTACGGTGATGATGGCAACGCCTGTACTTCCGGGCGTTACGTAGCCGGTCTGGTCAACAAAGGCGATGCTGGAATTGCTGCTATGCCATACCAACTCTTTGTTTGTCGCATCTTCGGGGAACACCTGCGCCTCTAACTGTAGAAAATCGGTTGTCGGAAGTATTCCGTCTTCGGGACAGTTGGCTATCTCCACGCCAAGAACTGCCTCGCCACATGTAGTGATGACCGTTACCGTTTCCGTCGTTGCCGAGCAACCCGTGGTCGTATTGGTAAAGGTAAATGTCACCGTGCCGCCGCTGACACCGGTTACGACGCCGACATTGGTTACGGTGGCGATTAAATCGTCGCTGCTTGTCCACGTGCCGCCGCTGGAGGGAGACAAGGTCGTTGTTTTTCCAACGCAAATGCTGGTTGAGCCTGTAATGGAGACTATTGAAACGTTGACTGTCAATGTTCCCGTCGTCGCCGAGCAACCTGTAGCCGTATTGGTAAAGGTAAACGTCGCCGTGCCGCCGCTGACGCCGGTTACGACGCCGGCGTTGGTTACGGTGGCGACTAAGTCGTTACTGCTTGTCCACGTGCCGCCGCTGTCGGGCAGTAAGTCGGTGGTCGCGCCGACGCAGATAACGTCGTTGCCATCAATGGAGACTATCGGTAAAGCGTTGACTGTTACCGTTTCCTTTGCCGTTACATCACTACATTCTCCTCCTAATGTTATAGTATAATTAAACGGACTGCCTATTGCTGTTGTCGGAGCGCCACTGATGGTTATTACATCGTTTTCCCAACTTCCTTCTACGCCTTCCGGTAGACCTGATATATCTACTTCCGACTCATCAACAACGCCTACGGTAAAATATGTAATATCGGTAATGGCTTGATTGATACATACTTCTTGATTATCAGTACCCGAATCAGAGGTTAACGTTATTTCATATTTGGGAATACATTTGTCAACAGATGGTGGCTGTACCGCATTATCGAAATATGCGATGGTAAATGGTTTCAAGATAGGCAAATTGGTTCCCTCCGCTATTGTATAGTCTGAATAGACGAATGTCCAGTCGGTATCAAAATCGTTCCATCCGCCCTTTGTTTTAAAAACGTCTAAACATGCATTGACAACTTCGCAATCAGTAATGTCGTCGCCATTTCTATCACTGCTTCCGGTAGAGCCGCTGAACATTGCATTTTTAACGATCATAGTTTGTCGTCCGAAGTTATCGTTAAGAATACATCCGCCATATTGAATACCCACAACACGTCCGATATTATTTGTTAGCACCGGTGCTATGATTTCGGGATTAAGGGCAAAACACTGCTCTATATGTGAATTAGTTTGAAAGGGACCAACACTTTGCAGCATGCCCTCTCCTACAAGTCCACCTACGAATTCGGATGTTGTCTCAACCACATTGGCGGCATAGCAACGGGTCATGGTACTACCTTTTACGCTGCCTGCCACTCCGCCGACCTGTTGGGATCCGGTAACGGCACCGGTAGCATAGCTATCGGATATGTTCACATCCAGATAAGCCTGTCCGATAATTCCACCGATTAGGGTATTTCCCATCACCGCACACGTTGTGTAACAGCTGGATATGGTCATTCTGGCAGCATATCCTACAACTCCGCCGACGTTAGCTCCCTGTCCCTCTATATTACCGGTAACGTAACAATTGATTATGGTTGTGTATTCCGCACTACCTGCAACTCCGCCACAATAGGCATTTCCGATGATGCCGGATACGCCGGTATTTATGCCGAGATCTTTTATGAGCGCCACATTTATGGAACTCCCACTTGAGACATATCCAAACAAACCTTGATAATTATTAACGCTGTTAATCCACAATCCGGTAATAGCCTTACCGTTTCCGTCAAATATCCTTCTAAACGAAACGGACTGTGTGCCAATCGGTATCCACCCTTCGGTTACATGCCAGCCGCAGTTCGGGTCGGGCGTCCATGTCCCGCCGTATTCCGCTTCCGAATCGGAACCATCGTATTGGTCATACGGAGTAGATTGATCTATTCCTATAAATCCCTCGTAGCCGTACCACCCAAAACGTTTATCGCCCGGATGGGATGGTTGCACAGCAAGGCTCATCTCCGATCCGTCTCCATAAGTGCCTGCCTGTCCCGGAATGCCCAAATGCTGCATTAATTTAAAGGTAGTTACCGCAGGATAAGCATTGTGTACATCCATCGTATGCGCCAAGTCGTCCCAGTTCCAAATCTCGAATACATCACCATTGGGTTCATATTGTGCGTTGCCCATCAGGGAAACCATCTGTAATACGATACAAACCAATAATCCATGCAAAAAATTAAAGTTTTTCATAAGCATCTTTTATTTATATTATACAAAACTTTCTCGTTAGAAAAGTTGTTGCAAATGTACAACTTTTTTAAATACAATGATGACTTTATTTTATTTTTTTAAAAAAAACATTGTTTGTTAATTTTTATTCAGTTATTCGAATTTTCGTATCTTTGCACATTAAAAAGTATATCACATGTTAAAATGTAAAATATGAAACCACAAGTAAGTATTATCATGGGCAGCACCAGCGATTGGACTGTGATGGAACAATGCGCTAAGACATTGAACGACTTTGAGATACCCTTTGAGGTACATGCACTTTCGGCGCACCGGACACCCGACGAAGTCGCCGTTTTTGCTAAAAAGGCGCACAGACGGGGCGTCAAAGTTATTGTAGCCGCAGCAGGGATGGCGGCTCATCTTCCGGGCGTGATCGCCTCCATGACGCCGTTGCCGGTGATTGGAGTTCCCATCAAAGCCTCGTTGGACGGCTGGGACGCCATGCTGGCGATTCTGCAAATGCCTCCCGGCATCCCGGTAGCCACCGTAGCCATCAACGGAGCGCAAAATGCCGCGCTGCTCGCCGTGCAAATCCTCTCCAACGGTAATCGTCAGATTTTCAAACGCTACGAACAGTTTAAAAACAACCTCAAAGAGAAAATCATCAAAGCCAACGAAGATTTTTCCAAGATAGAATTTCCGTTTAAAACGAATTGATTATTAACAATATAAAAATATTACCGATGTTTAATAAAGAAGTTTACAGCAGCCGTCGCGCAACTTTGAGAGAGAAGTTAGGAAGCGGAGTGGCGTTATTTTTGGGCAACGAGGAGTCGCCCTATAATTATTTGAGCAACCAGTATCATTTTCGTCAGGACAGCACGTTTTTGTACCTTTTCGGATTGCAACTTCCGTCGCTTATCGGAATCATGGACATTGACAATGAGCAGGATTGGATTTTCGGCGACGATGTTGATATTGACGACATCATCTGGATGGGACCACAGCCGTCCATGATCGAATTGGGTCAGCAGGTTGGCGTTTTGCACACCGACCAGTTGTGCATGGCGCAGAATTTTCTGATTAACGCCATCTCCAAAGGACGGAAAATACACATTTTGCCGCCCTATCGCCCCGAACACTATCTGGCTTTTGAGCGGTTGCTGGGGATACGTCCCGATGTGGCAAAAAATTACGTCTCCGTCGAATTGATAGAGGCGATAGTCAGCCTGCGCGAGATAAAAGAAGCCATTGAGATAGCGGAAATCGAAAAAGCCATCGGCATCACTTACGAGATGCACCTGACCTCCATGCAGTTAGCGCATCCGGGTGTGAAAGAGCAGGAGATAGCGGGCATCATCGAAGGCATCTCGTTGGCGTTGGGCAATCCGCCCTCTTTTCCCGTCATCCTGAGCATGAACGGCGAAACGTTGCACAACCACAAACACCACCAGATATTGGAAACCGGACGCCTGATGGTAACCGACTGCGGCGCCGAAACGACCATGCACTACGCCGGCGACATCACCCGCACCGTTCCCGTCGGCGGCGTCTTTTCACCGTTGCAAAAAGATATCTACAACATTGTCTTAGCAGCAAATATGAAAGTCATCGAAAACACCCGTCCGGGTCGAACTTATCAGGAACAACACTTTCTGGCGACCCGCACCCTGATAGAAGGTCTGAAAGCCGCCGGACTGATGAAAGGTAACACCGACGATGCCTTAGCCGTCGGTGCGCAAGCGCTCTTCATGCCGCACGGATTGGGACACGCCATGGGCTTAGACGTTCACGACATGGAAAACTTCGGAGAAAACCACGTCGGCTACGATACAAAAACACTGCGCAGTACTCTGCCGGGGCACCGGTCGCTGCGCTTCGGAAAGGAACTGAAACCGGGCATGATCATCACCGACGAGCCGGGTTGTTACTTCATCCCTGCGCTGATTGATAAATGGCGGACGGAAAAACTGTGTACGGAGTTTATCAACTACGACGCCGTAGAGAAGATGAAAGGCTTCGGCGGTATCCGCATCGAAGACGACATCCTGATAACCGACACCGGATGCCGTGTATTAGGAAAACCCATCCCCAAGACCGTCGCCGAGATAGAAACCGTCATGGCTGCCAGCCGCGAAAAAGTGTTAGCCGCCGTGAAAGCGGGGGAAAAGGTGAAAATACGGATTTTGAACTGAAAAAAGTTGTACCTTTGCAGGTGAATTATAAAGATGTTGAAAAATCACTTCTTTGAAAGTGTCGAAGTCAGGAGACACCATCTTGTGGTATATATAAGTAGTTACGCCTGCTCGAAGAGGCTTTCCACGAAGGCTTCGCGGTCGAAGGGTTGCAGGTCTTGCATTTTTTCCCCGATGCCGATATATTTCACCGGTATTTGAAACTGGTCGGAGATTCCGATGACGACGCCGCCACGCGCCGTGCCGTCTAACTTTGTGATTGCCAAGGCGTTGACGTCGGTTGCGGCTGTGAATTGCTTTGCCTGTTCAAAGGCGTTTTGACCTGTTGAGCCGTCTAAGACCAAGAGAATCTCTTGCGGAGCGCCGGGAATCACTTTGTCCATGACCCGTTTTATCTTCGAAAGTTCGTTCATCAGGTTGATTTTGTTGTGGAGGCGTCCGGCGGTGTCAATGATGACGACGTCGTATTTGTTGGCGACTGCCGACTTGCAGGTGTCGAACGCGACGGCAGCGGGGTCAGCGCCCATGCCTTGACTGATGATGGGAACGGCAACGCGCTCCGACCATATTTTCAGTTGGTCAACCGCCGCCGCCCGAAAAGTGTCCGAGGCGCCCAAGATGACCTTTTTGCCTTGCTGTTTCAGTTGGTAGGCTAATTTTCCGATGGTGGTGGTTTTGCCAACGCCGTTGACGCCTACTACCATGATGACGTAGGGCAACTCCGACGGTGGAATATCGAAACCTGCCGCCAAGCCCTCGTCAAGGCGTTGCTCGGACAGCAGCGCAGTGATTTCCTCTTTCAAGATGCGGTTAAGCGCTTCTGTGCCAAGGTATTTGTCGCGGGCAACGCGCGTTTCGATGCGCTCGATGATGCGGACGGTGGTGTCAACGCCTACGTCCGACGATATCAGAATCTCTTCCAGGTTGTCTAATACCTCGTCGTCAACTTTCGATTTGCCGGCAATGGCTTTTGCTATTTTGGAAAAAACGCCCTCGCGCGTCTTCTCCATGCCTTTGGTTAAATCTTCCTTTTGCTTTTTATCAAAAAACGAAAATATGCCCATGTCAAGTATTCAAAAAACGTTTTTATTTCAAAAGCGTTTTAGCGTCTTCAAGGCTGACGATGGTTTCTTTAAATGCGTAAGCGCCGGTCTTGGGTGAGCGTTCCATAGTGATAACTTTTGTCCAATCCTTGCTTTTGGTTTGCAACGTTGCAACAACTTTCTTTGCCATATCTCAATGATTATTTAATTTCTCTGTGTACAGTTACTTTTTTCAGGATGGGGTTGTATTTCTTCAACTCCATTCTCGCCGGCGTATTCTTTTTGTTCTTCGTCGTGATATAACGCGATGTGCCCGCTACGCCGCTTTCCTTATGTTCGGTGCATTCTAATATAACCTGAATGCGTACATCTTTCTGTTTCTTTGCCATTTTTCTACCTCATTTTTTGCAGGGTGCAAAGGTACGACTTTTCATTTAATTGACAAAACTTTTTTGAAATTATTTTTTCGTAATAGAAAAAAATGTATCTTTGCCACGAAAAAATATGAACGACAACTTTTTGATTTACAGAGCATCCGCCGGCACGGGAAAGACTTTTTCTTTGGTGAAAGAGTACCTTGCCATCGTTTTGAAAGAGCCAAACGCTTTCAAACACACCTTGGCGATTACTTTTACTAACAAAGCCGCCGAAGAGATGAAGTCGCGGATTTTGATGCACTTAGCCAACATCGCCAAAGGTCGGGACGACTCCAAAAGCGAGACGTGGCATTCCATGATACCGGCTCTGCAACAGACCACCGGACTGTCGGAAACGGAATTGATCAACAACGCCGAAACGGTGTTATCCCGCATTTTACATGGTTATTCCTCGTTTTCTGTCGGCACCATTGACAGTTTTACACACACTTTGGTGCAGATTTTCGCTCGTGAGATGGACCTGCCCGTTGGCTTTGAGTTGGAGTTAAATTCCAACCGTATCATCTCCGATGCGGTGGAGGATGTTATCGCCTTAGTCGGTGAAAATCAGATTATTACCGACATTCTGACGGAGTTTGTCAAAGCAAAGATAGACGAAAATAAATATTCCGGCATCACGGAAGATTTACAGCGGTTTGCCCATAAGACCTTAGGCGAGGCGGGGATGACGCAACGTGAGAAATTGTCGCGGTTTACGATTGAGACGTTGCAGGAAAAAGGACAAATTATCTCCGCCGCCTTGCAGCAATATGGCGACGAGGTGCGCACGCTGGCGACGGCGGCGTGGGAGAGAGTGAACCATCTGCAACATGCTTTCTATCAAGGCGAAAAGGGCATTACGGGATTTTTCAGGAAGTTGGCGTCCGACCCGTTGTCGTTTCAGCAAAATTCATACGTGCAGAAGACGATAGAGGAAGATCGCTGGTTTTCCGGTAAAGCAACACGGGCAGAAAAAGAAGAAATTGAAATGTTGAAACCGGAGATTGAAGATATATATTTTAAAATCAACGCTTTACAAAAAGAAAACCAGTCCAAAATCGTTTTGTTCGGATTGATGAAAAGAAATCTCTATTCCATGATGTTGCTGAACGAAATCAACCGCGCCATGATTGCCAAGCGCAACGAAAGCGGCATCGTTCACATCTCCGAACTGAACAAAAAAATCGCCGACGTCGTGGCAAAAGATCCTGTCCCGTTTATCTACGAACGCATCGGCGAACGCTACAAAAACTACCTGATTGACGAATTTCAAGATACTTCCATCTTACAGTGGAACAACTTTATCCCATTGATATTGAACAGTTTGTCAGAAAGCGGATTTTCCATGATTGTCGGCGACGGCAAACAAGCCATCTACCGCTGGCGAAGCGGAGACGTGGAACAGTTTGAACGACTGTCGCAACTGAATGAACAAGAACCGACTAACGAAACCGAAAGCGCTTTCAAACAAAGCCTCAGCATACGGCATTTGGATCAAAATTTCCGTTCCGAGAAAGAGATTGTGGCGTTCAACAACCGCCTGTTTGATTTTGCAAAGAGTTATATCCCTGAGAGTTACAGTGAGTTGTGCAATGTCTATTCCGATATTTACTTGGATTCGTTGCCGGAAAAGCAGGGCGGCTTTGTCTCTGTCCGGTTCATTCCCGAAAGCAAAAAGGATGTGTATCAGGCTGACATGTGCGATGCGCTGGTCAAGGTGGTGCGGGATTTGTTCGACCGAGGCTATGCGCCGAAAGACATCGCTGTGTTGTGCCGCGCTAACCACTCCTGCACGCTGATAGCGGAGTTTCTTTTGGAGGCGGGATTTCCGGTGGCTTCGTCCGATTCGTTGATGATTTCTTCCGCGCCGACGGTGAAGTTGCTGGTGGCTGCCCTCTCGTATCTGTTGCTGCCCGACGCTTCCAATGCCGTGATATTCTGGCTGCAACTGTCGAAAATAAAAAATTTAGCGTGGGACGATGACCTCATGTCGCAAATCAGCAGCATGAGCCAAACAGCGTTTCGGGAAAGTCTGAAAAAACATGGCTATGACGTTGATTTTCAATCCATCGAAAAGATGATTCTGATAGACGCCTCCATAGCATTCATGGTTGCGTTGAACATCAACAAGAAAAACGACCTGCATCTGCGATTTTTCTTGGATGCTCTGATAGAGGCTCAGTCGGAAGAGGTTATCACGGTGAGCGACTTTCCGCAGTGGTGGCAGGAAAAAGGCGAGCGACAGGCGCTGTCGCTTTCCGACAATACGGATGCGGTGAAGGTGATGACCATCCATAAATCGAAAGGACTTGGTTTTCCTGTCGTGATTTACGCATTTGCCGACAAAAATTATGAAAAATCTTCCGACAACGTCTGGGTTGACCTCGATGAAGAGACGTTCCACTTTCCGTCGGCATTGCTACCTTTAAATAAAGATCTGTTAGAGACTGACTTCGCGAAAAATTACCACGAAGAAGATGCCAAAAATATCCTCGACATGCTCAATATATTATATGTGGCATGCACCCGTCCCAAAAACGAACTGTACATCCTCAGCCGACTCAGAGAGAACTGGAACTGCGAAGTACGGTCAATCCCCAATATCCTGTACGAATTTTTGATGTCGGAAGGGCTGTGGGAAGATGAAAAAAGCGAATATATCTTCGGCGAACCGACAAAAATGGATAAAAAACCGGATGTGAATCCTGTTGCACAGGCAGACGAAGATGATATTTCTGTCGTTCCTTGGTACAAGAGGATAAGTATTCGGCGACATGCGTAGTTTCATCTGTGGGGTAAAATAAAAAGCGTATCTTTGCACCATTAAATTGAAAATAGATAATCATACTCAAAATAAGTTTTTTATGGAATACACCATTCGCTGCTGTTAAAGGAAACGAATGCTATTTTCTTCGCTCTATTCTCGTGTCTTTCATGCTGCAGAAATACGATAAAATCTTCGGTATCATAATATTTCTAATTTGTTGATTATGAGGCAAATGCACGAGAAACATCAATACAAAACAAATATAAATCATTGATAATTAAACTACTTTCGGCTAAATGCGTTTGCCCTGTATCCACTAATCACATCTCACAATTTTATCGTACTTTTGCAAAAAATCCAAATTCATGGACAAAAACGCCTTATTAAGCATCATCTTAGAGCGCAAGAGCGTTCGGCACTTCACGGCGCAGCCGGTGTCAAAGTCGTCGTTGGACACTTTGATGCGTGCGGGGATGGCGGCGCCTTCGGCGAAGAACAAACAGCCGTGGGTCTTCGTAGCCGTTACCAACCGCGACACATTAGATTTTATGGCAGGCGGACTGCCGAACTGTAAGATGCTGGCGCAGGCGCCGGCGGCTATCGTCGTCTGCGGCGACATGCAAAAAGTTACCGACGACGTGGACAAAAGTTACTGGACGCAAGACTGCTCCGCCGTAACGCAAAACATCCTGCTGGCTGCCGAAGCCATGGGATTGGGCGCCGTATGGACTGCCGCCTACCCTTACAAAGAACGCACCAGCGTCGTCGTCAAAGCGTTGCGGCTGCCCGACTACGTCTTACCGTTAAACGTCATCCCCATCGGCTATCCGACCGGAGAAGACATGCCGAAAGATAAATATAAACCCGAAAATATACACTGGGAAAAATGGTAGTTCGACTACGCTCACTACCCAAAAATTAAAAATGAATATCATGAACTTTGTAGAAGAAATGCGTTGGCGCGGGATGATACAAGACCTCATGCCCGGCACAGAAGAACAACTCCAAAAAGAGATGACCACGGCTTACCTCGGCATTGACCCGACTGCCGACTCGCTCCACATCGGACACTTGGTGGGCGTCATGGGACTGAAACACCTGCAACGGTGCGGACATAAACCCTTAGCGCTGATAGGCGGCGCCACCGGAATGATCGGCGACCCGTCAGGAAAATCCCAGGAGCGAAACCTGCTCGACGAAACAACCATCAAGCACAATCAGGAATGTATCAAAAAGCAGTTGGCACGCTTTATTGACTTTGACAGCGACCTCCCCAACAAGGCGGAGTTGGTCAACAATTACGACTGGATGAAAAAATACTCTTTCTTAGAATTTATCCGCGACATCGGCAAACACATCACCGTCAACTACATGATGGCGAAAGACAGTGTCAAGAAACGCATCGCCGGAGAGGCGAAAGAGGGGATGTCGTTCACCGAGTTTTCGTATCAGTTGGTGCAAGGATGCGACTTTTTGGAACTTTACCAATCGCACAACTGCAAACTGCAAATAGGCGGCTCCGACCAGTGGGGAAACATCACCACCGGAACCGAACTGATACGCCGCAAACTCTCCGGCGAAGCTTTCGCCCTCACCTGGTCTCTCATCACCAAAGCCGACGGCGGAAAGTTCGGAAAGACCGAAAGCGGCAACATCTGGCTCGACCCCGAACGTACCTCACCCTACGCCTTCTACCAATTTTGGTTCAACTGCTCCGACGAAGATTCGGAAAAATATATCAAAATATTTACTGTCTTGGAAAAAGAAGAAATAGACGTACTAATAGCCGATCATCGCCTCGAACCGCATCAACGAATTATCCAAAAGCGACTTGCGGAAGAAATCACCGTCATGGTTCACGGTCGGGAGCAATACGACGCCGCCGTTGAAGCCTCGCAGATACTGTTCGGAAAAGGAACCGCCGAGACCCTGCGCAAGTTGGACGAAAAGATGCTGCTGACCATCTTCGAAGGAGTGCCGCAAGGCGAAATTGCCCACAACCAACTCGCAGCAGGAATCTCCATCGTTGACTTTTTGGAAACAACCGGCGTCTGCACTTCCAAGGGCGAGGCACGTCGCTCGTTAAAAGAAAACAGCATCCTCATCAACAAAGAACGAACAACCGAAAACCATACGGTAAGCGCCACAGATCTGCTTAACAACAAGCATATCCTCGTCCAAAAGGGGAAGAAAAATTATTTTTTGATTATTGGAATTTAGGCAGGCAAATTGCATTATTTCTAACGCGTAATTTGGGTTTTATCGGAACATAACGAAAATCAAATAAAAATACTACCTTTGCATTTGTAAAGTTGCACTTTATTATTGCTTATGAACACCATACAAGGAGTGCCTATCGGCATACAGGATTTTGAGAAACTGCGTAACGGTAATTACGTTTATGTGAACAAAACGCAGTTGGTTTATATTCCATTGCTTTATCAAAATGGCTATTTGACAATAAAATCGTGTAAAGAAGACGAAGACACTTTCGTTTTAGGATTTCCAAATGAAGAAGTAAAATATGGATTTTTGAAAGAACTCCTATCAACACGTTTTTTACTTGCTTTTCACATTGATGGGACAATTCATCCAAACCGAAGTCAAAATCAACAGCAAAGATTACGCCATTCCCTACACCATCGACCACCGCAAACTTGTGAAAATCGGTGTAGAATTTTCGCAAACAGAGAGAGGGGTAAAACGGTGGTTGATAGAGTGAAAAAAGAGCAATAAATTATAAAACATTTATAATCTATGAAACAAATCACCACCCATTGCGAAAACACCGGCATCCACAAAGCGTATCCGGTAGGGACAACCGCACAGGAAATCTTTGACGATCAACAGGTATCGCTTCCTTTCCCTGTTTTAGGTTGTTTTGTCAACAATTTAGTTAACGACATGAACTATGCCGTCAGCACGCCGGTGAACATTCGGTTTTTCGACTTCACCGACCTTTCGGGACAGCGCATCTATTTCCGCAGCCTCGTCTTTGTGCTGCACAAGGCGTTGAAAGACCTCTACCGACAGGCGGCGCTCACCATCGAACATACCGTCCCGCAGGGATACTATTGCTCGTTCAAACACCTTCCGGTAGCGATAGACAACAAATTTATCACGGCGCTCGAAGCGCGCGCGTGTGAGATCGTTGCCGCCGACATGCCTTTTGTTACCCAACAGATACCCACCGACGAAGCCGTCGCCCTGTTTCAAGAACACGGACTGTCGGAAAAGGCACGACTCTTCCAATCGCTCAACCGCCTCTACACCATCGTCAACCGTTTGGACGACGCCGTCAATTACTTTCACGGCTATCTGGCGCCTTCGACAGGACGCATCAATCTTTTTGAAATCACCAAATACCACGACGGCATCCTGCTACGGCTGCCCAATCCCCAAAAACCCGACGAGATAGTCTGCATGGAAGACTATCCCAAACTCTTTACCATCTTCCGCGAACATAAAGAGTGGGCAAAGTTGGTACATGCCAAAAACATCCCCGACGTCAACGCCTTAGTGGAAGAAGACAAGGCGTCGAACCTGATAAAAATCTCGGAAGCGCTGCACGAGAAGAAAATCGCCCAAATCGCCGACGAGATACATCTCCGCAGCGATGTGCGCTTTGTGATGATTGCCGGTCCCTCATCCTCCGGCAAGACGACTTTCGGAAAACGCCTCTCCGTGCAGTTGGGCGCCGTTGGAATACACCCGTACAACATCTCATTGGACAACTATTTCGTGGATCGTGATAAAACGCCACTTGACGAATCGGGAAATTACGACTTTGAATGTTTAGAAGCCTTAGACCTCGAACAACTCAACCAAGACTTAGTCGCGCTAACAGAAGGCAAAGAGGTACTGCTTCCAAAATTCGACTTCAAAACCGGAACACGTTACTACGACGACGAGCGTATCCGAATGCGAACCGGCGACGTCCTTATCATCGAAGGCATCCACGGACTCAACCCCGCCCTCACCCCGAAAATTGACCCCAAACTGAAATATCTGATCTTCATCTCCGCCCTGACACAAATCTCCATTGACCGTCAAGACCATATCTCCACCTCCGACAATCGGCTCATCCGCCGCATCGTGCGCGACGCACGCTACCGCAACTACTCCGCCTTAGATACGTTAAGCCGCTGGCGAAGCGTCCGGTCGGGTGAGGAAAAGTATATCTTCCCCTTTCAGGAAAACGCCGACAGCATGTTCAACTCGGCGCTGATCTACGAACTCGGCGTCTTGAAATACGATGCCATCCCGCTGTTGGACGAAGTCCCCGAAAACGTCCCCGAATACAACGAAGCGCGCCGTCTGATGGGCATTCTCTCCTACTTCAAACCCATCGGGATAAAAGAAATCCCCCCGACGTCCATCCTGCGGGAGTTTCTGTCGGGGAGCAGTTTCAGGTATTGAGGGGACGCTTTCTATGGGGTGTATGACAAATTGGACTAAGCCGCCATTTTGATTTGATACGTCAAGTCATTCCATCGTTTGCTTTTCCAGTAAGCTCTCAGATTTACAATTCTTTGTGCCCCCTTGATAGACCACCTTT
>WRLA01000045.1 GCA_009777825.1 Bacteroidales bacterium
TTGTCCGATTTTTTTCCTAACTTTGTACCCATAAAAGTTTATTGATGATTACTTGTAATTTACTCATACAAAGGTAATCTTTTTCAATGAACTTTTTTTATGGAATTGTTGGGACAGTTATGACCGAAAAAGGTAAAAAAGAGTATCTTACAATCAGAAAAGATAAAGTTATAATGAAATGCACCTCGGAAAACGAGGCAAAAGCATTATCCAAAGCAAGCTGTTTTCGTTCAGCTTATGATATAAATTATGATATGGTAACAACCCCGCCGTCAAAATCGTAGAGATGGCGGTATATGACCTTTTCGGCAAAAAAGTACAGCAACAAACGGTGAATCAATCTTACAGCACACTTAAAATGGACGAGTTGGCGCAGGGAGTTTACATTTTGAAAGTGTGGCTGAGTCAGGGAGAAATGGTGATAAGGAAAGTGGTGAAAGAATAAACCACCTCCTACCCCCTCCGAAGGAGGGGTAATATAAATTCATCAAACAAATAAATCAACTTATTCTCAAAAATAATCCATCCAAATAAAATTATAAAAAAAACGAGTACAGGCCTTATTGCCTCTTTATACTTTTTAGACTTTATCGTTTCAATGTTGTTTAGTTTTTCAATCAAATTTCCCATATCAATTTTTTTGATTTTTTCTGCAAAAATACAACATTTTTGAAATATAGACAGTATTTTTGTCAAAACTACAATACATACCCAACCTCATTCAGTTCAAACGCCCTCGTCGTCCCGTTTTCCATTTCCATCAGCAAGCAGCCGCAGGCGTCAATGCCGGTGATGGTGGCTTTTGTTTGTTGATTGTCAATGAGATATACATGTTTTTCGTGTAGCCGGAAAAGATGTTGTGTGTAGATTTTGGTTAAGGATGGCTCTTGTTCGGGGGAAAACGATTCAAAAGCGGTCAAGAAGTTGCGGGAATAGTCAGTACATAGTTTTTTGATGTCGTGATGCTGTCCCGTTTCATGTTTCAACGAAGTTGGGGAGGGGAGCAATGGGTGAAAGTCTATCTGGTTGATATTGACGCCAATACCGATGATGGAGTATGAGATGGAACTCCCCGTTATGATATGTTCGATGAGGATGCCGGCTATTTTTTTGTTGGCGATGTAGATGTCGTTGGGCCATTTTATTTTGACGGTTGCGTTGGGAATGTGTGTTTGCAGAAAGTCCCGCAGTGTTACGGAGACTAATTCATTGATAACGAACTGACGGGACGGATGGATGGTTGTGGGCGTGATGATGATGCTGAACAGCAAGTTTTCCCCCGGATTACTTTCCCACACGTGGTTTTGCCGTCCGCGTCCTTTTAATTGATGGTTCGCTTGGATTACCGTTCCGTTGATGGCTGATTTACAGCGTATTAACTCCTTTGCAATGTCGTTGGTGGAGTCAACGACGTCGTAGAATTGAAAGTTCGGTTGTATCATCGTCAAGGGGCGGTCGTTTAAAGAAGTTATTTAGTTGACTAATAACACACTTCCGCGTCGTTCGATGCGGTCGCCGTTTTTGGTTTTCATTTTGAGCAGGTATCCGTAACCGCCGGTGGCGGCGATGGCGCCGTTGATTTTGCCGTCCCATCCGCCTCCCGGCTCGGTGGTTTGGTAGATGGCGGCGCCGTAGCGGTCGAAGATGGTGAGTTCGTAGGCTTCGACCTCTATGCCCAGACCGCCGTATATCGGACGGAAGATTTTGTTACTCCCCGCCGGCGCGAAAGCGTTGGGAAACCAAATATCGCTCTTCAAACGCTTGAGCAACGCAATATTTGAAAATGACGTATCGGACTGACTTTGGTAGTTGCCGAAGAGACTGACGGCGGCGACGCGATAGGCAAACGATAACGATTGGTCGAACAGCAGTAAGTCCGTGTCGGTGAAAGAGTTAGTATTTGTAATGATGGAGAAGGCATGGTCAAATTCGCCATTGACATAGCGGTGGATGACGTAATGGTCTAATCCGAACCGGAAACCGTCGTAGTCGTTCCATTGCAAGGTGGCGTGGTGATTTTCCTCTTCCTTAGCCGTCAGCAGGATGCTTTGCGCTGTTTGTTCAGCGGGGAAGACGTTGCCGCAACTGTCCACCGTGTTCAGGATGTAGTGATAGGAAGTCTGTTGTGTTCGTAGCGCGGGGTCGTTGTCCACAGCGCATATTACAGCAGCGCCGGTTGGTTCGACGGTGGCGATGACGTTGTAAAAACCATCCATGCCGTCATCGGAACGTTCTATTTGATATTTCAGCGCGTCGGCGGTAGCGTCCACTTCAAAACATATCTCTATATTCTTGTCTATCACACTGATACGACGAAAGAACGCCGGTTCGGGATCTTCCAAAAACCGAATATCCACGCAATAGTGGCAGGAGGTGATTGTCTGCGGCATTTTCCCTGCTCCTCTCTCATGGACGGCGCTGATTTTGAAACAGTAACGTTCCGTTTGGAAGTCGGTAAAGGCGTATTCGGTTTCGTCGCCGGGGACTTCGGCATATTTAATAAAAGTATCGCCATCATCGTCCGAAACATAAACATCGTAACGATCCGTCTGCATACTTTCGTACTGCTGCCATGTCAATTTTATTTCACGTTGGCACACATCATATTCGGGAGGGTACAAGACTAAGGTATTTTTGCTGGAGTCGGGATAGTTCGTTCCGGTCTCGCCGCAGGCGTCCACGGCGGCGATGGCGTAGGTGCGTGTCTCGGTGCAACTTTCGGGCGTGATTTGGTTGTCTGACCAACTGAGGATGTCGGGAGAATCCGTCCTGCCGAGTTCTTCCCATCCGATGGATGTTTTGCTGCGATAGACAATGTAGTTGGTAACGTTGGTCGAAGGCGATTTTTCCCATTCTATGTCAGTAACGCCGTTGGGTTGGATGGCGATGGATGTGATGGATGGCGTTACAGGTTGATGGTCGGAGTAGGAGATGGGCTGGGTGGTGTTTGAGACGGAAGCCGTCGGATCGGAGGCGTCTTTGTAATACACTTTGTAGGAATAGTTTTTATATTCCGGAGTGGGAATATCCTGATACGACGTGTTGTTGGTTGAGCCAACAAATTCCCAAGGAGCGCCGTTTCCCGCCCGCCGATAGATGTGGAAAGCGTGGTTTGTCCATGAAGGGTGCATGAGATTCCATTCGAGTTGGATTTTTTCCAACGCAAAACAGGCAGTCAGATAGATAGCGCTTATAATTCCCGAAGATAAAGCCGTAAGGTCGCTGTTGTAATTTACAACGTAATAACTTGTCTGTCTGTTGTTTGCCTGCGCTTCGGCGTGGTGGTAGTAATAAGAGAAATAGTAAGGACTTTCGGAATCGGGGATTTTGTTAAACCCCGGCGCATAGTTTTGTTGATACCACACTTCGCTGTGGTCGAAGTCGTTGTTGTCGGTGTTGGGCGTCCAGGTCAAAGTAACCTCGCCGGCTTCGTTGACTACAATCTGCGTTATTTCGGGTGCTGTCGTCTGGCTGGCGGCGTGATACGAAAAGAGAGAGAGCAACGCAATAAGTATGATGTGTTTTTTCATTAACTATAAATTATAAAAACGTTGCTAATTTAACGATGTTTGCGTTGGTTTTGTTGTGTAGCCGGAGCAAATTTTCTCTGTGTTGAATTATAATTTGATTCAGCACAGAGGCAGCCCCTTTTGCCTCCGGCATTTTCCCCAGAGGGGAAAAGAAAAGGAAGATGCTTTTTGAAAGACACGGAGTTTCACAGAGAGCCGCCCCGTTCATCTGTGTCCGGAGCAACGCATTAAAATTTTTGGAATATAGCATTATTTCTTTTGTTTCTTTCGATTAATGCTTCGGCTCTTTTCATAGATGCACTATCAAGAGGATTGCCATACCAACCGAAATATATTAACTTTGTCAGGTTATCAATTTCTGGCGGGATAACGCTTAGTTGATTATTATGCAAAGACAAGTATTCCAAGTTTGTCAACTTTCCGATTTCCGGCGGAATATCTTGTAGTTGATTACCATCCAACCATAACCCTGTTAGATTTGTCAATTTTCCGATTTCCGGAGGAATATCTTGTAGCCGATTATCATCCAACCGTAACCCTGTTAAATTTGTCAAATTTCCGATTTCCGGAGGAATATCTTTTAGTTGATTACCATCCAAATTCAACTTTGTTAAATTTGTCAAATTTCCGATTTCCGGCGGAATATCTTTTAGTTGATTACCACCCAAAAACAAGTATTCCAAGTTTGTCAAATTTCCGATTTTCGGCGGAATATCTTTTAGTTGATTGCTGTTTAAATATAGATTTGTTAAATTTGTCAAATTTCCGATTTCCGGCGGAATATCTTTTAGTTGATTAACACCCAAATCCAACTTTGTTAAATTTGTCAAATTTCCGATTTCCGGAGGAATATCTTGTAGTTGATTGTAGCTTAAATATAGATCTGTTAAATTTGTCAAATTTCCGATTTCCGGAGGAATATCTTGTAGTTGATTAAATATCAAGCCTAATCCTGTTAAATTTGTCAAATTTCCGATTTCCGGCGGAATAACGCTTAGTTGATTTTCATACAATAATAGTTTTGTTAACTTTGTCAAGTTCCCAATTTCTGGCGGGATAACGCTTAGTTGATTTTCATACAACAATAGTTTTGTTAACTTTGTCAAGTTCCCAATTTCTGGCGGGATAACGCTTAGTTGATTATTATGCAAATATAGATCTGTTAAATTTGTCAAATTTCCCATTTCAGCAGGTAATTTGATTATATCGTTACCATTCAAATTTAAATATTTTAAATTAGTGAATTTTTCTATCCTTTCGGGTAAATTATATAGGTTTTGCCGAGACAAATCTAATGCTTCTATCGTATCATCTAATTCATCTATTTTATTGCTATATTTATAGGTGTTGCCTAATGTATCTAGTAAATATACAGTTTCTTCATCATCAATAACTTTTGCAAACCCTGTGTTTTCATTAAATTGTTCCGCTTTATGCCACCAACCTAATTTTTCAACAGCATCTCCGTCTTTGTCAATGAAATAAAATACATTTGATTCATATTTCCCTTTTGAACCATATGCTAATGCAAATTTATTCTCATAAAAATAAAAAGCATTGATTAGTTTTTCGGCTTTTGCGTATGCTATTGAGATTTCATCTTTTTGTTTGGAGATTTTTAAGGCTTGCCAAGCCGAAAATCCACCGAAAGCAGCAATAAAAATAGCGCTGACGACAGTTATCTGTATTCTTCTTTTCAAAACCCGTTCCCGGTGTCTGTTCCACAGCGTATCGAAACTGATATTCAACATCGCCGCAATGGTTTTTACAACGGCTTTTTCTTTTCCTATCTCGGAAATAGAAATGCCTAAAATATTTTCATCTAGGGATGTCGGATAGCAATGGGTATCGGGATTGGAGGCGTCGGGAGTTCCTTCTATGATAAACGGGATGATTTGGTCTGCCCGTCCCATTTTCTGAAAAGCCTCTACCTCTTTGTTGACCCACTTGGATTGGGCGGAGCGCGGGGAACAGACAACAATGAGGTATTTCGATTGTTGCAACTTGTCATGTAAAATCTGCTCCAAATTGCCCGTTTCGCTCAGGTCGGTTTTATCTCTGAAACAGGGGTGAAAAGTTTTGGGATATTCTTTCCCATCCCCCTTTGGTAAAGAAGTTGGGATGCGGTATGTTTCCAGTTTGTTTTGCAGCCACTTTGCCCATTTTTCGTCTTCGCGCTTGTAACTGATAAATGCGTAATATTTAAATTCTGCTTCCATGCTGATATGTTTAACGGGACAAAGGTACGACATTTTTTTACACAGTTGCCATTTTTTTACCACAAAGGTTCACAAAGGATATTCACGAAGAACACAAAGCGTTGTTATACAGAATATTATATTTGTGTTCCTTTGTGTGTACTTTGTGTACTTTGTGGTTAAAAAAGATTTTGAGGCAAATTGTCTATATGCGGTTAAGAAAAAGTTGTACCTTTGTAAGCGAAAAACAAGATAGATACAAGCTAAGGGCTGCAATGTGGTTTAATCAACGTATCCATAATCCAGTATATTTGAAATATGTATATTGCAATATGCACTAATTCGTGGTTTTTTTAATTTTTCACCACCTTTTTCGTTATCGTCCCCTTGTCGGTTTGTATTCGCAGGAAATAGATAGCCCCCCCAAGCCCCCCCGAAAGGGGGGATGTAGCGCCGCTTGCGCCGATTTGTAATTGATGTGTCCCGTCAGGGGCGACCGCAAGTGTCGCCCCTACGGAACGTCCCATCACATCGAAAATTTTCACACTCTCAACTCTCAACTCTCCACTCTCAATTCTCAACTCTCCCGTCGTCGGATTCGGATAAACATGTATAAAATGATCAAGCCCTTCCTCTTCAATACCTACAAACAGCGATTTGTACTTGCAAGTCAGCCATCTGTCGGGGTCGAAAGTGATGGATTGTATCGGAAAGCCGGGTGAAAACGAGAAAGTCTGTTCGATTTCGGTATTGTCAAATACGATGAGGGTGTCTCTTTCTGCTCCTGCAAACAGAACGGGTACGGGCATTTTAAAGCATGTAACCGATTCGTGCGAAGGCAGTTGCGACAAGATAAACGTGGCATGTTGCGGGTCGGTTTGTTCGATGGTGAAAGTATAGGTGGGGTATCCTTCTTTATAGACCCAGGTGTCGAAGAAATCCATCAGATCTTTTCCTGAGACCGCTTCGGCGTGTGCGATAAAGTCGGATGTAACCGCCGAGCCGTAGCGCAACGCGGGGTCATGGGAATAATTCCACATAGTTTGGAAGAAATCTTCATCGCCTATCACCCAGCGCAACTGATGCAGCACCAAAGCGCCTTTGTTATAGACCAACCGCTGATTGTATAGTTGATTGTCGCTGGTGGTGTCAACGCAATAGACCGAGCCTTTTGCACTTGAAGTAACGTTGGAGATGGTAGAACTTTTCCACGACTTCCATGCCGACGGGTAATACTCTTCCTGATAGAGCGCCGTGGCGTAAGTGGCAAAACCTTCGTTGAGCCAAATATCGTGCCACGAGCCGCATGTAATCATATTTCCAAACCATTGATGCGACAACTCGTGAGCGATGAGGTCGTAAGAGAAGTTGATCATAAACGACATGGTTTGATGTTCCATGCCGCCGCCCCATCCGAACTGCGCGTGTCCGTATTTTTCATCGGGATAGGGGTAAACGCCAAAACGTTTCTCGAAGAAACCCATCGAAACAATGGTATTCGGGGTATTTTGCTGAGCAGAAGTTAGACTTTCAGGGTAAACGTAGTTGAGGATTTCCAAACTGTCGGTATCGCTGCGTTTATACCAGTCGCTATAAGCCTCATAGTTGGTTACGGATAGACAGACCAAGTAAGTGGCAATCGGATAAGAGTGATGCCAATGGTGTATATCCCATTCATCGTCAACAGGTTCAATGGAGATAAGTTTTCCGTTGGAGGCGGCTAAGTTGCCTTTTGGCGTTTTGATGAGAATGTCAATGGAGTCAATCTTGTCGGTTACGTCGTTTTTGCATGGGAACCAGTCCGCAGCGCCGTAAGGCGCTGAGAGCGACCATATTATCGGAACGCCGGCATGTGTTTTGCGCGTAAACGACCCCAAACCGCTCGACCCGGGATTTCCATTGTAGGTAATGGATATGGAATCCAATTCATCCAACGGAAAAGGTTCCGAAAAAGGAATCCGAATCATATCGTCTTCATGGATAAACGAGACGCTATTTCCGTGATACACAACGGAATCCACAAACATCCGGTCATTATTATCCTTATCTTTATTATTCCTCAAGTCAAAAACGAGTTCTTGGAGGTCGTCCGTTACTGTTTTGAAATAAAAGGTTATCGCGCCGGAGATAGTCGCCACTGTTATGTTGGGGTCTATCGTCCATTCACAGCGTTGATATACAACGTCGTATTTCCACGATTCGGGATTTTTTGTTGGAGTTTGTTGCGCCCACGATGTATTCCATAGACAGATTAGTAGCATGGCAAGGATGAGGCTGTGTGAAAATAGCATAACGACGTCATTGCAAGGGCGATAGCCCGAAGCAATCTCGTGAAGATTAACGTTCTGGATTGCTTCACTTTGTTCGCAATGACGGGAAGCGGAACTGATGCAGGTACTTTTTTTCATGTTTAAAATTAAAATTTATTCATATTTAACGGGTTACTATTATTTTCCGTGAAACATTCACTCCATCTCCTACAAGATGAACGATATACGCTCCCGGAACGGCGTTAAATCCAATTCTGTCGTTTTGGAGGTTTGACGCGGTTGTTTTCAAAACCTGTTCGCCCAATATGTTATATACGGCGATTTCTGCTCTTTGCTGCATGTCGGCGCACTCTAAGACAATCGCTCCCGGTTCATAACGGATATTGATGTGGTTTTGAGCATTTTCATTGATATTGAGGTCGGCTTCGTCTGCTATCAAGATGTCATCAATGAAGAATCCTCTTCCGTTTTCGGAGTTAAGATGGAAGCCGAAATGGATATATCCGTCTATCATGGGATTTACCGATACGCTACACGCTTCCCATTTGGTAACGCTAAGAGCCGGATTGTTATAGATTTCGTTTGTCAATTTTTCAGGCGTCGGAAACGTTCCCCACACCACTCTGAGCGATTCCTGAATATCAGGGTACGTATAGTAATAAAATTTCAGAAGATATGTGTGTCCGGCTTGAACGGCAATCGGAGGCGAAACCAGCATGTTATCTATTTTCCCTTTCTCCGAAGCCATGCAGCCGAAAGCATTTTTGCCGGAGTATTTTGCTAATGTAGTTACCGTCCATATTCTGTCACTGTTATTATATGCCTGCCATCCTGTTGGAAATTCGGGGGCTGTTACATTTTCTACGTCTTCAAAATGAGGGAGGTTGTCTATGGAAAAGGTGGTAAAGTTGAAAATAGTATTACATCCGGTATTTATTCCGTGTGTATTTCCGGGTTGTATGGAGAGATAATAGGTGGTTGCGGGGGACATTTCGTATTTAAAACTGTTTTGCTGGGTGGTCATTCCGTTGTGGATGTTTGTGGGTAATGTAACGCCGCCGCCGTCCGTTCCGAAATAGATTTTGTAGTTCGTGGCGTAGGGCGCTTCTTTCCAGCGGATTTCGTCATTGACAAAAGATGTGTTAGAGAGAGGTTCGGGATATTGAAGCGTCGTGCATAAAGGGACAGCCGTATATTCATCTATTCCGCTCACTATCAACGAGAAAAGTTGAGATCCGCCCGTTAAAGTCCCGTCGTGGTCAACAACGACTTTATATTTGCCTGCCTTGGGTGTAGCGATATAGATATGTTCCACATTATCAACGTGATTTTTTGAATTTTTAGTTGCAGGCGCTGACGGGTTATCGGGATTGAGTTTGTAGGGATAGTAGTCGTCGCCCGATGCATCAATGACGACCACATTCAAATCATTGACTAGCCTTGGAGTGCGATTGTTCAACGCTTTCGGAAGAACTGTGCCTTCTACATCTATCCAGCAGATGGTAACTCTGAGCGGAGCATTTCCGGAAACATACACCTCTCTTTCATATTTGCCTCCGTTCTGCAATGTGATTTCGTCAATCGTTGTCTGTACTTGATTTTCGCGGATAACCGTTGCCGCTCTTTCGGCATTGACCAATCCCCAACCAAACATATAATCGGGACCTTCGGCGGGACCACATTCGTCGGCGGTATGAATCACCAATCCTCTCAACGTTGACGACCTCATGGTGTTTCCGAAGAGTTGTTGGTAATATTGCTGTAGAAGTACCAAAGTCCCGGTTGTATTCGGAGATGACATGCTTGTCCCCTCCTTAGTGCCATAAGCAGTATTACTTGATGAGACACAGGAGTACAGCCCTACGCCATCTGCAACAACATCCGGCTTGACGCGCCCGTCGTCGGTTGGTCCCCAACTGCTAAAATCCGACATTTCAACGCTTCCCGGTCCTGTATAGTCCAGTACTCTTCTAACAGCGCCTACGGTAAGTGTATTTTTGGCAGTACCCGCTCCGGAGGACATACAGTCAAATCCGTCGTCGCCGCCATTTTTTTCCGGTACGCCCGGATCACCTGCATTATTCGGACCATCACCTCTCTGATTTCCTGACGATGTTACCATTAAAAAATAAGGTGCATTTCTACTGATTTGATCCCAACTTCTGGATCTTGTATCATAGAACCCAAATCTATAATCTTCCACAGGGCTAACGCCGGCATCGCCACGCCAAACCCACGATCCGTTTTCAGAAACCCATCCTGCCGGAGCCCCCCACGAATGGTTGGAGAGAATCATTCCCGCCGCTGCCGCCGTTGCCATCTCGCTCTCTACATTGTTCCAATCATAAGACTTCAGATTGGCTTCGTAAGCCATGCCTTTGGCTCGTGCATTGACGCCTCCTGCCACCATAGTTCCCGCCACGTGGGTGGCATGTTCCGATAGTTGAGCGTTATCGCCCAATGTTACACGGGGAGAGCCGGTGTTGTTAAATTCCTGATGTGTCGTAAGGACAGCGCCTCCGTCCCAAATCCCGATCTGGTTAAACCCTGCGCCCGTTACTTCTATTCCGAAATCTCCTCCGGGCCACAATTTATCAGCACGGGTGGTGATGGCGGCGTTGGCATTGTCGGTAGCGAAATATACCGGTAATCCGTCCTGAACATCCACCAACTCGCGAATAGCGCCGTTTTTCAGTTCAACGCGTCGCGCTACGCCGTTGTCCCGAATGTATTTTTCTACTCTTTCGGTTGCCTGTTTCCACGCAACATCCTGTTCTTTTGCAAACTGTTCCAATGCGCTTCTATTCGTCTCTATCTGAGCGAATAACGAACTCGCCGTAAGGCTTAAAGCTAAAATTCCAAGTATTTTTTTCATCACTTTTTTAATTTAATTAATAAAACAAATTAGATTATCTATACTTTATCATTTGACGCTGCAAAGATACAAAAGTTTCATCAAAAACAACTCCCCTCCGCAGGGCAAACACATTAAAATTTCTCATCGAATAAGTTTTAAATAATTGATATTGTGAAAGATATAAAGTTATTTTCTTGCACGTTCTCCACTTCCTTTCACGAGATTCCATGCCGTTAATCAGGAAAAAGACGACAAGGATAGGAGTTACAGTCTTCACATCCCGCTCTCATAAAATGAGATTTTGCCGCTTTAAATTCATTCTTGCATTTGTCATCATTATCTTTTGCTTTTGTCTGTTTATTTGATGATAATGTTCACAAAGAATTTCCTTGAAAGAAACGTTATTTGCAGTATTTTATCTATGTAAACCTCGGTTTCACTCGGCGTCATCATCATTTCGTTTATAAGGTGGACCGGCCCCCTCTGACTTTTGCAAAACTGATTTTTTCTTTGTTATCGAAAGTTGCCAATGGCATCTCAGTCACTTCTCTTGTGCCATAAGCCTTGAATAGCAAACCTTTAGCCTTTTCTATGTAATGTGCCACATTCGTTATATTTTTGAAAAGGTTGCAATTTTTTCTGTAATAAGAACAATTAATGTATCAACAGTTCTCAACCGTGATATGTGAATAACTCTTAACGATCTGAAAATCACTCTTCCACTTTCTCCTCTGCGGGTTCTTCCGTTTCTGTTTCGGGAGTTTCGGCGACAGAAGTTTCTTCCGCTTCGGCTTCGGGAGTTTCGGCAACAAGAACTTCTACCGGTTCCGGTTCGGAGATTTCAACGGTTTCTGCTACGGGAACTTCCACCGTTTCCGGTTCAACAACTTCGGCTTCCGGAGTTTCCTCGACTTCTGCAACTTCCGGAGTTTCAACAACTTCAACTGCGGGAGTTTCAACGACTTCTTCGGCTGAGGTGTCTGCTGCGATTACTTCCGGTTCTTCCGTTTTCGTCGGCGCTTTTTCGGCTTTGGTGGGGGCGGGTTCGGGAGTGGTTGTTTTTCCGGCTCCTTTTCCGCTACGGCGGGTTGACTTTTTCTTTTCGAATTTTTCGTCTTTGGTTTTCAGCATGTTTTCGTTGTAGTCCACCAATTCGATATAGCACATTTCGGCGTTGTCGCCCAGCCGGTTTTCTATTTTCAGGATGCGGGTATATCCGCCCGGTCTATCGGCTATTTTGGCGGCTATGTCGCGGAACAGTTCGCTGACGGCTTCTTTGTTTTGCAGATAACTGAATACGATCCTGCGTGAGTGCGTTGTGTTGTCTTTGCTGCGGTTTATCAGCGGTTCGACATAGACTCTCAGCGCTTTTGCCTTTTGGAGCGTGGTTTTTATTCTTTTATGGAGGATAAGAGATGCTGCCATATTGGACAGCATGGCTTGGCGGTGTGCCGACTTTCTTCCTAAGTGATTGATTTTTTTACCGTGTCTCATTGCGTTATTCCTTACGATTTGTTTGACTTACTTGATTTTTCCGGTTTGGTTGCTTTTTCCGGCTTATATGCTTTTTCCGGCTTTTCCGATTTACTGGCTTTCTCCGGTTTCTCTGCTTTCTCTGCTTTTTCCGGTTTACTTGCCTTTTCTACTTTTTCTGCTTTTTCCGGTTTTCCCGATTTAGTTGCTTTTTCCGTTTTTTCCGTTTTTTCTGTTTTTTCCGACTCTTCGTCCGGGTTCGGCGGTTCGGGTAGTTCGAACTTGTCTAACTTGTATTTTTCCAATTTCATGCCAAACTCGAGCCCTTTTGCTTTGACCATGTTGTCTAATTCGGTCAATGATTTTTTGCCGAAGTTTCTGAATTTCAGCAGGTCGTTTTTATTGCTGTAGGAGACCAACTGTCCCAGCGTTACGAGTTCGGCTGCTTTGAGGCAGTTGAGCGCTCTGACGGAGAGGTCCATGTCGGTCAGTTTTGTTACTAAGAGTTGGCGGATGTGTGTGGCGTTTTCGTCTAATTCGTCTGGCGAGGTGATGGGTTCTTTATCCAACTTCACAGTGATTTTCTCGTCGGAGAAGAGCATGAAGTGGTGTATCAGCACTCGTGCGGCTTCTTTCAGGGCGTCTTTCGGGTGGAGGGAGCCGTCGGTGATGATTTCGAAAACCAAGCGCTCGTAGTCGGTTTTTTGTTCAACGCGGTAGTTTTCGATGGTGTATTTCACGTTTTTGACGGGTGAGTGGATGGAGTCCATCGCGATGGTTCCGAGTGGGGCGTTGATGTCTTTGTTGTCTTCGGCGGAGATGTAACCGCGTCCTTTTTGGATGGTGAGGTCTATCTTCATCTTCACGTTGTGTTCCATGCGGCAGATTTCCAACTCCGGGTTCAACACTTGGAAGTTGGTCAAAAATTTGTTGATGTCGCCTGCTTTGAACACATCGCTTTCGCCAAGCACAACATGCACTTTTTCAAACGTTTCCGATTCTACAAGTCGTCTGAAACGAATTTGTTTGAGATTCAGAATCATCTCGGTTACATCCTGCATCACGCCTTTGATGGAACTGAACTCGTGATCCACTCCTTCGATGCGGACGCTGGTAATGGCAAAGCCTTCCAATGAAGAGAGCAATATTCTTCTCAGGGCATTGCCGATGGTGATGCCGAATCCCGGTTCTAACGGACGAAATTCAAAAACGCCTTTGAACTCATCCGATTGAATCATTATGACCTTATCAGGTTGTTGAAATGCTAAAATAGCCATATCTGTAACTTTTTTAATTTATCTTATCAATTATTATTTGGAATACAACTCTACAATCAGTTGTTCTTTAATGTTTTCGGGGATGTCGGCTCTCAGCGGAACGTGCATGAAACGTCCTGCCATGGCGTACTCGTCCCATTCTAACCATGAGTAACTTCTTCTTGCCGACAGCGCGTCGTTGATGGCTTCCAAGGATTTGGATTTTTCGCGAACGCCGATGATTTGTCCGGCTTTCACCTGGTAACTGGGGATGTTGATGACTTTGCCGTCAACCACGATGTGGCGATGGGAGACCAACTGCCGCGCTGCGGCGCGTGTGGGCGCTATTCCCAAACGGAATACCACGTTGTCCAAGCGTGATTCGCACATCTGAATAAGGATTTCCCCGGTGATGCCTCCTTTGCGGGAAGCGGCTACGTAGAGGTTTTTAAACTGACGTTCCAAGATGCCGTAGGTGTATTTGGCTTTCTGTTTCTCCATCAACTGGACGCCGTACTCGGACTGTTTCGAGCGGCGGCGGTTGTTGCCATGTTGCCCCGGCGGATAACTGCGCTTGTCGTATGATTTATCCGGTCCGTAAATCGGTTCTCTGAATTTACGTGCTATTTTTGTCTTTGGACCAATATATCTTGCCATTATTCTCTGTTTTTACGTTCTGTTAAACATTATTATACTCTTCTGCGTTTAGGTGGTCTGCAACCATTATGCGGTAGCGGGGTTACGTCGCGGATTTCCGTTACTTCAATGCCTAATCCATTGATGCTGCGGATTGCCGATTCGCGTCCTTGTCCGGGTCCTTTGACGAAGGCTTTCACCTTGCGCACCCCCAGATCGTATGCTACTTTGCCACAGTCTTCCGCTGCTGTTTGCGCGGCGTAAGGTGTGTTCTTCTTTGATCCTCTGAATCCCATCTTTCCTGCCGACGACCAGGAGATGACCTGCCCAACGCTGTTGGTGATGGTTACAATCACATTGTTGAACGACGCGCTGACGTACATTCTTCCTGAGGCGTCAATCTTTACAACTCTTTTTTTTGAGGCTTTACCTTTTGTTGTTTTTGCCATAATCTTTATTGATTGCTTCTTAATTAATTAGTTTTTAACCTTTGGGCGCTTTTTTCTTGTTAGCAACGGTCTTTTTGCGTCCTTTGCGGGTACGGGCGTTGTTTTTGGTGGATTGTCCGCGCAACGGCAGCCCGATACGGTGACGGATGCCGCGGTAACAACCGATGTCCATCAAACGTTTAATGTTCATCTGTACCTCCGAACGCAATTCTCCTTCGACTTTGTAACTGCCGCCGATGACGTTACGGATGGCGTTTTGTTCGTCATCCGTCCATGTTTGAACTTTCTTGTTCATGTCAACAGCAGCCTCTTTCAGGATCTTTTGAGCGGAACTCCGTCCGATCCCGAAGATGTAGGTGAGCGCTATTTCACCTCTTTTATTGTTTGGAATATCAACTCCAGCAATTCTTGCCATACAATCTCTTGTTTAATTGTTGATTCTTAAATTATTATCCTTGTCTTTGTTTGTACTTGGGATTCTTCTTGTTAATTACGTACAATCTTCCTTTTCTCCTGACTATCTTGCAGTCCGGAGTACGTTTCTTTACTGATGCTCTAACTTTCATCGCTCTTTCTTCTTTATTTATATCATTGAATTTTCTACTTTTTCAACTCTTCCTCAGACTTCTTTTTTGAGGGGTGCAAAGGTACACATTTTTTTGATACAAAAAACCTTTTTTGATTTTTTTTTGTCTGAACTGCGATTTTTTGCCACGAATGCACGAATTTTCACTGATATGCGATGTGCGATGTGAGACTTTTAGACTTAGACACAAGACTTTTAGACACAAGACCGTGTCGCATATCGCACATCGCACATCGCATATCTAATTCTTTACCACCTTCCTTATCACCACTTCTCCCAGACTTAATCGCACTTTCAAAATATAAACGCCTTGCGCCAACTCGTTCATTTTGAGCGTTCCGTAAGATTGATTCACCGTTTGCTGATGTACTTTTTTGCCGAAAAGGTCATAGAGTTCCATCGCTACGATTTTGACGGCGGGGTTGTTGAGGGTAACTGTCATCTCTGAGGAAGTCGGATTGGGGTATAGGGAGAGTTCGTAATCTAAGTTTTGTATTTGATTATCGGATAGTTGCGTTTCCGTCGCCATGTTTTTCGTTGGCGGAATGACCTCGCCACCTTCTTCTCCCTCTTCTATCTTGTCTTCGTAGCAGATGTCGAAGAAAAAGCAGAGGACGCCCTGCGCCATGCTTGCCGACCTGCCGTTGGTTGCCTCGGCGATGGTTTGGAGATAGACGATTTCGGTTTCGTCTAATTGTGTCCAATTTCTGTCGGCGAGTTGTAACTGCTTTTTGAAGTTGTAGAAACGTATGTAGTTGTTGTGTTCCGTCATTTCCGATTCGCTGTACTCAAACATATTCGGTATTTCGTTCAGCACCATTTCGGCTTGGTCGTATTTTCTTTCGTAGAAATGGACTTCCGCCAAAGAATACTTGGCAACGGGCGTGCGTACCACTTTGTACCATGGTTTTAAGGATTCCAAGTATAAAATGCTGTCGCCCAATATTCTGCTGATGGCGTGGTCACTCAGTTCGCGCATGGCGTCGCTTAGGGCTAAAAGTTCTTGCAGGAGTTCGGGGTTGTCTTTGAGTTGTGCGAACCATTCGTCGTATTGCTGCTGCATGGATTTGTATTGTTCGAGGCTGTCGGAAAGGATTTCCATTCTATATGTAACATCGCAAAGAGTGGAAGATGTCGGACCGGGGCTCGCATTACCAATTACCGTTACATTGCTTGTCGGATTAATGGGTGCTTTATTGCCGCCGGGGCTGTGATAGTAGGTAATTGCCTGTGGTTGTAAACCTTGCGAGAAAATACTGCTTGTTGTAGTTCCAATAAATTTATTATCCGCTCCCGATGAGGAATTTCCCTGATTAGAACGAACTGTTGCTCCAGATGAAATATAAATATCATAGTTATTGTTGGTGAAAGCGTTACTCAAAAGCTGCAAACCTTGAGTTATTTGAAACGGAGAATTGTTAATCAATTGTACGGAAATGCCTTTATCAAGGTTTTTGAAATCGTTCTTATATATTTTGTTTTCGGCGCCGCCCGAATTACTCATTGAGATGCCAGTAGCGGAAAGAGCAGAAGTTACAGGAATGGAAAAATCATTTGCTTCAATCTTATAACCGCTTGAATTGGCACTGGAAAGCCCTGTTGTAACATCGGAAAAACCACAGCGCGTAAGCCGGTAATTGGTTTGATCGTTCATGCGGGCGCCGGTGCCAAGATCGTAGAATTTCGACTGATCTATATGAATATAATACGGCTGTCCGGTATTTTCCGAACGAATACCTTCGGTAAGTCTGTAAAAACCACTTGGCGTGGTATGGGTTAGCAGGCACGGACAGTCAGCGCCTGTTGATCCGCCCGATTTACAGTAATTTTTAACTTTGAAACCCGCGTCCATCGTATAAATCCCATAATTATAAGGCGCCGGCAGCCTTCCTATTAAGACGTCAATGTCGTTTTTAAAGGCGCAACCTTCGAATGTTACACCCCGCACGCCCCACATATTAACGTGATGCCAATACGTTTTTCCGTTGGCGTCAAAGCGGTCGGTATTGTTGACGGTAAAGGTGCAGTTAGTGAATTTCCCAATATTGTCTATCACTGCTCCGCTTGCGTTTTTATTTTCATACGGACGGTATTCAACCGCCAACACATTATTACGGAAAATAGCGCTGTCGGCTATGATGATACCACCGGTGGCATTTCTATAGTTCACAGACGCGGCGCTGATGGCACAAAGGGCGTGTTCGATGATTGCTCCACTTTTCAATTCTACTGTGCCTTGATATTGAGGTGTTTGTGGTTGATTTTTGTTGCCGAGAACAACAATGCCTTGCCAGAGTTCATTGGGGCAAGCAGCGGCAAGTACTCCACCATCTATTACTAATTTGCCGCCGGGTTGAACGATTATTGCAGTATTTTCTTCACATCTTACTTGAGAAGTGATTGTTAAAGTAACACCATTTGAAATAATGATAGTATCCGTTGCGTGTACAAATGTGTTCCATGTTGTATTTTGAGTAATAATTTCTTGCACAGCAGGTGCATTGCTATAACATAGCGTTTCAAGAGTTGCGAGTACTGCGGTATGTGCGTTAACCAAGCCATATCCCATCTCTTCATGCCATGTTCCATTAGGGCGACCGGAGGTAATTTGATAATTGTATCCACCTACTTTTTGTGCTGTACTTTCGATGATATTGCGGACTTGTTGCCCTGTTAAACTTGGATTGACAGATAATACAAGAGCAGCAACACCTGCTACGTGAGGACAGGCGGATGTTGTCCGTCATTTTTTAATCCCCATTGATTAGAAAAATACTGATCATTTGACGCAAGTAAATTATGATACAACAACTCCGGCTCAGCACTTTCAAATAGACCGGTTTCATAAAATAGATTTGCGGCTCCAATGGCATCAAAAGAGGTTTCTTTGCCACATGACAAGGTAAACCATAAAGGCATAAATTCATTATATCCTAAAACCTGTATGGAATATCTTTCTGCTAAATCGAAAAGATCATTCATATCATCTTTCTTGAATAGTTTCACATAGAAATTATTTGAAATACCAAGATTCTGATTGGAAAGCGAAAATGTGGGGGTTATCTTTATGATATTATCTTCCTTTGAAAGATATTGAATAAGTTCAAAATAGCTCATTTGATTAAGACTTGGTGAAAATTCCAACTCTGTTATGAAAATTTCATCGTTTTGCATCGTTTTTGAAATTCCATTAACAGGTATTACATGCTGTCTCGTGTAACTCTTTTTCTCATTTTTAATATAACAATTAGGTTGAGGGATCACTTTTTTACATAAATTCATATCAATCTTTCTTTCAGACACTATAGATACCCTAGAATAATCTATTGACAAATAAACCTTTTCACCTTTATAGTAATAGAACTGTTTATTTATTATTTTTTGCTGTGCGTTCAGAAAAAAACAGCAAAAGACGCACATCATTACTAAAATGAAATATTTCTTTTTCATAGTTTCAATCATTTTACTTGTTGAACATTTAAAATAATAGTCGTTCCATTGTCTATTTTAGACGTAATAATAGATATTAGCCATGGTGAAGCAACATCCGCCGCATCCGTATGAATTATTACGTTCAAAGTATAATCATGTGCTGTGTCTTTTGAAAATTCAATACCAATATAGTAAATACCTTTCGTTGACCAACCGCTTGCCAATAGCAAAGTATATTGCGAAAAATCAATTTCAGGATAATTACCTTCCGTACAACTGATATAATTTTCCAATTCTTCCTCGCTGTTGATGATAATTACCGTTTCGTCATAACCCAAATTTGTCCATTCACAGGCACTCCCTTCCAACGAATATTCCTCAAAAGGAATATCTATCGGATACTCCGTTTCAAACGTAACCGTTCTCCAGTCCGCCAAGTCTCCGGGACCGGTATCCTTCTTCGTCCTCACCTCCAACAAATTCCCGTTGTTTTCCTTGACAATCAGGTATTTGCCATTTGTCTCTCCGGCATAGTCCACATAATAGACCCAGCACGAATACTCCAATGCGAGCGTTTCTCCGGTAGCGGTTATCACGGTAAATCCTTCGGTTTGCACCGTTTCTTTGGCATAGACGGTACAGGGTTTTCCCTCGCCGTCCAAGCGTTGTTTTACAATTTCATCCGCCTCTTTCTGCGTGATTTGCGCCGACAGTGTGGAAAACACGACACAGGGCGCGACTAATAATAAGAATAGTTTTTTCATAATTATATTTTTTTAATATTTAATGATTTTTCTCGTTATTACGCCATTGTCGGTTTGGATGTGCAGAAAATAAATACCTGTCGGCAATTCCGAAATGTCGAGGGTGGTTGTGGGTTGTTGTTGCCTCCATTGTAGAGACGCACAGCCGTGCATCTCTACATGCACGGTACGACCCATTACATCAAAAACATCAACATGTTTGATGTCATTGCGGGCTTGACCCGCAATCTCGTCGTTTTCAGGAGATTGCGGGTCAAGCCCGCAATGACGATAATCCGTGATGTACAACATCCCATCTGTTGGATTCGGATATATCCGTAGAGACGGATAATTATCCGTCTCTACGATACCGGTCGTCACCTCCGTCCAATCGGTTAATTCAGGGACGAGGTCGTTGCTGGTGATGACTTCCAAGAGGTTGCCGTCGTCTTCTTTTACGAACAGGTAACGGTGTTGGGACGGTGCACTCATCACGGGGTTTTCGTTAAGATAATATGCCCAGCAGGCGTATTTTGCCAGCATCGCCTCCCCTTGGGGTGTCGTGATGGCAATGCCTTCTACGGTCGGCGTGTTGACGTTGACGTAGAGGAAGTAAGGCGGCGTTACTTCATCTTGGAGGTGTTCCCATACAATGGCGTCTGCTTGTTCCCGCGTAATCTGTGCGGATAGCGATGTAGCCCAAGCAGTCAAAACTAACATCGAAATAATAATCTTTTTCATCACTAATAGGTATTAATATTTATGCTGACAAAAGTACACATTTTTTTGATACAAATTTATTTTTTAACCAATTTCTTAGTTATTTGAAATCCCTCACGATTTTTCAAGGTAACAAAAAATATACCTGAAGGCAAATACTGAGTAGAAATAGCCATTGTCTTATTACCTGTTCCCAACGCTTCAATCACTGTTTGACCTGTCATATTGGCAATTGTGATGTTTTTTACCTGTTGAGTATTGCTGATATAGAGTTCATTTGTAACGGGATTGGGAAATAGTTCTACTGCTACAAGATTGTTCGTGGCGATGTTGCTCGCTAACATAAATTCAACGGTTACATTTATCGCTTTATCTACAATAACAGAATGATTATCGGTAGTATTATCCGAAACAACTATGTCATTAAGTTTCCATTCTTTAACAATATAATCTTGATTAGGAGTAGCGGTAAAATCAACTGTTTCTCCGATGTTAACCATATCGCCGGAATTGATTGGACTACCGTTTATGGTTGCGGATAGAGAACCATTTCCGCTGATTACATCATAATCAACTACAAAAGTTGGAAGCATAAATTCAACGGTTACATTTATCGCTTTATCTACAATCACAGAATAATTATCGGTAGTATTATCCGAAACAACTATGTCATTAAGTTTCCACTCTTTAACAATATAATTTTGATTAGGAGTAGCAGTAAAATCAACTGTTTC
Source organism: Bacteroidales bacterium (assembly GCA_009777825.1). GTDB lineage: Bacteria > Bacteroidota > Bacteroidia > Bacteroidales > WRLA01 > WRLA01. The sequence goes on from WRLA01000045.1 coordinate 20,885, forward strand.
TCCAGTATTAACCATATCGCCGGAATTGATTGGAGTACCGTTTACAGTTGCGGATAGAGAACCATTTCCGCCGATTACATCATAATCAACTACAAAAGTTGTAAGCGCTCCTTTTGTGGCTGTACAGGAGTTATATACTTCTTTAGTGGCAATGTTCTGTACCCAAGCCACAACTTCCAGATTATCAAAATTTTCGACAGAATGTTCTATGTCATGATTAATAATATATCCCGGATAGGGCATACAATAATTGCCTTTAAACTCCCAAGTTTGTTCTTTTATAATTGTTTGATTCTCTGTCAGATTTCCCAATTCAATTCCATCTGCATCCGGCATAAATTTTTTCATTACCTGCACAAATGTATTTTGACCGCTATTACACGTATTTTTATGTGTTATCTTCTCTACAATGGCTATAAATAATCTTAAATCGTTGCTTTCATTAATGTCAACAGTCGGTGTTATATGAATAATAGCATTTACAGTTTTATCCTCAACCGAAAAATTGCCTTTTACCTCAATACAACTCAAAATATTTTGATAATCAACAAGTTGATTGTTTGTAAAAAGTAATTCGTTCTCGCCCGAACCATCAACATGCAGCCATGGAAGAATAGTAACATCATAGAAATTTCTTCTTGCTGCGCCTTCCAAAGTATAATAAGGATCTCCGGAGCTTGGCCAATTCATTTGATATTTTATTAACGTGTATTTTCCGTCTTGCACGTCATTTTGAGTTAAGACATTTTGTAGATTCAACTGGCCGTTAAAACTATGCGGCGAGGAACAAGAAGTGAATCCTTCAATTAGCGTGTAGCGAGGCACCTGCCCTGAGAAATCGCATTGTGAATAGGCACAATGAAAAACAATAATTACTCCGGTTAATAATAAATATTTTTTCATAATGTAATAATTTTTGAAACTTCTGTTAAATGGTATTAAAATATATGCCAACAAAGGTACATATTTTTTTGATACAAAAAACCTTTTTTTAAAAAATATTTTGTTTTTGCCACGAATGCACGAAATTTCACTGATATGCGATGTGCGATGTGAGACTTTTAGACTTAGACACAAGACTTTTAGACACAAGACCGTGTCGCATATCGCACATCGCACATCGCACATCGCATATCTAATTCTTCACCACCTTCCTT
>WRLA01000046.1 GCA_009777825.1 Bacteroidales bacterium
TTTAAGTATAGCGAAAAATTCGACTATCACTATGCATCCGATACCGGTTGAACGTATTTGCAATCTTTGTCAGCAATCGGCAGAAAAGGATTTGAAAGGGTATCTTTTCTTTAACGAAGTTGAGTTTCCGAAAACACATGATCTTATTGATTTATTAGATATGTGTGCACAAATTCAGCCGGATTTTGAAAATTTTGTGAGAAAATGCCAGTTTTTAACAAATTTCGCAGTATTGCCGAGATACCCAAACGAGCTGCAAATTACAGAAGACGACGCAAAAAACGCTATCCGTTTTGCAGAAGAAATAAAAGAATTTTGCCAAAAATTAGTGCGATGACAAGAGAAAGCATGTCGGATACTCAAAACACACAGAAAATAGTGGCTTCTGATTTTTTAGAATGGATTGCAATGGTATCGTTTTTATTCCGAGAAATATCAATTTGTGCCACAAGTCGTGGCACAAATTCCATGGGGACATAATCGCCTAATAATCACAAAAGTAAAAAATATTGATGAGGCGGAATTTTATTGTCGTGCTGCCGTTCAAAACGCTTGGGACAGAGACACATTAGAGATACAAATTGAGAAAAAGTATTATCTGACAGCAGGAAATTCTACGCATAATTTCGATAACACCCTGCCAGCAAAACAATCCGAACTTGCCTCACAAACGCTAAAAGACCCTTTCAATTTCGATTTCCTTGGTTTGGAAAACGATGCTTTGGAAAAAGCGATTGAAGATGAACTGACAAAAAACATTGACAAATGCTATTCCCGAAAATTTTAAACCGCAATTGCCATCTGTTGAGGAACTTGAAAGAGAATTAGAAAAACAACAAACGTATAATGATGAAGAAATAGCCAGCGCACAATAACTAAGTTCCCGTTGCGTGCTACGCCCGCGCAATGAAAACGCAGTTGAACGATGCCGGTGTGCAGGTTGACGGTTTTGCTTATTATGGGGATTGTTATTTCAAACAATAATTGTATCTTTGCAACCCAAACTTATTAAAAATAGAAAGTTTGGGCTATAAGATAAAGCGTTATGATACAGATAGAACGAAAAGATTATATGAACACGCTGAAAGCGTTGCGGGACAAAAACCTGATTAAAATGCTTACAGGCGTTAGACGTTGCGGAAAATCAACCGTAATGCAAATGTTTAGAGATTATTTGTGTGCTGACGGTGTGAAAGAAAATCAAATTGTATTTCTCAATTTTGAAGATTACGAAAATCGCAAATATTTAAATGACCTTGATGCTTTATATTATTACATTATAGGTCAGTTAGATACAAGCAAACAGTGTTATGTTTTTCTTGATGAAATACAGCAAGTTAAAGAGTTTGAGCGTTTGGTTGACGGACTGTATGTAAAGCCCAATATTGATGTTTATGTTACCGGCTCAAACGCTTATTTGCTTTCAAGCGAACTCGGCACTTTGCTAACGGGTCGCTATATTTCTATTCACATTTTACCATTTTCGTTCAAAGAATATCTTTTGACGCAGTCGGATATTTCGCGCACCGATTTAGTATTTGCCAAATATTTGGACACCGGCGGAATGCCGGGAATCTTCGATTTACCCGAAAATCTAATACGAAATTACATTCTTGATGTTATTCAAAACATTATTCAAAAAGATGTTTTGGTGCGTAATAAATGGAAAAACGAAGACCATTTTAATAAAACCCTTTCTTTTCTTTTTGATTCTGTTGGCTCGATCATTACAACCAAGAAAATCACCAACTATCTGATAACGAATAATCATCTTGCAATTTCACACCATACCGTTTCAAATTACATCGATTCTGTTGTTGAGGCGTATATGTTCTACAAAGTAAGACGTTTTGATTTGCGAGGAAAGGGACTTTTGCAAACACAGGAAAAATATTATACCGTGGATTTAGGATTAAAAAAATATTTTCTTGGCGATAAAATCAATCAAGATTTGGGGCATAATCTTGAAAATATTGTCTATTTGGAACTCCTACGACGAGGAAATAAAATACATATCGGCAAAGCCAACAACACAGAAATTGATTTTGTTACACGAACAAAAAAAAACGAAACGGAATATATACAAGTTGCTTGGACGACCAAAGAAACAAGTACTTTTGAGCGAGAAATACGACCTTTTGAATTAGTAAACGATTTTAACCGCAGAATCTTGCTCACTACCGATGTTGAACCTGCAACAACTTACAAAGGAATACAGAAAATAAATGTAATAGATTGGTTATTAGAAGAATAAAGAGATGGCGCGGAGAAAAACCTGCCGACAATAACTAATTTTTCATTGCGTGCTGCGCCCGCGCAATGAAAATGCAGTTGAACGAAACCAGAGTGCACATTGGCGGTTTTTCTTATTATGGGGATTGACAGGATACGGAAAAGAACGAAAAGGCGAGAAGTATATGGAGTGTCACGTAGCACCTGATTGGTTATTGATTTGGGTACAAAAAGACAACGAAATGGTTTTGGTCTTTACTAATACCGGATCACATGCTAAAATGTTTGGAATATAATGTGTTATTTGTCAGACAAATAGAACGATAAACAAGAAAAATAGCAGAATGAAACGACCTAACCAAAAGGACAAAATGCACTGCCTACAATAACTAAGTTTTCGTTGCGTGCTATGCACGCGCAATGAAAACGTAGTTGAACGATGCCGGTGTGCAGGTTGGCGGTTTTGCTTATTATGTGGATTGTTATTTCAAACAATAATGCTATCTTTGCATTTCATAATTTTTAACATAATGAATTTTATACAATTAACGCAACATATTACACAAACTCACGAGGCACTTCAAAGTTACGCTGCGAAAGCCATTAACATTGGCTTAACTTTGAGAAACTATTTGATTGGTTATTTTATCGTTGAGTACGAACAACAAGGCGAAGACAAAGCAACTTACGGAGAGCATTTGTTGGAAAAAATATCCGTTTCGTTGGCACAAAACGGATTAAAAAATGTTTCGGCAGCCGAATTATCACGTTTTCGACAGTTTTACACCGTATATCCGCAGTTTCTTGGGACGCTGTCCCAAAAATCGCTGCATTTGCCCGAACAAATTCTTGGGACAGTGTCCCAAAGATTAGAAATTCAATCAGAAAAGCCAATTATAGAGCCTACAAAGTTGTTGTCTAATCTGTCGTTTTCGCATTTTTCGGAATTGATTAAAATTTCCGACCCATTGAAACGGAGTTTTTACGAAATCGAATCTATTAACGGAACTTGGGGTGTGAGAGAATTACGAAGACAAATCAATTCACTATTTTTCGAGCGAACAGGATTAAGTCGCCAACCCGAAAAACTTATAGCATTGGTACAAACAAACGCTGAAAAAGTCAATGTTTCCGAAATCATTAAATCGCCCTTTACTTTTGAATTTTTGGGAATAAAAGAAAAAGAATTCGTGTTGGAATCGGATTTGGAACAGGCAATTATGGATAATATTCGTGATTTTTTGTTGGAAATGGGCAACGGATTTTGTTTTGTGGCACGACAAAAGAATTATCGAACAAGAAGTTAGAAAAAATGAATAATTTTGCAAAAACATATAAAATAAAATGCACAAAAAAAGAGACTGTTATACTTATGAAACAGCCTCATCGGCGGCTCAGATTGTGCGGCATTATCGGCGGTGTATGCAAGTGGGCGACAATGCAAGCGGAAACAGCAGAAAATAAGGACAAAATAAAAGTGCATTTCAAAATATTTTGAATAATAATAAATAAATCATTAGAATTATGGACAAGAAAAATTTAGGAAAAGTATCCGTCTTTAAGGGGGGCGCGGGAATGATAATCTTTACTCCATTGATTTCCGATTTGCCTTTACCGCCTCTGTCGTATGCGAGTTCTTTCGGAAACTGTATGTCATTGTCTGCCATTTGATTCAGCAATGGTTCTATGGTATGTCCGTCAAACGGATTGTCTAAAAATGCCTTGATTGCCAAAATAATCTTTTTGCCCTTTTTCCCTCCGGTTACTAATCCGACCTTATCGCCAAATTCGTATTGTTTGTGCGCTTTGCCTTTGGCAATACATTTTGTAAAAGGTTTTAATCTTTTCCTTTTTCGCAATTTTATTGCATTTGTCTATCACCTTCTTACACAGTTTGGCGTCTGTCGGAAATGTCGTGTTGTTCTCCTGAACCGTCGTGTTCAGCCATTTTGCGACCTTTGCGAAAAACTTCGCGTCTTTGCGTTAAAAAAAAACTTTTAAGACAGCCCCACGAATAAAATCACTATCTTTGCACCCTAAAATAAAATGATAATAAAATGAGTACCATTGATTTTTGGGAGGTTTCTCCTAACGTATGGAAAGCGGTGCATAGGAATGAACTGTGCAACATGTTGATGATAACCATGAAAACAGATGGGGAAAAAATAGTTGATTTTTCCTGTAATTGTCTCAGCGAGGAGCAGCCTTGCAGTCACTTCTTTGTGATTAAAGAGGCGTTCAGGCAACATCTCATATTGGCTGAATTGGCACGTAAAACAGATGAAAAAGCCACACACAACGCCGACTACTACACACAAATGCTACGCGAAACATTAAACGGCTGTCATGTTGATTATGAGAACATTATGCGCGACAACTACGTGAAAACGATAGATGTGTACGTGATGATTAAATTGCTGCTTAAAGCATATAGTTGCCTTGTCCAAAACAATTTCGACGAAGCGCTATTGATCAGCAGAGTTTGTATCGAGGAATATTCTTCGTGGTTAGAGTTACAGGAAGAGCATATCGTCCGACGTATGGATTCGGAATATTTGGCAATGCCATTTGACATATTGCGCTATGTTCTTTTCATGCAGGAGGGGAGATACGAAAAAGAACTATTTGCTTTTTGTAATCGGGAGATCTTGAAAGTGAACAATAGAGATACTTTCATGTATGACCTCCTCAGTTGCCTGATGGAGGAATTAGCGCCTAAGGTTGGTTCGGATGCTTTGGTCGCCGACTAAAAAGAATAGAGTATTTCGTCAATCTCCATCATTGAAGGATATTGGGCTAAGATGACGCCGTCTTTACCTATTAAATAATAGACGGGGAGTTTTTCGGGCAGATTATAAAGTTGAATCAACGGCGAGGCGGAACTTTTCAAGTCCGACACGTTGAGCCATTTCGTCTTTTGCTGTCGCACGATGTTTTTCCATATCGTCTCGTCGTTGTCCATCGAGACGGCGATAAATTCGACGCCTTTGTCTTTATAATCGTCGTACATGATTTTCAGCATCTCCAGGTTATTGGGCGTGCCGTTTTCCCACGATGCCCAAAAGGAGAGCAGTACGGTTTTGTCCTGAAAGTCGGAGAGGGAGAGCCATCGTCCCGAGATGTCGGGGAGCGAAAAGTCGGGGGCTTTGTTGCCGGGGGCAAGGCGTTGGGCGGCTAACTGTTTGATGGCGAGTTCCTGTTTGTGTGTGGAGACCTCTTCGTGAAACTTGACGACGTGCGGATTCTCCGGAAAGCGACCAAACAAACTGCGGTCAATCAAAAAGTAGAGCGACGTATCGGTTTGCATTTCGAAAACGCGCTGATTTCCAATGTTTTGATTGAGAATTAACAGATTTGCGAGATTGTCGGGGGCGGCATCGAGCAGTGAGAATGCAAACTGCTTATGCTGAGCGTACAGCAGTTCGTACTGCGTCATCACCTCCTGTTGAACGGCGGAAAACTGAGACGTCTCCTTATACATCCGCAAACGCTCTCCCAGACTGTCGCTCACCGCCATGTCGCGGAACAGACGACGGAAATAAACCGTCAATGCTTCGGCTTCGGTGTTGCCTTCAATGTTAAAAGTCTGTCCGATATTGTGGCAATCGGCGGTAACTTTGAAAAGGGTATTTTTGCTGATGACCAACGGGATAAAGTCGTTGCTGGGGAAACGAAGCAGTACAAATTCCTCTGTTTCGGGGAAGAGGCGCAGTAAGCCGTTTCCGTTTTTGTCGAGGGTGATGGAATCGGTTTTAATAATATCGTCGGGAGTAATCCGCTCTACGATGATTTTTTCGGATGCGCAGTTGTCGAACCGGAGTTCAAGGTTGGCAGGTTCGGCTTGGTGCGCTTGCGAATTACATTGACATCCGCCGTAAAAAAAGGCGAAGATTATTACAAAAAACCAAATGCTTTTCGTTACTTTCATAGGCTAATTCACCACCACTTTCCTCGTTATATTTCCGTATTCGGAATCTATTTTGATGAAATAGACTCCTTCCGGCATCTCTGCCACCGAGATTTTCATTTTGGTAGCGCATTGGTCGGTTTCGTACACCAACTGTCCGGTGATGTTGTACATGCGGACAGCAGTGGGGACGACGTTTCCGGTGATATTCAGTTCGTTATGTGCCGGATTGGGGAATATTTGGAAAGTTCCCGTCGGCACATTGCTGATGCCTGTAACTTCTATGGTAACGGCGACGCCGGCGGTCAATGCCGACTCTTCGCAATGTTCGTACACGGCGCTTAACTGATAGATGTATGTGCCGTTTTCGAGTTCTTCGTCGCGGTATTCGAAGACGTCGGGCAATAGTTCTTCTATCAGTTCTTCGTCGCGATAGACGTTATAGCCAAGCAGTTCGCCGTCAATGGTTTCGGGTTCGTTCCAGGTGAGGATGGCTGTTTTTCCTTCGGCTGTTCCGATGAGGTTGGTAGGCGGCTCACAAGCGCGGACGACGATGGTAACGCCGTCGGTTTTTTCCGATTCGTCGCATTGCTCGTAGGTGGCGCTTACTTGGTAAACGTATGTTCCGTAATCGAGGTTTTTGTCTTGATATTCAAAGACATCGGATGGTACTTCGCCAAGTTTTTCTTCATCGCGATAGATGTTGTATTTCAACAATTCGCCTTCAATATTTTCCGGCGCCTCCCATGTGAGGATGGCTGTCGTTCCTTGCATGGTTACTGCGAGGTTGGCGGGCGGTTCACATGCGATAAAGTTACAAATCACATTCGACATCTCGGCAAACGATTCTTTATTTCCTGTATAAAGCGCGGTTACGTTGTAGGCATATACGCCTTGTGCCACGTTTTCTTCCGTAAAACTTGTTGCGGTGAGAGGTGTTGCGTTCAGTTTATTGCCATCGCGATAGACGTTGTAACCGGTGGGCGTTCCTGTGTCGGGGGCTTCCCAGGTGATGTTGATATTTGGTTCAGCCAACACGGCGACTACGTTTTGAACGCGGGGGTAGAGTTCGGGCAGAACAGCCGTATAATCAAGTGTTTGTCCCCAACTATATGAGCCGCAGGCATCCGGTTCCGTGCCGCCATCCCGTGTTCTGATTCTGAAACGTTGCGAGCCGGGGGCAAAATCTTGCGGGATTGTAAAGTTTGCAGAATATTCTGTATTTGCAGAAGCGCAAGTAACCACAAACATAGATTCATTACTGTCAAAAGCGTTATTTCCATTCAAATCAATCCATCCTTTTACTTTATGATTTGAGTAACCGGTTTTAACTTTGATGGTATATTGTTCGCCCGGTATAAACTCAAGTAAAACGTTTGTATAGTCGGTGTATCCGTTAGAATTACATGTGGGAGCGGGGTCATTCAATAAAACGGCTTGGTTGCTTGTTTGGAGTATTTGAATGGAGGTGATTCTATCGTTATAACTGCTGCAATTGGTACTACCCGGAACACAGTAATTATCTGCCCCAGTGTTGGCGACTTTGAATCCGGCATTATACGAAATTTCATAAGCAGCGGTGAGTAGCAGTCCCATATTTACTTCGTATCCGTACGGCATATTCGGGTCAGTGATGACGTAAAAGTCTAAAGTCATGCTTTCGCCGGCTTCCAAGTTGACTGTGGCGCGGTTTTTTTCGGCGCAGGCGATGGTAATATATTCACTTACAAATTCTAAATCGCCTTTTACGTTGTATGCGTCGGCGCCGCCTGCATTTTTAACAACGGTGGTGATCATTGCTAATGAGCCTGCCGCCAGACTGCCGTTTTCGACGCCATTAACCAATATTTTTTCCAACGAGAACTTTGGTGCGTAAGCCTTCAACGGCATTTTGCTTTCCCAAGTGGTTTTCCCGCCGTTGCTCACGGCAATGTCAACAGGGAAATTTTTTCCGTCGGGGATGTCGTTTGCCACAGTAACTTTGAAAGTTACCGTTGCTGTTGCATCCGGTGCGATGGGAGCGCAGGTGGCGGTGGCTTGGGTGATGGTCAGTTGCGGGTCGGCACAGGAGATGGTTACGTTCAACTCGCCCGATGTTTCGATTCCAACATTTTTCAGGGTAACTTCAATCTCTTCATCGGTAGAGATATAGGTTAAAATATCGCCGTCGCCCACTTCATAACTGTTGTAAACCACATAAGGACCTACTTGTGCTACTGCCGGCACTTGCGCTATGTAGGGTATGTATTGGTTTCGTGTAACGACGATGTCCACATCTCCGCCGGATGTGATGGGCGGGTCTAAGGTAACATTGGCAATGCCGTTAACGTCGGCTACGGCAACGCCGAGCAATTCGCCGTCTTTCGAGATAGCCACGTAGGAACCGGGAGCAGCCATTACTTCATAAGAGGGTAATCCGATATGTATAACCGGAAGGTGTGAAACGGTATTTACACTGCCTTGTGCGTTGTACGGCATCAAAGAGCCGTCGCCGAGTACGTTGTAGGCTTCCCAGTAGTAGGGCGCTGAGATGTGGGTGGTATAGCCGGGGTTATCATGGGCGTATTGAACGGAGAGGTTTCCGCCGAAAACATGGGAACAGAGCGTATTGAAATCGGCATCACGGAACATAAAGTCGTAAACCCCTGTTTTTGTGTTTGCTAATGTTGGGTTCGTAACAGTTTGTATATTACCGGCATAAGCGCCCACGCCAAAATGAAAATCTTCACCCCAATAACTGCTTGGCGATGAGCCTATATATCCTACCGCGCCTTTTTGTTGTGCTTGCATCAATGCCTCTCCGAAACAGATGCCGCCGTTTCCGGTATAGCCAAAGTCGGCTGCCAAGCAACAGTTCCCCATGGCAACAAAATATCTGTATTTGTTATCTATAGTGCTAACTTGTGAAACTGTGAAATTGGGGCTGCTCCATTCTGTCTCGCCGCAATGTGCCGTGTAATTAGCAAATCCGACATTGTTAAAATGGGCGTAACATCCTGTATAATTGTTAGTTACATATTTGTGGATATCAGCATAGCCATGGTCGGCATTATAATAATAGGTATTGGCATAATTAATGGTTGGTCGTCCGACCCAAACATCCCAAGTAGAATTATCATGATAACCTGCAATCAACAACACATTATCCAAATAAGTGGGGTCGGCGAATTGATATTTTTCGTAATAAAGGATTTTTTCAATTTGGTTTTCCAACTGTTGCGTGGTTTGTGCCGACATGCGGCTGTAGTACATATCCGGGAAAAATCCGGGCGTATTGACCCTTGCATAGTACAAGTCGGTGGCTTTGTAGGTATAAGATCCTGTTTGACTTGCCGGGACAACGCCGGCGCCTTGTGTATCTCCGACAAGAATGATAAATGTTGGGGCGGTGCCGTTGCCGATGCCGGCATTATATTTTCCGTGAATAAATGTTTTAATGGATGCTGCCGTTGTTCCGACTTCCGGTTCATCGGTGTAGCGCACTTCCATATAAAAGCCTTTTTTTGTTTTCCACTCAATCCACGGTTGCAACGTCTGTTCAAAGATACGGTTGGCAACCACCAACATACGCACCGGCGTCGTATATAAATCCGAATGGTCGTCATATACATCTCTCGTAACGCCTTTATTGAACACAATATCGTATTGTTTGGTGAAATACGGACTGAACGAATTTACAAACATCTCTTCGGTCTGTTTGTAGTTGGCGTTTTCAAAAACCACTTCTACCTCAATGTCGTTATATACCATCACCGAATGGGCAACCGGATTATATTGAATGGGAGAGACCGTCAACATGCCAATGATAATGCCGCGCATCGGTCCCAGAATGTGGATTTCCGCAAGTTCGGAATGGTTGTACTGGTCAAGTCCGTATGCCTTTTCATCATAGATAAACGGGACTTCGTCCTGGTCTTTTCTGACGCTGGGCTGAACAGGAAAAATGGAATGAAATCCGTAATCGCTCAAGTTAAACTCCGAAACGGTGTAGTTTTTCACAACCACCTTGGGCGTCGCGCCCACCGGAATTTGGATCATTTTTTTGAATACGGGCAACTCCGGCTCGCCGTAATTGCCAACCGATGGATACGCCTCTGCAATCTGTAAGGAGGAAAAAGTTCCTTTTTCTGTCCCTGTGATGGTTACGCTCTCAATTTCGTTGTACGAAAATGTTGCTTGAAATCCGGAAAACTGGTCGTTCGCCTTGGCGATGCCTTTGCTTCCGCTTGATAACATAATGTTCTGTGCATTAACCGTTAACGACAAAACAATCACTCCTAAAATCATGGATAGTTTCTTCATTGCTTCTATTTTTAAATTTATTTTTTACTTGAACAAAGATGGGTGCAAATATAAGCATTTTTAATATACCTTAAACCCAGATTCCGCATTAGAGAAAAATCATTAATTTTGCGTTCAAATTTCTAATGCGTAGCGTTAGAGAACATTGTGTTATGAAACTGACGTATCAATTTACAAATAAAGAAGTTACACCTTGGAGTGGTATGGTATTTTGAAACAATTTTTGGATAAGATGTCCTTTTCTGCGCAAGTTTCTGCGTGTGATTTTCTGCCCCAGCCTAGAGCAGAGGCTACACACCCTCTGCCTTTTTAGAGGCGTTTGTTTGCAACGTTTGGTGCGGTGCGACAAAGTTTATTCATACCGAATTGACCCGTTTCGATCGGGCTTTGGGTCAGATTTTCGGATGGGGACGAATACCTGCACAAGATGCTTACAAACGCTTTTTCAGCAAATTTACTCAGACAGACAATTTGCGCGTAGTCGATTATTTTTTTCGTTGGATAGTGACCACGATTGCCAAAATAGAGTTATAAATAGAAAAGATATGATAAGTTATTTATTTTACGTCCATTAGCAATCAAATCTCATACCCCACATCATGCAGAAACAGCGCGGCAGCGGGGGCTGTGGCGCCGGCTTTTGTTCGGTCTTTCGACTCAATGACACTCCGAAACTCTTCTAACGAGATATTCTCGTAGCCCACCTCCAGCAATGTGCCTACCACCGTGCGCACCATGTTTCTCAGGAAGCGGTTCGCCGTTATTTTGAAAACCCATACATGCTGTTCGTCTGTCTGTTCCCAGACGGCTTTCATGATGTTGCAGTTGTTGGTTTTCGTGTCCGATTTCACCTTGGTGAACGCCGAGAAGTCGGTATATTCCGGTAAAACCGCCGCCGCCGCATTCATCTTGTCAAAGTCAATGGCACGATATACCGAATAGACAAACTCTTTACGGAAAGGGTCTTTTCTCGTGGCGACATAATAATGGTATGTGCGGTAAGTGGCACTGAAACGGGCGTGCAACGTATTAGGAACCTTAAAACAGTTATAGACGATGATGTCTTTTCGTAAAAAGGCGTTCATCTTTTTCACCAAAAGCGCTTCGTCGAATGGGACTTCCGTCTCGAAATGGGCATAACACATCGCAGCGTGAACGCCGGCGTCGGTACGTCCGCAGCCCGTCAGGAAGATAAAATCCTTCAGTAATGTGGAGAGCGCATTCTCCAACACCTGCTGCACCGTAACGCTGTTATGAGACTGAACCTGCCAGCCGTGATACGCAGCCCCGTTGTACGCCAATTTCAAAAAATAACGCTGCATCGTGCTAAAAAGAAAAAAACATTTTCTGCACCTGTATGCCGGAAATATTACGGGCAACTTTCTCAAATGAGGCGATCTCGGCGGCGTCGCCAACCATCTCCAACAACAGAAGCCCTTTGATTTTCGGCGTCTCGTAGTGATTTTCGTGCAATCCCAACCGTGTGCGAATCACATTCCCGTACTTGGTCAACAACTGCTGAAATGCCACAATATCAGCGACTTCATCCCCGATAAGAATACCTAAAATAACGATTTCGTTCATGAGTTTAAAATTTTGACAAAAATAGTAAAAAATCATAACCTAGACAATTAAATTTTGCCATTATTCCAAATATATCTACTTTTGCAAAAAATCTTTATGCACGCACACAAAAACAGAATAAACGACGTTTGGTTTCACGTATTATCTTTCCTGATAGTGGTGGTTTGGGGAACGACCTTTATATCGACTAAAGTATTGTTAAGCAACGGATTATCCCCGGAAAATATTTTCTTCTACCGTTTCCTGTTGGCGTATTTGGGGATACGGATGGTGAGCGGGAAACGTATATTTGCGCAGACGGTTAAAGATGAGTTTTTGTTTGTGTTGGCGGGGATTTGCGGTGGTTCGTTTTATTTTTTAGTCGAAAATTACGCTTTAAAGATCACGTTGGCGTCCAACGTGTCGCTTATCGTGTGTACGGCTCCGCTGATGACGGCTGTTTTGACGCACCTGATCCTCAAAACCGAGAAAGTAACCCGCCGCTTGGTGCAAGGATCTATCATTGCATTGCTGGGCGTTGCCTTAGTCGTTTTCAATGGGAGTTTTATTTTAGCACTGAACCCGTTAGGCGACTTTCTGAGTTTCCTCGCCGCGTTCTTCTGGGGATTTTACACCATCATACTAAAACACGTAAGCAACAGGTACTCAACGTTTTTTATCACGCGCAAGGTCTTTTTCTACGGCGTGCTTACCATTCTTCCGTCGTTCCTCATACGGCCTTTGAACATGGGCAGCGAGATACTGTCTCATCCTGTTGTGTGGGGCAATCTTCTTTTTCTAGGTGCGGTGGCGTCGCTGACCTGTTATTTTCTTTGGAACACGGCGGTGAAACGATTGGGAACCGTCCGGACGACCAACTACATCTACTTCATTCCCATCGTAACACTTATTGCATCGGTCGTCGCGCTGCCGGAGGAAGAAATCACGCTCGTGGCATTGGCGGGGGCGGCGTTGATTTTAGTCGGCGTGGTGTTGGCAGGGCAGAGAAAAAAGTTAATAATCCCAAAATGTCCATGAGCTTTTGTGCGGAGTAAGACACATTACGACATTCTTGATTTCGGTTAGTGCTTGAATATTGGTAGATCCCACGATACATACTTTCAGACCGGTTTATAAATTCTCTAAAACCCATTCAGTTCCATATACACTGTCGGAATCAGTAGCAGAAATCCGACGAAAACAAACAACAGTATTATCTTCCAAACCCATTTAAACCATTTGTCGTATGGGATTTTTGCCATTCCGAGACATCCTATCAGGACGCCGGAGGTGGGGGTGATCATGTTGGTAAAGCCGTCGCCGAATTGGAATGCCATCACCATCGCCTGCCGCGAGATGTTGATTAAGTCGGAAAACGGCGCCATGATGGGCATCGTCAGAGCCGCTTTCGCCGAACCCGACGGAATAATGATGTTGAGACAGGTTTGGATGAGGTACATCGTTCCGAGCGATGCCGTCTTGCTCATCTCGTTCATCGCCTTGGAGAGGTCGAACATGATGGTGTCAATGATTTTTCCATCTTTCAACAGCACGATGATGCCACCGGCAAGTCCGACCACCATCGCCGCCGACAGGATGTCCTTCATCCCGTCCAACAGCAACTTGGTGATTTGGTTGGGCGTGTTTCCGGATGCGATGCCTGCCATCAATCCCATGGCGAAAAACAGCGTCCCTATCTCTTTCACGTACCATTCGTAGCCCATCACGCCAACAATCAGAAACCATATCGTCGCAAAAAGCAAGGAGAGATTGTAAAAATGGTACGACCGTAAAAGTCCGGGTATGGCGAAGGCGGCAAAAAGAGCCATCCCGACAGGAATTGCCGGAATGGTGAATATCTGCGTCCCTACTTTTATCGCCGACACCGGAAACATAATCGAACAGACAACCATCACCGTCAAAACAATGCCAAACGACACCCACGACGACTTCGTCCGTTTATATTCGATGTTCATGGTGGTTACGTCGTGATTTTTGCGCCAGTACTCGTCCAACTGATACATGGGCGAGGCTGCCGGATTTTTCTTCACCCGGCTTGCCCACCATAAGATAATGGCAAATCCTATCACGTTGAGTATCAACCAGCAAAAGATACGATATTCGATTCCCGAAAATAGGGGAAGTCCCGACATCTGCTGCGCGATGCCGATGGTAAAGGGATTCAGTATCGCGCCGGAAAACCCGATGTGCGCCGCCACATAAACTAAGCACATCCCCGTAATGGAGTCGTACCCCATTGAGATAGCCAGCGGCACCATGATGACCACAAAGGGTATGGTCTCCTCGCTCATCCCGAACACCGCCCCGAAAAGACTGAACATCAACATTATCAACACCATGACGATGTTGTTAACGCCAATCTTCCGCAACGCCTTCTTCTTCTCAAGCCTTTTGGTAAAGTTCAAAAACGACATGATGCCGGCGTCAATGGACTTGGATGCATTCAATATCCAAAACGCCCCACCGATGAGCAAAATAAACATGACGATGCCCGACTGATTGACAAAACCTTGAAAAAACGACGAGAAGAGTTGCCACGTCTGCGGCGCCTGTTCTACAAGATGATACGACTCGGGGTCAATCACCGTCTGTCCTGCCTGTTCGATGCGGTTATACTCTCCTGCGGGGATAATCCACGTCATCACGGTGGCGATGAGCGCGATGGCGAAGACGATGACGTAGGTGTGGGGGATGCGATTAGGCTTCACTTTTTCTACATTTTAAAAACATTTGCAAAGGTATGGAAAATTTTGGAATATTAGTTTTACCGTGCTTTTGTCTTCCAGACAGCCATCGGATGTTTTTTGATGCGTTCTACAATAGTTTCATTATCAAATAATAAATCGGGGTGATAGGCGCCTTGATTGAATTTCTCAATAAACAGCGTTTCATTGTCGGTCAACGTCATCAGTTGGGACAGGTATTCTTTAACTGTTGCTTTTGCTGTTTCAAAGTCAAATGGCTCACTTTTCTTTAAAACAGGGGTGAGGTTTGCACGTATTTTATTGTATTTTAAGTGATTGATGTTTTCAAAATGAATGGGGAGTGTTATTTTGTTCTTTGCTCCAATCACAAGGTAAAAAATAACAATTTTACGGAGCAAATCCTGTTCTGCCGGATGGATAACATTGTAACGTAGCATGTTATAGACGTCGTACAGGTCTCTTGGCGCAGTTCGTTCGATGAGTGCTTTTATTTTTCCACCGAACAGTTCGGGCACGGATAAAGTTATCCATTTTTCCGAAACTTGCAGGAAATCTGCGTTTACGTTCTTTTTTATTATCGGTAAAATGTGGTTGCGTAAAGAATAGTTGATTTCAATTTTTATATTGTCTCTGTTGCCGCCTGCGTTCTGAAAGTAAAACACCCATGAATCCAACGAATGGGGATTTTTGGTGTTTGGGCTTAGAGCGTAGCCTTGTGCAAACATGAAATTAAGGATGTCGTCGTTGATAATTGCCCGCAGGTTCATCATTTCGTTCCGGGTACACTCTTTTGAGAAATCCAAATCAATATCAACGGACAATCGCGGCATGTTAAAAACAGTGAGGTTGATCGCTGTTCCGCCTTTCAGACATAGATGTTCTTTGGTTGTGGGGTGGGTATTCAGGAATTGCAAAACGTCGCACAGGCGGAAAGTTTTTTCCAAATTATCGCGGATAAAGCCGGTTTCTGTCGCCATTTTTTCCAAAAAACTCTTGCTGTAATTATACATATTCGCCTCCTCCCTGTTCTAAAAATGAAAGGATGTTTGCCGGTGCACACAGTTTCCACTCCTTAAAATAGGTGTTTGATTCGTGGACATCGGTCAGATAGCGTGTGCTTTTTCCGATTTTCGACCGGCATGTTTCAAAGAAAGCGTTGCTCAGTTTCATCTCTTTTTGAAAATAGCCAAGGATAAAGCCCGCTTTTTGATAAAGTATCTGCTTGTCAAAATGATGAAGATAGGCGGATAGTTTATTTTCGTCAATATAGGTGATAATGGCGAGGCATTGCACCAATTCTTCCAATCCTCCGCTCAAATCAATACGGTTGATGCAATCCAGCACGGTGCGCTCCAAATCGGTAACCCTGACCAAAGAATCGGTTTTAGGATTAATGACTCCTTCCTCTGATTTTGACCGACAAAACGTGTATGTAATTCCCTCGTAATCAAATGATTTAAATGATTCTTTAGAGGAAATATAGATTTCATAAAAAACCTGATGCGCCAATCCGTGATATTCCAGCGCCGTGTGGTACGAAAGGTAGGACGAAGGTGTTATGTCGCCGGCAATTTCAAACTTGGAGGCAAGGCTGACTTGGCTTGCCAAATCGGTAACAGCGTACAAATCACGCCGTATCTGAGAAATCAAACCCTGCTTTTTGTATCGGCGAAGAATTTCCTTGGCGACATTCTTGTCATTGGTTAATGCCGTAACCTCTTTTTTATGAAATATTTTCAATCTGTGTAATTCTTTGATGTATTTCATGACGAATCACTTTATTATTTTTGCAAAGATACATAAAAATATGTATCAACGAAGATCATCATTGAAAAACCTCATCGTAATCACCGCCACCTCCGACCGTGTGCCGATGCGGAACGGCGGTCCCCAGATGCCCAAGCCCGAAGAGACGTAGAAATGGCTGTTTCCTTTTTGTTTATAGCCGTGTGCTATTTCGTACATCGAGCGGACTATCAAGGAGATGGGCCATATTTGTCCGTCGTGGGTGTGTCCCGACAGCATCAGGGTGATGTTGTTGTTTACGGCTTCTTCCAACTGAAACGGCTGGTGGTCTAAGAGGATGAGCGGCAGGTTTTTTTCGTTGTTCACCTGCTCGCACAGTTTTTCCAACGGGAGACGACGCCGGTTGGAACGGTCATCGCGCCCTATCAGAATGAAGGTGTTGTCTATTTCGCACACTTCATCCCGCAAACATTTGATATTGCATGAGTTGTAAAATTCTTCCGTTGCAGCAATCTCTCCGCCGATGTATTCGTGGTTGCCCAAGACGGCGTACACGCCGAGTGGCACTTTCAACTGCGACAACTCTTCATCCATCCGTTGCTCTATCAACGGCTGCAAATGCCCGTTCGACATGTCTCCGATGATAAAAACGATGTCCGGCTCTTGCGCATTGATGAGATTCACATAGCGGCGCGCATGATTTTTTCCAAGGACGCTTCCGAGATGTAAATCGCTGACTACGACCATTTTCAAAGAGTTTTTCGGCGCGTGTTCGTTTTTCACGGTTATATCTATTTTTGCAACCGCGGGATGCATAAAACGGTAATATCCGGCAACGAACAGCGCGGAAATCCCGCATAAGACCGCCAGCGCCGTCATCCGGCGCACGAACAGCGTTATTTCGGGTAAAAAGTGCAGCCAATGGTTCAACAGACGAATCAAATCGAAGAAGAGAACCGCCAGCAGCAGATAAATCACGGCAATCAACCACGTCGAACTGACTGTTTCGCCGACTTTTCCGATTGTTCCGACGGGAATATGCCGGTGAAAGATGGCGCCCAGCACATATCCGTAAGCCAGCAATGTCATCACGACGATATAGGCTATTTTCAGCGCTTTGACGTTGGGCAACAACTGCCACCCGCGCAGTGCGATGTAAAAGCAGGCGAGCGAATATGCTATAAAAATGAGAATGAAAAAGAGCGGTTTCATCGTTTTAACTGATTGATGGCGAAGGAGTATGCTCCGATGGAGGTGGCTTCGTGGGTTTGCAGGAGCGCTTTTCCGATGCCGATACGTTTCATCGGGTCGTATTTGATGGTTTTTTTGCTGAATGGGACGGTGATTTCCCGGATGTCGCCTTCGATGAACGCTTTCCGTTCGATGGGGTCGTCCAAGTAGAAAACCGACGATTCGAGGCGCGTCAACGAATCTCCCGCTACGGTCTTATACGGTTTGCGCATCGCCTCGACCACTTTCGGCAAAAACAGCGAAGAAGCCCCCGCCAACCCGCCTCCGACAGCGATGATGCCGTCAACCAGCGTAACGGCGTCCACTAAACTCTGAGCCAACACAACGGCAAACTCGTCGAAAGCCTGTAGCGCCGCCGCCTTATCTCCGGAACTTTCCCCGATGGCGATTTCGTAAATCTCTTTGGGTTCGGGCGCTTGCTGCGGGTCAATTCTTGCTGCGCGGGCGTAAACGCGCTGTATCCCGCGTATGCTCACCGACTCTTCCACGGAGTATTCGGGATAGAGGATGTTGCCCATGCGGTTGATCTCGCCGGCAACGGCGTTGTCGCCGAAAAAGAGTTGTCCCTTCGACACGATGCCGCCGCCGAAACCCGTCCCTAAGGTGATGCCGAAGAGATTGTGAAAGCGTTTGGGCGAGCCGGAATCTTCAAATTCCTTATTGATGGCGGGCAACAGTCCGTGCGTGGCTTCTCCGTAGGCGAAGAGGTCGGCGTCGTTGTTGATGAAAACGGGGATTTGAAACGCCTCTTCCAACATATCCGCCAGCGCCACGCCTCCGCGAAATGCCGGCAGGTTCTGCAAGTCGCCGATGATGCCCAACGGATAATCGCAAGGTCCGGGAAATCCGAAACTGATGGCAACGGGTTTTTCGGGTAGTTGCCCGGCAACTTTTCCAAAATATTCGATGACGCCTTTCAACGTCGTCTCCAAATCGTCTCCTTTGAAAGAAACCGAAATCGGCGCGATAACTTCCCGTGCTTCCCAGACAGCGGAAAAGACGTAGGACTGTCCGCCGGCGTCTAAGGTCATTACGATGGGGAGGGTAGGTTTGTTATTCATACGATGCATTTCAAACAGTATGTTGCTCACTTTTTTTGCCCACCAAGGCATATATAAGCGCACCGGTAGCAAATAAACCGGCTATTCCAAATAAAATTAAAACTGCCATAATCATTTATCTTTTTTCCAAGTTGTTCTCTCATATTATCACTATTTAACAATAATTAATCACGCTGCAAAGATACAATATTTTTATTCCACCAGCATCGCCGTATGCGACATGTCGCGGACAATGTCGGTATCAATAGAAATCCAATATACAATGAACAATAAAAACGGTTGGGGTATAACGATGCCAGCACCTAATATAATCTTTTTTCCCTTGCATAGCTCTAACTTATTGTTTGCCACTAAGATATAAAAAAAATAAATACGAAATGACAATTTTCAAGTACAATATAATTTTTTTTTCTACCTTTGCCGAGTTGTGCAACAGGCACGGGCGGTTTGGCGTAATGGCGGCAGTAGCCCCGCAGACAATTTTGTGCGGAAATGAACGTTTGTACCCCGCAGGAAGTTTAGTGGAAGCCGCCCCTACGCCAAGCCGCTGGGACGATGTGCGATGTGCGATGTGCAATGTCGGGAGCACGTCCCGTCATTGCGAGCGTAGCGAAGCAATCCAGAAAGTTGAAAATTTAGAACACAGATGATACGGATTAGCACAGATTTTATTAAGACCTTGCGACCTTTGCGGTTAAAAAAAACGCAAGGAACACAAAGAAAATATCAACACGAAGGCACGAAGACAGAAAGACACGAAGATATACACTGGATTGCTTCGGGCTATCGCTCTCGCAATGACGGGAAACGGCACTTTCTACACAATCTCTCTCAACCTTACGCTCTCCTCTCCCCCTTTGGGGGAGCCGGAGGGGGCTTCTTACGGTCTTACGGTCTTGTTTTCGTGATCTTTGTGGTTATCGGTCTGACAACCCAAGCCCAGCCCATCGAAGCGAAGCAATACCTGCATCAGGGTGTCTTGTTGGCGGAGGAGCAGCACTATCCGGAAGCGCTGAACATGCTCGACAGCGCGTTGTCGCTGTTTCCCGAATATGCCGAAGCGTACTATAACAGCGGACTGATATACAGCAAGTTAAACGAACATCGTCAAGTGTTGCGCAACATGAGCATTGCCGTTTTCTTAGACAATACCCTGCAAGAAGCCTACTACATACGCGGAATGTCGTTCTACGCCCTCCACGTGATGGACTCCGCCCTCACCGACCTCAACCGCGCCGTCGGCAGCGACCCTCATAATCCCGAAAAACTGTACAACCGCGCCATGCTCTATCTCGACCAAGACAACCTCTCCGACGCCATCGCCGACTTCGACATCCTGCTCGCCGCCGACACCACCGACGCCCAAATCTATTTCAGCCGCGGCTCGGCGTACGCCCGCTCCGGATTTTTCTACAACGGCATCCTCGACTTCAACAAAAGCCTCGCCCTCGACGACACAGACTACCAAACATGGTTCAACCGCGGACTCTGCCTCTACTACACCAAACAATACGTCAAAAGCATCGCCGACCTCTCGCAAACACTATCGCTAAACCCCGACTACGCCATGGCTTACCATTACAGAGGCTTGGCGTACTATTACTCCGGAAATAAACAACAAGCCTGCCACGACTGGCAACAGGCATTGAATCAAAATATTACCGAATCGGAGGAATGGATGAGGAAGAATTGTGAGTAACTTTCAATAATTTTATCACCGTTTCAAATCATAACGCACCGAAAGCATAAAATACCGTTTCAGGTCATTGGTCTTGATGCTTTCCGAATAGACGGAGGTGGTGTATTGGTAGATATTGCGGTTTTGGTTGAGGATGTCGTGGACGCTCGCTTTGAGGGTGAGGCTTCTGTCTTTCAGGAACTTATAGCCGGCGGAGGCGTTCCACAGGAAAAATCCGTCGTTGCCGTCCATTTCTTTGTAGTCGTTATAGTGTTTCCACATAAAGTTATGCGAGAGGTCGGTTTGGAGCAAAATCCGCTGTTTCCACGGCAGCAGCGAGATTTTCAGTCGGGTGCGCTGATAGACATATTGGGTGAAATGTTCTTTGTCATAAGTAGCGGCGTGATAGTTATAGGTTGAATATGAGGACAATAGAAAGTCTGCGCTTTCGCCTATACCGCTTTTCAGTCCAAGACCGCCGCCGGCTTGAAATTGATTGGAAAATCCCTTTTGCTCATCCGCTTGGGTAGGAATTTGGGCAAATTTTCCAAAAACATCCACATCAAACATGGACTTGATGCGGGCAAGGGGCAGAGTATAATGCAGATCATAACTGTCCCAACAATTCCATAAAAAAAGTTCATTGAAAAAGATTACCTTTGTATGAGTAAATTACAAGTAATCATCAATAAACTTTTATGGGTACAAAGTTAGGAAAAAAATCGGACAA
>WRLA01000047.1 GCA_009777825.1 Bacteroidales bacterium
AATGTGTTTCCCGAAACATGGGATTGCCATATACAACCCGACTGGCTGTTACTGTATGAAATAGATAAAGGTCGGAAATTAGTAAAACTAAAGCGTACAGGCTCTCATGCTGACCTTTTCAAATAAATAAAACGCAAGGGCGCAAAGGTTTTTCGCAAGGGAATGCTATTTTCCTGAAAAATTTGTACCTTTGCAAAATAAAAATAATCAGACATGGAGGTACAGATAGCGAATCCGATATATGACGTAGTCTTCAAATACATGATGGAAGACAATGCAGTAGCGAAGTTGTTGATTTCGTCCATCATTGGCGAAGAAGTTGTCAGTTTAGAACCCAAGCCGCAGGAGCATACAAGAGACAAGGTAACAATAGGCGACAGCGAAAGTTCATTGACTGTTTACCGACTTGATTTCTCGGCGAAGATAAAAGTCCCGAACGGACAAAAAGATGTTGCTACATCAAAGATAATTAAAGAAAAATCCGATTTTATAGAATCGTTACACCATAAAACATGGATTATCCAGATCAGTTGCTTAAAAGACCGCCGCCGTAATGAATTAGAACAACTTCTATCCGTATTTGACCAAAGCAATATTACAGCAGACTGGCACATACTGAATGTTAAGGAAGAGAATTTTCCGGAAAAATTTCGTCCGATAATCCGAAGACTAAAAAGTGCGGCGAGCAATCCGAAAGTGAAGCGTCAAATGAAAGCAGAAGATGAGTTCATACGCTATCTGCGCGATTGGCTCCACGTAGAAAAAAATAAAGCTCTTGAAAAAAGTAAAAAGACTATTGAAGAAAAAGACAAAGCATTAGCAGAAAAAGACAAAGCATTAGCAGAAAAAAACAAATCATTAGCAGAAAAAGACAAAGAAATAGAAGCGTTGAAACGACAATTGAAAAAGCAATAAATATAAAATAACGCATCATGTTTTTACAAAATATCACATTTACGCTTCCTTTTGAGAATCCGGTGCTTATCTTTGCGATGATTTTGCTCATCATCCTTTTTGCGCCTATCTTGCTGAACAGGATAAAGATACCGCATCTGATAGGGTTGATCATTGCCGGCGCCATTATTGGTCCCAACGGTTTCAATCTGATGGCGCGGGGCGACAGCATCACCCTTTTCGGAACGGTGGGACTGCTCTACATCATGTTCCTCGCCGGTTTGGAAATAGACATGATCGAGTTCAAGAAAAACAGTTGGAAAAGCGCGGTTTTCGGCTTTTATACCTTCACCATTCCGATGGGATTGGGGATTTTGGGCGGATATTATGTGTTGAATTTCTCGCTGTTGACCTCCATTCTGTTGGCGAGTATCTTCGCGTCGCACACGTTGATTGCCTATCCGATTCTCAGTAAGTTCGGCGTTACCAAAAACCGAGCCGTGAACATCACTGTCGGCGGGACGATGATTACGGACACGCTGGCGCTGTTGGTCTTGGCGGTCATCGTCAAAATGACCAAAGGAACGATGGATAACGCCTTTTGGATAACACTTGGCATCTCCCTTATTCTGTATGGCGCGGTGGTTATTTTTCTCTTTCCGATAGTAGCCCGATGGTTTTTCAAACACAACGACGACAGCATCTCGCAATATATTTTTGTGTTGGCGTTGGTCTTTTTGGGTGCGTTTCTGTCGGAAGTTGCCGGGATAGAACCTATTATCGGCGCCTTTTTGGTGGGACTTGCCTTAAACCGTTTAATTCCGCATACCTCGCCATTGATGAACAGGATAGAGTTCGTGGGCAATGCGCTCTTTATCCCGTTCTTTTTGATGGGCGTCGGCATGTTGGTGGATTACAAGGTGTTTTTTAAAGATTGGGACACGATTACGGTAGCGGTTGTGATGATTGTCCTCGCCACAGTATCGAAATTTGTAGCGGCATGGCTCACCCAGAAGTCGTTCCGGTTTACGCGGGATGAGCGACGGCTGATTTTCGGATTAAGCAATGCGCAGGCGGCGGCAACCTTAGCGGCTGTTTTGGTGGGATATAATATCGAACTGACGCAGGAAACCATAGATACGTTGCAGTTAGGAGCGATTTTAGAGCCGGGAAGATTATTGAGCGAAAGCGTTTTGAACGGCGCCATCCTGATGATATTATTTACATGTACCATGGCTTCGTTAGTCGCACAGAAAGGAGCGCAGAACATTGCTTTGCTGAACGCCGCCGACAAAGAATCTGAGAATGATGACCTTCAGGAAAAGATTTTAGCGCCGATAAACAGCATCGAAACGGCAGAAGAGATGATAAACCTGTTACTCACCGTCAAGTCAAAGTCCAACAAACACGGCGTCTTCGCCCTGACAGTAATCGACACCAACGAAACCGACAGCATCGCCGACAAAAGCGCCAAGAAAATCCTCACCAAAGCCGCCGCCACCGCCTCCGCCGCCGATGTCATCCTGAAAGAACTGTTGCGGTACGACCTCAACGTAGTAA
The DNA here is from genome assembly GCA_009777825.1 of Bacteroidales bacterium. Lineage (GTDB taxonomy): Bacteria > Bacteroidota > Bacteroidia > Bacteroidales > WRLA01 > WRLA01. Next base: position 2,455 of record WRLA01000047.1, read on the forward strand.
ACGGAATCACAAATGTGGTTAAAGAACACAAAATTACCGACTTAATCTTAGGATTGCACAAAAACAAGGGAATTTCAGTCAATTTCTTAGGAAACCTGACGGAAGGAATCTTGACAAAATCGAATACTACCACCTTGATATACAAGCCGTTCCAACCAATTTCCACCATCAAACGACATCTCATCATCGTCCCCGACCGCGCCGAGAAAGAGATAGGATTTCCGTTCTGGCTCTTAAAAATCTGGAACATCGCCCGCAACACCGGCGCAAAATTGGTCTTCTACTCCACGGAACAAACGTTGAAGTATATTAAGGATGTGAACAAGAGCCATCCCGTTGAGTGTGAATTTGTTGTCTTTGAAGAGTGGGACGACTTTCTGATTCTGTCGCGCGACGTCAAACCGGACGACAACTTAGTCTTAGTCCTAAGCCGGAAAGAACGTCCGTCGTACAATGCTAACATGACTAAAATTCCACATTATCTGAATAAATATTTCAAAGAGACCAACTTTATCCTTGTTTACCCCATCCAGGCAGGCGTCTTGGACGAAGCCCGCACAGCGCTGAAAAACCCATCCATCTTAGACCCGCTCGAAAAATTGGACGACTTCGGAAAAATTATCACGAGTCTCTTTAAACGGAAATGATGATGCAAATGAAATATTTTTGCAAAAATTGTGTTATACATATTTAAAAGTTATAAAAAGGCAAAAAAGTAATGAGATTTACCGCTATACGACTTCGCGATAAGTTTTTTTCGGCGTCTATCACGGTGCCGGCGCTTATTCTGTGCGTATGTGTCTCTTCCTGTTCCACCAAGAAAAACACCTTCATCAACCGCAATTACCACAACCTGACGGCGCACTACAACGTCTATTGGAACGGCAACGACGCCTTAGAAGAGGGGCATAAGGAGTTTCAAAAAAACGTGAAAGACAACTACACGGCGATACTTCCGGTTTACAACACCGGAAACATTCAGGAAGCAGGACAGATGAACGGACCCTCCGACCGCGCTTTGGAAAAAGGCTCGGCAACCATCCAGCGACACTCCATGTTCATTGACCGGAAAGAACGCTGCAAATGGATTGACGACGCCTACCTGATGATGGGAAAAGCCTACTTCCACAAACGGGAATACAACAGCGCCAAACGCACTTTCGAGTTCCTCATCGCCAACTTTGAAGACCCCAAAATGGTCTTTCAAGCACGCCTGTGGCTCGTACACACGTTGGACAAGAGCGAAAAGTTCAACATCTCCGCAACAGAGTTGGAACTATCCCGCCTGATGATCAACCAAAAACAGGTAACCAAACGCAAATACCTCTCGTTTTACAACGAGACAGCAGCCAACCACTACATCCTGATGCAAGAGTACGAATCGGCGCTCCCGTTCCTGAAAAATGCCATCCAATACGCCCAGACGACGAAGATGCGCCGCCGGTTGCAATTTATCAGCGGACAAATCTACCAACACCTCGGCGACTACCAAAAAGCAAGCGAATACTATGCCCTCTTAGTCAAGAAAAATACCACTTTTGAAATTGGGTTCAACTCGCGTATTAACTTGGCAAAATGTTATGCCGCCGGCACGGGCGACTCAAAAGCCATCGTCGCACAACTACAAAAAATGCTCAAAGAGCGAAGATACAAAGAGTATCAAGACCAAATCTACTACGCCCTCTACGAAATAGCCCATAAAGACGGCGACATCGCCGCCGAAAAAGACTACCTCCGCCAAAGCGTCGCCACCAGCGTACAGAACGACTATCAGAAATCGCTTTCGGCGCTCACCTTAGCCGCCATCCTCTTCGACGAACGCGACTACGAAACCTCACAAGCCTACTACGACACCACCCTGCAAGTGCTGCCCAAAGATTATCCCGACTACGAAAACATCAAAGCCCGCGGCTTAATCCTGACCGACCTCGTAACCAACCTCATCACCATCAGAGAACAGGACAGTTTGCAACGCGTCGCCGCCATGCCTGAAAAAGAACGGTTTGCACTCATTGACGGCATCATCCAAAAAATCATCGAAGAAGAAAAACGCTTGGAAGAAGAAGAACGCCGCATCGCCGAATTGGGCTACCAAGACCCTAGATACCGAGATCAAACACTCAACACCGGAAGTTGGTATTTCTACAATGCCCAAACCATCTCGATGGGACGCAAAGACTTCATCAAAAAATACGGAAGTCGAAAGTTGGAAGACCTCTGGATTATATCCAACAAACAATCGTTCAACTGGGGCGATGGCGATACCGAAGTGGCATTAGGTCCCGACGGACTGCCCATCGAAGACACCATCAGTCTGGAAACCGACGAGAAAAAACGGGAATACTACCTGCAAAACCTGCCGCTCACGCCCGAACTGCGCCAAGCCTCCGACAGCATGATCGTTGACGCCTACTTCAACGCCGGCAATATCTACCGCGACCGTCTTTACGAAACCCTCCGCGCCGCCGAAATGTTCGGCGAACTGATTGAACGCTTTCCCGATACCACCTCCAACAGATACCTCCTGTTGACCTACTACCTGATAATCAAGTGCTACACCGAACTCGGCGACGACGTAAACCGACAAAAATATACCGACATGGTCGTCGGACAATATCCCGAAAGCGACGTGGCGCGGCTCATCTTAGACCCCGACTATTTCAAAGACATGGAAGCACGGGCAAAGTCGGTAGGAACACTCTACGAGAAGACCTATCTGGCGTATAAGGGCGAGCAGCACTACATGGTCTTGATCAATGCCGACCGGGCGCACGCCGAGTATCCCGAACATGCACTCATTCCCAAGTTTGACTTCCTGAAAGCCATGAGTTCCGGCGTGTTGGAGTCGCGCGACAGCACCATCGCCCAACTCCGCCGCCTGATAGTGAACTATCCGCACAGCGATGTCAAACCACGCGCCGAACAAGTCTATGCCCTCCTTACCGGCGGCAAGCCGATAGAACTCACACCCGAAGAAGAAGCCAAAAGCGCCTCCGTCTTGGAAGAACAAGGCATCTCTATCTACAAAACCGAACAATTAGCCGGACCTCACCTATTCGTGGTCTATCTGCCCGATGTGTTCAACTCAAACGCCATACGAATCCGTATCGCCGACTTCAACAGCCAAAACTACAAAGTCAGCACCTTAGCCGTCAACAATGTGATGTTCGATAAAGATAAGGGGATGGTTACCGTTGGCTCGTTCGCCACCAAAGACGCCGCCATGAAATACTACTACCACATCATTGCCGACAGTTATGTCATGGGCATCATCGGGACGCAAGTAGGCGCGGAAGTTTTTATTATCTCCGCCGAAAACTATCCGATATTCTACCAAGACCAAAATATATCGAAGTATTACTCCTTCTTTGAAAAAAATTATCTGTAATATAAAATGGAAAGGATATTATGACAAAAACTCCACAAATCATCGAAAACGCTCATAATCAGTTAATACAGGGGACAGTCCTGCAAGGCGACCTGATATGTAGCGGAAATTTGAAAGTTGACGGGAAAGTAGTCGGCAACATCACCTCCCCCAGCCGCGTCGTGGTGGGCGAAACCGGAATTGCCGAAGGCGAGATAAAATGCCAAAACGCGCAAATCTACGGAGAAGTCAACGGATACATCAACTGCGAAGACGTCCTCGTCCTCAAATCCACCGCAAAGATAAAGGGCGACATCAAAACCGGAAAAATGGTTATCGAAATCGGCGCTTTCTTTACGGGAAACTGCACGATGGCGTCGTAAACATATACCCTGTCGTTGTAAGCATAAGATAGTTCTATGAAACGGAATATTGATGGTAAAGTGGTCGTTATCACGGGTGCGTCATCCGGCATAGGGTTGGCGTGTGCGCGTGTTTTTCACCAAAAGGGCGCCAAGTTGGTCTTGGCGGCACGCTCGGAAGAGGTCATAAAAGCATTAGCCGACGAAATTAACGGTGATGGGGAGATACGCGCCATTGCCGTCAAAACCGATGTGGCGGTCGAAAGTGATTGTAAGAATTTAATAGAGAAAGCGGTTGACGCATTTGGGCAGATTGACATTCTCATCAACAACGCCGGCGTTTCGATGCGCGCCAACTTTGCCGACGTCGAATTGGACGTTTTGCGGAGGTTGATGGACATTAATTTTTGGGGAACGGTCTATTGCACCAAATATGCTTTCCCGTATATCATTGCTAATAAAGGTTCTATCGTCGGCGTTTCGTCGGTAGCGGGGATTCACGGGATGCCTTGCCGTACAGGATATTCCGCCTCAAAATACGCCGTACAGGGTTTTTTGGATGCCATCCGGATAGAAACGCGGAAAAAGGACGTGCAGGTGATGGTTGTCGTTCCGGGGTTTATCTCGACCAATGTACGCAGGGCGGCGCTCGTCGCCGACGGCTCGGCTCAAGGAGAAAGCCCGCGAAACGAAAACAAGATGATGTCGCCGGAAGAATTAGCGCGACGTATCGTAAAAGGCATCAGGAACAATAAACGTCAGTTCGCCACCTCATACGAAGGATGGTTTACGCCTATTGTCTCGCTCTTCTTGCCGCAAGTGGTTGATAAGATTTATTATAACCACATGAAAAGAGAGCCGAATTCGCCTTTGGAGTAAAATTTTAACCACAAAAACATACATTTATGATCGTCCACGAAACAGAACTGAGAGTTCAATATTACGAGACCGACCAGATGGGCGTAGTGCATCACTCCAACTACATCCGCTACTTTGAGGTCGGACGCACCGAGTTGATACGTCGTTTGGGAATGTCGTACAGGGAGTTGGAAGATTCCGGGACGGTGATGCCCATCACCAATGTCGAGGTGCGCTATTTCTATCCGGCGCGTTACGATGAGATGATTCGCATCAAAATTGTTGTTAAAGAGATGCCCAAAGTCCGTATGGTGTTTCACTATGAGATTTACAACGAAACGGGAAAACTGCTGGCTGACGGCAGCACCACCTTAGCATTCCTCAACAAAGAGACCGGACGCCCACAACGCACTCCGGAAGTGATGGTGCGGCTGCTTTCGGGGTATTTCGATGTCTGATATTTCCTTTGCAAAAGCAGGTTAATTTTCGATATCCAGATTTTCGGTTCTGACGCGCCCATGCCATTTGTCTTTGGCTACTTGCTGCATGTCGGCTTGTGTATCGCGCTCGTCCATGATTTCATGTCCGAAGATGGTTTCGATAATGTCTTCGAGGGTTACGATACCCGCCGTGCCGCCGTATTCGTCAACAAGGACGGCAATCTGTTCTTTCTTTTCGAGCAGGAAGTCAAACATTTTAGGCACGGAGATGTCTTCGTAACACATCAGGATGGGACGACAGATGTCGCCGGTCAGCATTGCGCCGTCGCCTTTGTTGAGATGGTCTATGATGTCGTATTTCAGGACGTAACCCGTGATGTTGTCCAACTTTTGGTCGTAAACGGGAAACCGCGAGAATTTGCCGACGTCGGGTTGATCGAAAAATTCGGCTAACGGGGTATCTTTCTCTATCGCCGCCACTACCGTTCGCGGGGTCATCACTTCGCTTGCCATCACGGAAGAGGAGCGGATCAGGTTTTTGATGGTTTTGCTTTCGCTTTCGGCAAAGATGCCCTCTTCCAAACCTATGTCGGTGAGGGCGGCGATCTCCTCGCGGCTCACTTTCTCAGGTGGTTTGTTACCCGAAATCATCAAAGTGATTCCTCTTGAAATCCATACGATGGGATACATGAGGTAAATCATGATATTGATCATCTTGGCAACGGGTATCGCCATTCTGCGCCAATAACGCACGCCGATGCTCTTGGGTAAAATTTCGGTCAGAAGCAGTATCAGGATGGTGAGCGCCGCCGACACCAAGCCAAAAGACGCCTCGCCCCATATCTTTGTCGCCTGAACGCCCACGCCCGCCGCGCCAATGGTGTGGGAGATGGTGTTTAACGACAGGATGGAGGAAATCGGACGGTCTATGTTCTCTTTTAACTTTTTCAGCAGATTGGCGCTCTTGTCTCCACTGATTTCCAAAGATTTAACAAACGACACCGGCATTGACAACAACACCGACTCGGCTATCGAACAGAGAAAGGATACCGTCAGTGCAAAGAATAAGAATGTGAAAAGTAGTGCCATAGTTTCAAATTTACAAGTGAATTTTGCGAACATCGCGAATTTTACGGATACTCGATGCAGAATGGAGCATATCCAATACTTCGATGCGGTCGTATGTAATCCGGTAAATAATCAGGTGCGCGTCGAAAATGATGTTACGGTACATGTGGCTTTTGGTGGGAAGGTGGCGACATTCGGGGTATGCCAAGTAAAAATGGTAAAGCGTAGATAAGGTTTTCTCAATTAGTTGCAAATAACGTTCGGCTTGAAAATAGCCAAACGCATGGAGCGTATAGTCATAGACGTATGTGCGATTAGCCTTAAATTCGTCGCTTACTTCAACCGGCTTGCGAGATATTTTTTCCTCCATATTTCAAATTCTCTATTAGCTTCTTCCAATGGCGTAAAATTCCCTTCTTCAATCCGGTGAAAATGTTCCCACCACTCCTCTTGCGTACCGTGAAACGGGACATTCGGATTCCATCTGTCGGAAGATGAAACTTCGGGAAGTGCCGTCTCGTATGCCACTGCCGCTTCGCCAACGGTCAGCGGCACATTATTCGATGTTTTATACGATTTACCTGACATTATCTTATTATGATTACTTTTTTAAATTCAACTTTATTATTTTGCGTTGCCAATCTCATGATGTACAGCCCGGGGATAACTTCCGATACATTGAGTTCTATGGGATTGCTATCAACATCAAGACGTTCCATTAACAGTCTTCCGGTGTAGTCATAAAGTCTTATGTTATTTATTATTTTTTCATCATTTTTTATGAATAAAGTCGAAGATGCCGGATTCGGATAGATAACGGCATTATCGGTCAATTCCTGAATACTCAGATATTCGGTGTAGCCTTCGGCTTTGTGGGTTTTATATATGGCGTGGGAACAATCATCGGTGTATAGGGTGTAATTCACAAAACCGACGTTATAATCATCATAAGCGTCATATATAAGATTTTCGACGGTAGTCGAATCCGATGTGCACCAACAATTATCGTATAGATCCACATCGCACATAGTGTGATTGATTACGTTATATTGCCTGTTATGGCAAATGGTGGAATTGATTACCGGCGGCACATATCTATCGTAATCATTCAATTCAATTCCCACTTGATTATTCGAAATGTCACAATCTTCTATGGCGAATCCTTCAAAGAAAGCCCTCACGCCTACATTGTTGTTTGTAATGATGCAATTGGTCAGGTCGCCTCTTCCGCCGTATAAGGCTATCTGTGAATGATTTGTGAATGTTGAATTGGAAACGTCTATCCGTTCTGTTTCATATAAACCGTATTTGTTGTTTTCAAAGATGCAATCATTGATGATTTTATCAGCATGTATTACACATTTGTCGTTATTTGCGAAATAGCAATGTTCCACTAAGGCAGGATTTCCTGTGTAGCCGCCTAACGCTATGGTATTGAAGGTGAATTTGGAATTTTTCACCTCATCTATACCCCCCCAACAACACTCTTCGTTAATGGCGGACGAAGCGTGAGAAAAATTGCAATAGTCGAAAGAGGCATTGCCGCCCAATGTGTTTATAATCTCTATTCCCTGCCATAAGCCCATGGCGGTTCCCGTGTTGGAGAGAAACGTTATGGAGTCGGTTTCTGTGCCAAAAGCCTCCAACGTACCGCGAATTTGCAACTTCACACCATTGGCAAATCGAAGTTCAACGCCCGGCTCAATAGTGAGTTTCCACTTAGGAAAAACCACAAGGTCGCCTACAACCAAATAAGGACTTTCATCCTTGATTAGAGTAACATCGGAATTTATAATTCCCTGAATAACAGTCTGTCCAAATCCAATCACGATTTGAGTTGACAAAAACATAATAAGCATTAACTTTTTCATATAGATACATTTTAAAAATTTATGCAAATGTACAGGATTTTTTTGAATTACATACAGTATTATGATTTTTTTACTCTATATGAACATCATACCTGTCCACAACATCATAATCGCTATCTTTCATAATAATCTCATAATCACCTTTGTAGAGGATGAGTACCGGTATATTTTCGTCGTCGGTAATCTCAATCACATCAGCAGGAACTCCGTTGTTGTCAAACTCGTTTTGGCGATATGCCAGTACAAGAAGAGGAAGTTGAACTATTTCCATCCTTGTCTATCAAAATAACCGGAAAATCTTTATTCACCATGGCTATGAAAAGATGGTTATATTTTCTATCACCTTTTATCCCATATTTCCAATGCTTTTTTATAATTTCCGTTAAAAGAGTATTCATTAGCGCCCATTTGACACCTCCATTTGTCAATGTTAGAATAAAGGTTCGTAATATTTTCAACATTGTTATCAATATTTCATATGCTGCAAAAGTATAGCGTTTTATTTACAAATATGAGACGAAATGATGAAGATTTTGTGAGGTTTTTTTTATTTCCAAATAACCCTTTCCGCCGCCCGCAGTCCATCAACAGCGGAAGACATGATGCCACCCGCGTAGCCGGCGCCTTCGCCGACGGGATAGATGTTTTTCACCGACGCGACGCCATGTTCGTCGCGGAGGATGCGGAGCGGGGAACTGCTGCGCGTCTCGGACGCCGTCAACAGCGCTGTGGGCGATGCGAAGCCGCGAAGTTTCCGGTCCATCTCCACGATGCCGAGTTTCAGACTTTCGACGACGAAGTCGGGAAAGCAATCTTTGAGGTTCGCCGGTGTAATGCCGGGTTGGTAGGTCGGCGTTATCTCCGACGGCAAAGAAACCGAAAGGCGGTCTTTCAGAAAGTCGCCTACCGTCTGTACCGGCGCATGGTAGTTGCTGCCGCCGAGCGCAAAGGTCTTTTGCTCTATATGACGTTGAAAATCAATTCCTGCCAACGGATGCGCCGAGCCGAAATCCGAAGGATGGACACCGACCAAGACGGCGCTGTTGGAGTTGGCGCCGTCCTGTCTGTTTTCGCTCATTCCGTTGACGGTTAGACTCGCCTCTTCCGACGCTGCCGCCACGACATATCCGCCCGGACACATGCAGAAAGTATAGACGCTACGTCCGTTGTTCAGGTGGGCGACGAGTTTGTATTTTGCGGGAGGCAGCAAGGGATGTCCCGCGAAATTTCCGTACTGTGACCGGTTGATGAGACTCGCTGGATGTTCGATGCGCACACCCACCGAGAAGGGTTTTTGGATCATGTTTAACTTGCTGTCGAACAGCATCTGAAAACTGTCTCTGGCGGAGTGTCCGATAGCCAAAATCAAGGCGGAGACGGGCATCTCTTCGCTATCGTTCAGGACGACGGATTGTAAGGTGTTGTTTTTGACGTGGATGCCGGTCAACTTTGTCTCGAAGCGGAAGATTCCGCCCAAGGCGATGATTTTTTCCCGCAGGCTGACGACGACTTTCCGTAAAATGTCGGTGCCGATGTGCGGCTTGGCGTCGTAGACTATTTCGGAAGGTGCACCACATTCTACCAGGGTTTGATAGATGAAATGGGAGCGTTTGTCGTTGATTAAGGTGTAGAGTTTGCCGTCGGAAAACGTCCCCGCGCCACCCTCGCCAAACTGAACATTCGATTCGGGATTTAAGATGCCGGTTTTGAAGAAACGCTCAACGTCGGCGATGCGCTCCTCGACCTTTTTCCCTCTCTCAACAATCAGCGGAGAGAAACCCGCCCGGGATAGCGCCAGCGCGGCGAACAGTCCGCAGGGACCGGCACCGACAACTACAATGTTGTTCCTTTGGATTGCTTCGCTCCGCTCGCAATGACGGGAGGCATCTCTTACGGTCTCACTGTTCTGAAACACATCCTCAACCATGCGAACCCGATGTTGTTTTACACCTCTCGCATCCTTCGACTTCAAAAGCCCCTTCAAGACCCGTTTTTCATCAACAACCTCCGCATCAACGGAATAGACAAAGCAGATGTCGGATTTTTTGCGGGAGTCAATGGCTTTTTTCACAATGCGGTACGACGTAATCCGGTCGGCAGGAATACGCAATACCGATGCAATCAATGCCAACAATAAGGTTTCGTTTTGCGAAAGGTTTATTTTAAGTTCTTCAATATGGATCACTTGCAGTATCGTTCAACAATCGTTTTAATTCTTCAATTTCCTGCTGTAGTTTTAATCTCTCTGCTTCGCTTTCGGCTAAACTTTCGGCTTTGCCTTCGGTTTTGCCCTTTGCTTCGGCGTAAGCTAAGGAGTTCTTATAGCATTCTGTTATTTTATTAATGGCTGCAAAGGTAAAATATTTTCTAATACAAACAGTAATAGAAAACAAAATCCGGTGATAAAAAATTTGTTCATAACTATAAGATCTTGCTTATAAATATTTCATGTTTCTATGGTTTTTGCGTCGAAGTCGAATTTGATGTTTTTGAATTGAGGATTTTAGAATGTATGCCGCCTCCGGCAGCCATCAGTCTATCGCCTGTTTTTACAGCCCCTCTCATATTGTCCGAAAAAACATCATAGCCTACCGGCAAACCCTCGCGAGTTACCATTAAGGCTAACAAAACTTGCCCCTGATTAAATTTATGGTCTTTGTGCGGCTTTTTTGAAACAATTCCGCCATCGCTTCCACACGCAGCCAGACATTTTCGTCTTCCACACGCACAGCAATTCCATTTTCTCCGTTTTGACGAGTAAAGATTAGAAAATCTGTTGTACTGTTGCGAATTTGCAGTTGATTGTTTTTATTCATTTTTTATTTCTGATACATTAAAATTTTCCAAATGCAAAGATACTATATTTTTAATTGATACACCAACGAACTGCCTTTCTTTCTGTCGAATAAGGAAACAAAATATCCCGCAATCCCCGAAAAGACGCCCCTCAACAGCGGGAATCTGCGATTTCTGTATTTTTCGCTCAGTATTGAGATGTAGAAAGCGTCGAACGGCATACGTTTTACGGATGTGATGGTATAGCCGTGTTTTTGGGCTAAACGTCGGAAGGTGTCGGGCGAAAAATGCCAGATATGACGGGGAACGTCGTAAGCCGCCCAATGAGCGCGATATTTGGCAGCGTCGTAGGAGTTGTTGTTTGGGAGTGCGACGAGTAGCCGTCCGTCTTCGCGCAGTAATTTGGAAAACAACGCCATAGATTCGTTCAAATCTTCCAAATGTTCCAAGACGTGCCACAGCGTTATGGTATAAAATTGATAATGAGGCAGTTCGGTTAGTCTTTCGGGCGGGATTACTTCGAGGTCAAACTTCGTGTGTGCCGTCTCCGCCGCCGTTTTCGACGGCTCGACGCCGACGACATTCCATCCTTTCCGTTTCACGGAGGCGGCGAAATAACCTGTTCCGCAGCCGACATCCAACAAGTTGCCCTGTTTTTTGCCTTTTGTTGCCAAGCGCGTTTTCCGTCTGAGCATGATGCGGCGGACATGGTGATAAACGTGATTGACCAATCCTTTTTTGACGTCGGAATGGGAAACGTAATCCGAAGCCTCGTAATAACGTCCTTTCTCTTCGCCTACCGGAACATCCTGAGTAAAAACAAATTGACAGTTGCAACAGCGGTACAGCGAAAAATCCTCGTGCGACACAAAATAATCCTTACACGTTTCCGTGTGAACAAATTGCGAATCTCCGCACAAAGGGCATTGTTCGATGTGTTGCAGGGTGTTTGCCATTTTTTGTCGTTAAAGAGTTACTGCACAAAGGTAATCAACAAGTTGGCAAAGAAGTTCCATATCATCGTTACGGCGGTGGCTACCACTTTTGAAAAATAGAATCCTCTTTTCAACTTTTTCGAGACTAAATAAAGTATCAAGGTGTTGATACCCAACCCGATGGCAGAGATTACCATAAATTTTATATACTCGAAAGCGATAGCGTCGTGGCTTTTATTTTCGACGAACGTCCAGTTTCTGTTGAGCAGATAGTTTCCGGTAGCGGCAACGGTAAATCCGATGCCGTTGGAGACGTATTTTTGAATTTTCAACACCTCTTTGCATAGAGCCGTTACACCGAAGTCAACAACCGTGCCGATGGCTCCGACGAGACAGAATTTCAGAAATTTGGCAATTAATTCCTTTGTTATAAAATCAATCATAATTTACACAGATGGTTTAATTTTATCAATGATTTGTATGCTTCATCAAAACTCCGCATTCATCGGCGTCCGTGGAAAGGGTATCACATCGCGGATATTTGCCATTCCGGTAACGAACAGTACCAAGCGCTCAAATCCCAGTCCAAAACCGCTGTGCGGCACAGAACCGAAGCGGCGCGTGTCTAAATACCACCACATGTCTTCCTCTTTAATACCGACTTGCTGCATCCGCGCGACAAGTTTGTCGTAGTTTTCTTCACGTTGCGAGCCTCCGATGATTTCGCCGATGCGCGGAAACAGGACGTCCATGGCGCGAACGGTCTTTCCGTCGTCGTTCTGTTTCATATAGAAGGCTTTAATCTCTTTCGGGTAGTCAATCAAAATGACCGGTTTTTTATAATGTTCCTCTACCAAATAACGCTCATGCTCGGCTTGCAGATCCACGCCCCACGAAACGGGAAATTCCCATTTCTTGCCGGAGGCTTCCAAAACGGCGATGGCTTCTGTATAGGTAAGGCGTTGAAAATCATTGTTAAGGATAAATTTCAACCGTTCGATAAGTTCTTTGTCGAACATGTCGTTCAGGAACTTCAAATCGTCGCCGCAATGTTCCAAAGCGTAGCGCACGCAGTATTTCAGAAAATCTTCCGCCAAATCCATGTTGTCGGTGATGTCGAAGAACGCCATTTCGGGTTCTATCATCCAGAACTCGGCTAAGTGTCGGGGCGTGTTGGAGTTTTCTGCGCGGAAGGTAGGACCAAAGGTGTAAATCTCCGACAATGCCATCGCCGCCAGTTCTCCTTCCAATTGTCCGGAGACCGTCAGGTTGGTCGTTTTTCCGAAGAAGTCTTCTTCGTAGTTGATGGTTCCGTCTTCTCTTCTTGGCGGATTGTCGAGCGGCAACGTCGTTACCTGGAACATCGCTCCGGCGCCTTCGGCGTCGGAAGCGGTGATGACCGGCGTATGCAGATAGGCAAAGCCCTTGTCGTTGAAATATTTATGGATGGCATACGCCATGGCATGGCGCACACGAAAGACGGCGCCGAAAGTATTGGTACGCGGGCGCAGATGCGCGATGCTGCGCAGAAATTCTAAAGAGTGCCCCTTCTTTTGCAACGGATAGGTCTCCGGGTCAGCCGTGCCATAGACGACAATCTCCGTCGCTTGAATCTCAACCGCCTGACCCTGTCCCAACGAGGGCGACAGCGTCCCCGTTACGGAAATTCCCGCGCCGGTAGTTACCGACTTCAGCATCTCTTCGTCAAAATTGGGAACGTCAACCACAACCTGAATGTTATGAATGGTAGAGCCGTCGTTAACAGCCAAAAAGGCGACATTTTTGTTTTCACGTTTCGTCCGCACCCAGCCTTTTACCGTAATCGTTTCTCCTAACTCCTTCGACGCCAGGGCGTTAGCAATCTTTGTACGTTTCATTTGATGTTTCGTTTTTGTGGGCGCTACTGGATTCGAACCAGTGACCCCTACCCTGTCAAGGTAATGCTCTAAACCAACTGAGCTAAGCGCCCAAAAACGGGGTGCAAAGATACAACTTTTTTTGTAATTATAATATTATACCTTTCATCTCGTTATTATACCATTATATAATGAATATATTATCGTTAAATAAGGAACATGTCATTATTAACAAATAAAAAGTTATATCTGAATATCGGTGTTGCCGTGGTGGTGTTTTTTGTCATCGTGCTGATAGCATTGTTGAGTCTCAAATCGTTCACACGGCACGGAGAATCCATTATATTACCCGATTTCAAAGGGTTGGACATTGAAGAGTTGGAGTATTTTGCAAAAGAAAATCACCTGAACTACAAGATTATTGACAGCGTTTATAACGATACTTTGCCGAAAGGGACGATTGTATTACAAGACCCTTTCCCAAATTCGGGCGTGAAACGAGGACGAAACATCTATGTTTCCGTTGTCTCGTCGCTTCCCGAATCGGTGGTCATGCCCAATGTGGTGAATCTGTCGGTGCGGCAAGCCGTGTCGCTGATTTACGGTAACGATTTGACAATAAAAAGGATAGACTTTGTGAAAGGATTTGATAAAAACGCCGTCCAGAAACAGTTGGTGGAAGACGAAGAAGTAGAACCGGACACAAAGTTGAGAAAATTCACTGCCGTTACGTTGGTGGCAGCGAAGGGAGAACCTGCCGGATTCAACAAAATCCCTAATTTAAAAGGGCTAACGAAGAAAGAAGCCATGCAAAGAATCTATCAAAACTCTTTCAACGTCGGCAATGTCGTGGGCGATGACGGAAAAAGCGCCTGTTTGCTCGTCGTTTCGCAAACACCTTCGTCCGACAATGCGACCTATCCCTTGGGACATAAAGTCAATTTTCGTCTCGCGCCCGACGGAAAACAAACCGCCGGCGACAGTTTGGATTCGTTACTGTGGAACTCCATCGTAAACGACCACGAAGATGATGATGACAACATTGAAGAACCCGTCTTGGATGACGAAGAAAATATAGACGATAACGAAGACATTTTTTAGTAAAATATAGTAGAGATGAAAGCAAAATACATTATTATAGTTTTTGTAGCGGCGTTTTTCCCGCTCTCCGTGCAGGCGCAGGAACAGTTGGTCGGATTGCACGGCAACACGGTCATTGAGCAATTCTTGCAATGCAATCAAAGTTCGGGCGTGGCGTTGAAATCGCAGATGCTGACGACGTTCGAATCGTTGTGGCTTCCGTTTTTCGACGATTTCACCTATGACGGTCCCTATCCCGACGAGGCGCTGTGGGGGGACAATTTTGCTTTTGTCAACACGTCGTTTCAGAAAAATCCCGCCAACAGAGGCGTCGCCACCTTAGACGCCTTAGACGCCGAAGGGAAAATCTATTCCCATGCGTCGCCCTATCCGTTTATGGCGGACTATCTGACCAGCCGTCCCATACGAACCGACAGCATCATTATCAACGACAACATGCAACGGCTGAGTCCATCCGACTCCCTGTATCTCAGTTTCTTCTACCAGCCGCAAGGCTTGGGCGATGCTCCGGAACGCAACGATTCGTTGGTATTGGAGTTTTTCGTGAAATATGCCGATACAATCATGTATATTGACTCCACCTACCACGCTGCCGATACTTTGTGGAACGTTGACAATCCCGAAATATGGGACGAAATCTATGCAGCCTATTGGGAAAAAGATACCACCTATAACATCATCCCCGAACAATGGAGGCATGTATGGTCTTCTCCGGGAATGCCGATTGACACTTTTTATGCCAAACACAAACAATGGATGGCGCAAGAGATGATTCCCATTACCGACATCGCCGATTTCCGTTCCGACTTCCGTTTCCGTTTCCGAAACTATGCCAGCCTGCCCGACAACACGCTCCCAAGTTGGCAAAGTAATATGGATCAATGGAATATAGATTATGTCTATTTGAACTACAACCGTTTTGCGGCTGATATGACCTATTCCGATATTTCGTTTGTCAATCCGGGCGAGTCGTTCCTCCAGAATTTTTCCGCCATGCCCTACCGGCAGTATGAGGCAAACCCATACAGCGCTATGAAACCACAGTTTACGACAGTGTTTACCAATTTGAGCAATGTAACTCAAAATGCCGACTACTCCTACCGCATTTACGACCCAGACGGCAATCAGGTAGGAACAGACGAACAATATAGTAATGTTGAGTGGACAAATACTATTTTGCCGGCTATTACTACAGGCATACAAAGCGAAATAGTGCCTATAGTGATGATGTTCCCAACAGCGGGCGTGTTCAGCATCAAACAGACCTTAATTGACAACGTCAGCCACGACCCCCGTTTAAGCGATTCCATCACCTATTTGCAGGTATTTGACAATTATTTCGCCTACGACGACGGAACACCGGAAGCCGGATACGGACTGACACCGACACAAGCCATGCTGGCTGTTCGTTTCCCCTTAAACACACCACGCGACACCCTGCAAGCCGTTGACATCTTCTTCAACACCACCCCAACACGCCAGTCGGAGGGACATATCGAATATTTTAGATTAATGGTATGGAACGACAATCACGGAGAGCCGGGCGACACCCTATATACCAGCAACGAAGTACTGTACAGCGGCGAAGCCGGACAGTTTATCCGTTTCCCCGTCAACAGGATGGTTTTGCTGCCGTCGGGATTTTTTGTGGGCGTGCAACAGTCCACCGCCGACAACATCAACATCGGCTTCGACTACTCCAACGACATGGGCAGCCGCAATATGTATAAAATCTATAACGACCCGTGGAAGAAGTCTTACTATCAGGGCAGTATCATGATACGTCCCGTGATGGGAACGCCCGACATCACCGTTTCGCCATCTCAGACGCCGCCATCCACAACCATCGCGGTATTTCCCAATCCGCTCACCTCAGAACAGCAAATTCGTATTCAAAAACCCGACTCCTTTGCCGATGACCACGAAATCACGCTGAAAATCTATGACGGCGTCGGTAAACAGTGCTACGAAGCGCCCTACACCAAACCGGAAGTAACGCTGAACAACCTCTACAACGGCATGTTTATCATAAAACTATACAACCTTACCACCGGCGAGACGGCTACTACGAAATTGATGATTACCAAATAAAGAAAGATATGCCAATTATCAGTGATTTTTTAGGAATAGTGATTTTCATGTACTTCAATGAACATAACCCACCTCTTTTTCATGCAAAGTATAATGAATTTAGAGCGGAAATTTTGATAGAAACGCTATCGCTTAAGGAAGGGAAATTGCCACCTCGTATATTGGGACTTGTAACCGAATGGGCAGAGTTACACAAAGAAGAATTAATGAAAAATTGGAATTCTCTTAAAAAAACAGGAGAACATAAAAGAATAGAGCCTTTAATATAATATTATGATGTGGATAACAAATGCCGAAAAGGCGAAAGGAACGTATGAAATTTTGATAAAGTTTAATGATGGTAAAAACGCCATAGTTGATCTAAAAAACACTATTGAAAATGACCATCGCCCTATTATTAGATCCTTACTTGATGTAAATACGTTTAATTCTTTTATAGTTGCAAACGACACGGTTTGTTGGAAAAATGGAGTGGATTTTGCCCCTGAATATCTTTATGAAATTGGAAATTCCGATTTTTTTGTAAAAAAATAAAAAATTCACTGTTTGTATTGAAAATTTTTATGAATTTGCCCTATATCAACAGTAACGAAGAAGACATTAACTCCAACACGGATGACCTCAACGTCCCTGAAGACGACTCCCCGGAATGTTTTGAACATTACCGTTTTACCGTTGACAAAGGACAAGCCTTGCTGCGCATTGACAAGTGGCTGATGAACCGTATCGAAGGCGCCACGCGCAATAAGATACAAAATGCCGCCCACGCCGGAATGATCCAAGCCAACGAAATCGCGGTAAAGCCCAACTACAAAGTCAAGCCTAACGATACCATCGTCATCATGCTGCCCCATCCACCGCAGGAGGTGGAACTCATCCCCGAAGATATTCCTTTAGAGGTGGTCTATGAAGATGACGATTTGATAGTGGTCAACAAAACGCCCTCCATGGTGGTGCATCCGGGCTACGCCAACTATACCGGCACGCTGCTCAACGCCTTACTCTTTCATTTTCAACAACAAAATCCACCCACGCTCCCTTTCATGGTTCATCGTATTGACAAAGATACTTCGGGATTGTTAGTCGTGGCGAAAACCGAAATAGCGCAGATGGGACTCGCCAAACAGTTCTACGACCACTCCGCAGAACGAAAATACGAAGCCTTAGTGTGGGGCGACTTCGCCGAAGACAACGGCACCATCACAGGACACATCGGACGCAGTATCAAAGACCGACGAGTGATGGACGTCTATCCCGACGGCTCACAAGGGAAACATGCCGTAACACACTTTCACGTCCTGCGCCGCTACGGATACGTTACGTTGGTAGAATGTGTCCTGGAAACCGGCAGGACGCACCAGATACGCGCTCACTTCCGCCACATACAACATCCGCTCTTTAACGATGCCGCCTACGGAGGAAACCAAATCCTGAAAGGCACCACCTTCAGCAAATACAAACAGTTTGTACAGAACTGCTTTGCACTTTGTCCGCGCCAGATGCTTCATGCCCGCACGCTCGGCTTCGTCCATCCCGTTACGCAGGAAAAACTGTCGTTCTCCTCTCCTTTGCCCGACGACATGCAGGCGGTGGTGGATAGGTGGGAAAGATATAAGCAAGCATAGACGTAATGAAATACGAATTGCATCAAAAAAATATAAACACGAAACTACGACGTTTTTTGCGACCTTTGCGGTTATCCTTTGCGCCTTTGCGGTAAAAAAAAAACGCAAAGGCGCAAAGATTTTACGCAAGGAACGCAAAGAATAAGGGTAGCATTAGTTAGTCGTTCCTTAAAATATCATAAGTTATTAACAATCAATGAAATAATATCAACAATCCCTGTATAATTCAACCATTTTTTGTATCTTTGTAGTCAAAAAAGCGGCAAATTATGTTAGGAAAGTTACCAGACAGGAATCAGCGCGAAATTTTTCGCACCCGGCTCGAAGATTTAATCGATCCACATCACTCGTTGGCATTATTGGCAAATGCA
>WRLA01000048.1 GCA_009777825.1 Bacteroidales bacterium
CTATTTTCACAAGGCGATAGCGAAAAAGATTTTCAACAACTTTTGATAGAATTTTAGAAAAAATACAACTGATTATCAATAAATTACGAAAACACAAAGGCTTCTTTATTTAAAAGATTGGACAGGTCTGTGGCTATGGAAGAAAAACTGTAATCCTGCCGTTGCATCAGGAATTGCATAATACTTTTGATCAATGGTAGTTTTAAATCTTTGCTGCAATTCCGATACGAAACCTAAAATTACTCTCTGCATATCTTGGAAAATAAGAAAATTGTCCTACAGAACTCTCCGCAAATAAGCCGATTATGTTTTTGAAATAATAACCTGTTCCTATTCCAAGTCCATACTCATGACGGTATTTGCTGTCTGTGTCATATGAATTATCTGAAATTTCCCATTCTCTATGAGGTAAATAACATGGGTTAGGTGCCCTACCCTATAAAAGAACTCCGTAGGTTCAACGTAAATATCTCATAATGAAGTTATTGAACCTGCGGAGTTTAGGGACCAGAGGTCTCATCTAACCCCGAGTTGCGCCTATCGGCTTACACGGGGTTATCAATATTTGTCTTCTACGGAAGCTTGATACATTTTACTCCAAAAAATGTAATTATTTGATTATAACATGATTGCACAAGTTTTTTATAGGTAACGATGAGAGAAATCTCGTACCACACGGTACATCTTTCATTATAATCATTTTTCTAAAAGTCTTGTGTCTAAACGTCTTCTGTCTAACAATCTGAAAGTTCATAACACATCTCCCGCCTAACCCTCTTTATCTTCCTGATTCTCAAAGGATAGGTCAGCCAAAAAACAAGCATTCCGACGGGCGACGCCACATACAACACGAAAAAGAGATAAAAGCAAAATAGCCGGATGCGCAACGCCCTTTTTTTATCCTGATAGCCTCCTTTTTTTCTTATAAACTTCGCCCAGATGCCGAAAATCCGATGTCCCGTTTTTTCCATAAAAGCGAGACCTGCTTTGTATTCGACGGCTTTTTCGCGCATGAGTTTGTTTTGCAGGTCGTCCCATTTGCCGTCTGCGAGCGTTTCGTTGATGATGACGCCGAAACGCGACGCATTTTTAATGTCGTCGTCGCGCACGCCGGCGGCGGGCAAAAAGCGCGAAGCCGCCTTTTTGTTGTAAAACAGCCAGCGGATGATGGTCAACACGCTGACCAAGTTCGGCGCCTTGTCCTGCAACACGATATGCCCCACATAACGCCCGCCTGCCTGACCGATATAGTCGCGGATTTTGCGTTGCGCCATCACCCACATGTTGCGGCAACCCGATATGTTGACAATCGGTTTCCCTTTTAAATACGCCTGCACCTTTTCGTCCTGAAAAAAAGCGTGCAACGGCAACGAAGGCGCAAGATACCACGATTGTCCCGAAATAGCGACCACATCGGCATCGGCGACGTCGGAAAAGTCAATCTCTTTCAACTTGCCCGTCGGAATAGCAAGCCGCGACTCGGGAAAAGCCTCGAAAAACGACCAACAACTCCATGGAAACGGAAAAGGCTCTTCCGGCTCAATGGCTTTGTAAATAACACTGTTCCCCGCCGCTTCCAACGGTTGGCAAATGCTTTGCGCTATTTGCAGCGCCTGTCCGCTTTGGGTGTAGTAAAATACGGCTATCTTCTTCATTCTAAAAATTTTCGTGATATATTGAGTTTATCGAAATGCAAAAGTACAACTTGTTTTTCATACTATCAAATAATTTGTAATTCGGATATTTCATCTATCTTTGCATTGTGAAATCTATATCGAAATATAACCGTGAAAATCAAAATAAACACCCAAGAACTCGACGCCCCCGAAGGCGAAAAACTCATCGAAGCCGCCCGGCGCAACGGTATTGAGATACCTTCGCTGTGTTATGCCGCCGGATACCAACATCAGGCGTCCTGTATGGTTTGCGTGGTAAAGGATTGCGCGACGGGGCAAATCGTCCCGTCCTGTTCAACGGTTGTCGCCGACGGGATGGCTGTTGACAGCGAAAGCGACGAGGTGAAAGCGCTTCGACGTCAGTCGTTGGAACTGCTGCTGAGCGACCATATCGCGGCGTGTCGTCCGCCGTGCAAGCCGGAGCAGTGTTCATTGCGGAAACACGCCCTCGCATACAGCGCAAAATGGAACAGATACCCGCGCTACTCGGCAATAAAAGCAACACAGCCTCAACACATTAAAGACAATTTCTGGTTCGACGTTACCAAATGTATCCGCTGCGGACTCTGCGTGTACAACACCTCCGACGGCTTTACATTCAAAAACAGAGGCTTCGGCATGGAAGTCGTACTGCCGGAGGAAAGCGTCAAAAATGTTGACGAATCGCTGTGTGAGGTTTGCCCGACACAGGCGTTGTTTTTAGCGAAACTGTGACTTTTGTGTATCTTTGCAAGCATTTTAAAAGATAAAATATTATGACACACGCAGAACAAGACAAAGTAGCACAGGAAGTAGTCCGTTGTGCAAGGGAAGTATATATCGCCTTAGGGCATGGATTTAATGAAGTCGTCTATACACGGGCGTTATCTGTAGAGATGAGTTTGCGAAACGTTGATCATCAACGTAATTTTAGAGTACCCTTATTTTACAAATGCGTGGATGTGGGACAAAAACGCGTTGATTTTTTAGTAGAGAAGGAGATGCCCGTTGAAGTAACAGCATTTGCCAATTTAGCAGATTCGCAGATAGAGCAAGCCATGAAGTATTTGGAATCATACGATTTGGAAACAGGGTTGTTAATCAACTTCGGAGCCGACATCTTGCAATTCAAAAGGCTATTTAATGAAAAGTTTTGACAGGGTTAAAGGAACACAGATGACACAGAAAATACTGATGTTCACAGATATAAAAATACATGTGTTTTGTATTTGTTTGATTGTCAACCTTCTTTTTCCCGCCTGCAACACCAATACCGGCGCTGACGATAATGTTGCCGGAAACTGGAGCATCTTCAGAGGAAACACCGCGCTGAGCGGTTACACCGACGTGTCGCTGCCGGACAATCCTGTCCTTTTGTGGACGTTCAAAAGCGACTCCTACACCAAATCTTCACCCGTTGTATATCAACAAGTTGCCTACTGGAGCGACAGGCGCGGACGCATCTTCGGCATCAACCTCGCAGGAGAACAGACTTTCGACTACGCCATGGAAACCGCCGTGGACGCCACCCCGATGATTTACGACTCGGTACTCTATATCGGACGCATTGACGGCTTCCTGTACGCCATCTCTTTGGCACAACAAGACACTTTGTGGAGTTTTGAAACCTTCGGACAGATTGCCGCATCGCCAAACCGGATCAACTTCAACGGCAAAGAAGCCGTCATCGTCGGCAGTTACGACAACTATCTCTATTGCATTGACGGTGAGGACGGTACAGAAATCAGCCGTTACCAGTCGGGCTACTACCTCAACGGCGCCGTGGCGCAAAACAACAACTACCTCGTCTTTGGCGGATGCGACGGCTGGCTGCGGGTGGTTGACTGCATGTCGGGCGTACAGACAGATTCGCTGGAGGTGGAGACTTACATACCCGCCTCGCCCGCCATCAGCAAAAATTGGTGTTATCTCGCCGACCATTCGGGAAATGTCTATGAAATAGAATTGGATAGCGGGAAAATCGTCTCATCCAAAAAAATCATCGAACCGCAGGATGACAGCCACGCATTGGTTTCCGTTCCCGCCGTCTCGGATAAGATGGTTTATATTGTCTCCGACGACAGAAACATATACGCCATCCATCGCAAAGACGGATCAACGGCATGGAAACATCTCCTGAAAGGCAACACCGGCGAGAGTTCTCCCGTCGTCTGCAAAGACAAACTGTTGGTTTGCACCAAAAGCGGCATCGTCTCCATCCACGATGCCAAAACAGGCAACTTGCTCTGGGAATACGACACCGGCGAACAAATCATCGCCTCACCCGCCGTGATAAACGGGTATTTTTATGTTCTGACGGTTAAGGGGACGTTGTTTTGCTTTGGAAGGAAGCAGTGATGCCAGGCGGTTGTATTTTTTTAAAAATCATGCCAAGGTACGATTTTAAAACCTAAATCGAACCCCGCCTATCACATTCAGCCCCTGAGTAGGATAGTTGAGATACTGCTCATATTTTTGTGCAAAGACAAAGACGGTATGGTAAATTGTTGAATTATTAAATTGTTAAAAAGCCCGAACGGCACGAACTCTAAACGTACTGCGCTTGGTGCCATGGTACTGATTACCATCGCTAAAGTCCTGACACCATGCGGTGTCGTTACTGTCCTCAGAAGAACTCCAATAATAAAGATAATCAAGAGACACATCAAAACCACCAATCTTATCACGGTTTTTATAAAGTTCATATAATTCATCTTTGCTTGGCAAAAACCAATCGCTATAGCCGTCAATCGTTAAATCATCACATATTTTTGCGGCATAATTTCCTGCCCCTTGAGCCTGTACTATTTTTTCAGTGTTATTTTTTCCTGCTCCCATCGCAGTTCCGATGGCTCCGGTATTTATATTACTGCCATTATACCATTGTATGCCTTCGCTTTGGTCGTATGGCGCGGCTATCAAACCATGTTCTCCCGAATCATCCACATAAGCAATGATACCGCCTTGATAGGGCATACCAACGACAAAATAATTCATCTTTTTAAAACGAATGGCATCAATATTCACACTATTTGATGAACTTTCCCACTTTAATGTATGTAAGCCTTCCGTTAAAAACACACTATATTTTTTCCAATTATTATCGGAAGAACATTCAAGCATCTTCTCGCCGTCAATAAAGAAAGTGACGGACCCGCTCCTCACATAAAATTCTATACCACTAATGGCAGATGTAGCGGTTTTACTTGTTATAACAGCAACATTAGCGACAGAAGCCTTTAACGAATAGTTGTCATCATATCCAACAGAATTGTCCACATACCATGCGGTTGTTTGCCAAGTACTTGGTATGTTTCCATTGGAGAAACTGACAAAGTCGGGGCTTTCGGTAGGTTGTTTGATGGTGATGGTTACTGTTGATTCTCCGTTGCCGCCTGCATTATCTTTGGCAACGGCTCTCAACGTGTGCGTGCCTACTGATAATTCTCCCGAATTGATGGTGAAGTTGTAGGGAAATGAGGTTGTACTACTGTGTCCTACGTTGTCCACATACAGTTGTATTTCAACAATATAGCCGTCGGTATCTTCGGCGACGACCGTAATCGGGACATTCTCGTCGGTGCTGTATTCGGCATTGTTTTGCGGGTTGGTGATGGTGCAAGTAGGGGCTTTGTTTTCGCCGGACTGCGTGATAATAATCGCTACTGTGGCTTCGGTCTTTGCGTTCTGGTCATCTTTTGCTACTGCTTTTAATGTGTGGCTGCCTACCTGCAATGTTCCTGCTTCGATGGTGAAATGGTACGGAAATTCCGTTTTAACACTATGCCCCACATCATCCAAAAACAGTTGAACTTCAACCACTTTGCCATCATCATCTTCCGCGTCAACCGTAACGGAAATATTCTTGTCCATGCCAATTTCCGTATTGTCTTTTGGGTTGGTGATGGTGCATGTAGGTGGTTGATTATCACCACCATTCGAGGATTCTTCTTTCTTTTTACAGGCAGTAAACACCGCCGACAGCGCAAAAACGGCTGCCATTAAATACATTACATAAGGTTTCATCTTTTTAAAAAAATTTGGGATATATTCTATAATAGATTTGGGGGCAAAGGTACGACTTTTTTAAAACCTAAACCGAATCCCACCTATCACATTCAACCCCTGTGTAGGATAGTGGAGATACCGCTCATATTTTTGTGCAAAAACGTTGTTGACTTGTGCGAAAAGGTATAATTCGCGCCAAATGCGATATTCGGCGCTCAGGTTCAGGTCGTAACATCCCGGAAGTTCGACATTGTTAAATTGCGTAATATCTGATGGATTATTAGAATCCGCCGCCCACATTTTGGAATAGAGATAAAACTCGGCGCCAAACAGCAGGCGTTCCATAAGGCGGTATTTCCCTGAAAGTATCATCTTGAATTTGGGATGATAGTAGGCATGTTCCAAAGAGTCGGTATTGATGATGTAGTAATGGATGCCTGCGCTCAGATGGATTTTATTTGTCAGGGAGTAGGCGCTTTCCATGAATAAATCCACTTGAGAAGCGTTGTCGAAAAGCGTGTAAAAATTGTGGGTACGTGCATTGAAGTTAGAAATCAACACATCGGAATGACTGATAAAGAAAGGCATATTTTCGATTTTGGCAAACTCGCCGCCTATTTTCAAGTCGAGACCTTTGGTAATCATGGCGCTGAATCCTCCGGCGGCGGTGATTTTCTTATTTGCGAAATTAGCCGAGTAACTTCCGGGAGCGATAAACGGATTGGCGTCGGTAAGCGAGAGGAACGAGTTGCGTTCGATGGCGCCGCCCAGACGGGCAAAGAGATAGAGCCGGTTCTGTATCACCTTGATGTTCGCCTCCACCACCGGATGAATGTAAAATTTGGTTGTGTCGTCCGTCGTTGTACGGGTTATTCCGGCATCCACGCCGACCTTTAAACGGTATTCGCTCCAATCACATTCGAAATAGGGACGGATGCCAAATTGAACATCGTTTTGATCCGGAGCACCGGTATCCGATTCCGGAACAACAATGTTATTGTTAAAGTAAGCGAAGTCCATTTGGACGCCGACTTTCTGCGGCGTGCGCGTGTTGAAGAGGAAAAAACCTTTGCGGAAGTCGGCGTTGAGGGTGATGGCAGTTTCATCATTATCAAACCGGTCGAACAAGTTGTAGTATTTCAGTTTTGCCAAATAGCCGAAGTCGGTCGGGTTGATGTCGTTGCTGCCAATTGAGACGGTTGCGCTTACAAGAGAATAGCGTTGTTTGATGCTATCGGAGGAGGGGTCGAACAAGTCGTCGGGCTTAAATCCGTAATAATGAACTACATTCGCTTTCACGCCGACGTCGGCTTTCACCGTCAGCGCTCTACCGGAGAATTTATAGACGGCGTCAACGAGATTGTGGCTGAAAGCATCATTCTTGGAGTAATCTTTGGTACCCTGCGACGAAATATGTTTCAGGTGGATGCCGAAAACTTGATTGTTCATCTCCGAGATGTTGGCGTAAAATTCGCCATAGGGTGTGATGTAGTTCCCGAAACCGAGGATAAGGTAGTTGTGGGGATATTTCGCGATTTTTTCTTTTGGGAGCGGCTCGGCAGCAAGCGGTTCGGTGTTTTCTACCGAGTGGATGGCTTCGGTTTTCATCTCAAACTCCATCGCGGGCGGCTTGACGGTATAGGCGTTGGGGTCGGGGTCGCGTTCGATTTTGGGCGTCAACTTGATGGTCGGAGTGAAAGGTCCGAAAATGGTCATGGTCTCTATCTGCGTTTTCTCGTCGGTCTGCGCCTGCGCTACATGCGAGAAAAACAGGATGACTATCGTTGTAAAAAATGTTTTTACGGTGTGTTTATTCATAATGATTAAAATATTGTGCGACAGTATGGTTGTTTGCGATATAGCGTACTTGGTAGATGTCTTCTCCATAGTTTTGGTAAATCAACATATTGAGCCACTTCCGGTATTACTAAGACTTTCATTTATTATCAAAAAATTTATCTATAGCCTCGAATGTTCTTTTCTTTAACTCATCCATCGTGATAGACCTGTAAAAGTCCTCATCCGGTTCGTAATATACCCGCCCTCTGACGTTTATCTCTTCAACGGGGTTGCAGGTGAGTTGGAACATGGACTCACCTCTTTTGATACATACATCTTCGCTGACCGCCAAGTCAAAATACTTTTCCTGATTGGTCGCAAATTCTTTACTGCCTACTATGGTCATATCTTTACGCTTTTAAACTGTTTTGCAAATGTACATGAAATTTTTGAAATACTGCAATTTTAATAATTTTCATTCAGCCAAAGTCCGAAAAACCTGTCATAAACCCGATATACATCGGTTTCTTTTGTGATGAAATCTTTTTCCAACAACCCTTTTAACGCAGCCTGAATGGAACTTGACGATGAGAGATGATGCTTTTTAACAAACTCTCCGGATGTAATCGCTTTGGCTTTTTGTTCTTTGGCGATGGCGATGAGCAGTTCTTTTTGTTTTTCCGGTAATCGGAAGAGCATTTCGGAATAGACGTATTGAAAAGAGTTTATGGTGGTCTCAATGGCATACACAATAGATTCATTATCACAGACTTCGCCTTTCGGCGTCATGTCGTATAAGACGTTCAACATTTTTTGGACATACCAGGTAATGCCGTCAAATTGTTGGTATATCTTCTCTATGGTATCTTGAGAAATCTTTTTCCCTGCCTGTTTAAAGTGCGTCATGGCAAACGTGGTATATTTGGGTAAAGGAATGCTGCTCAGATACATCATGGAGGCGCTTTGGTAAAAAGGACGCGATGCGCTCAGAAAAATGTTGCCTATCGTATGGCGTTGACTTCCGGCAAAGATAAAACGAACATTGTTGCCATGTTGAATGTGCGTCCGCAATATGGCTTCCACATTTTCTTCCGTGTATGAGGCTATCTGCTGAAACTCGTCAATAGCGACGAGACAGGGTTTGTCGGATTTGTTTAGATAGGAAAATATCTCATCCAATGTGGATTGCGGTTCGTGAATATTCCCCAAGCCAAGGTTGAACGAAGGATTCCCGGCAGGGTCAAAAGTGATGCCTGTCCGCAAAGATTTGACATGGTTCCAAAATTTTTCCAAAGCCTTGCGTCCGAACGGTTTAAGCCCTTCCAAAAGAACTTTGCCCAAAGCAAATACAAAGTCCCGCAACGACTTTGTTGCGTAAATATCAACGAAAAACGTCCGGTATTGCTCCTGTATCTCTTTCTGACTGAAACAATGCCGTATTAATCCTGTTTTCCCCATGCGCCGTGTCGAAATCAAGGCGAGATCATTCCCGTTTTTAATCTCTTTCATCAGTTGATTAGTCTCTTCTTCTCTGTCACAAAAATATTCGGAAGAAACATAACCGCTTGTTATAAAAGGATTTATATACTTATTCATCTCAACAATCTTTTTGTAAAAATAATTATGCAAAGATAATAATTATTTTATAATAATTACATTTTTTCTAACTACTACTTCCTCAACTCCTCCAATTTTCTTTCCGCCTCCGCCTTGAGTTCGGGGATTTGGCAGTTTTCGATGATGCTGTTGAGTGTTTGTTCGGCTTGGAAGGTATTTTTGAGGGCGATGTAGTTGTCGGCGAGCAGGAGGAACGACTTTACCATCCAACGGTCTTCGTTGGGGAAGTCGTTGATGAGGTCGAAGGCGGCGTCCATGCTTTGGTCGTACTGTTTTTTGCGGTAGAGGAACCATGCAAGGAAGTAGCGTGCTTCGGCAACGGCGCTTCCGGTGGCGGTGTTTTTGACGATGGTGTACTCTTTTTCGGCTTCGGCGTAATCTTTCAGTTCGATGGCAGCGCGTGCTAAGTTGAGATGGGCTTCGGCGGCGATGTCGGATGGGAGATTTTTTATCTGCAACACCTCCGCAGAGGCGGTTTTCAAGGCTTTGAAGTCGTTAAGATGTTGGTTGCAGCGCATGATGCCGAGTGCGACGTCCATCTTTTCCTGTTCGGTTTCCGTTGTTGTCAATGCTGTGCGGTAGCGTTGCAATGCTCTTTCAAAATTTTGCTGACGGTAATAGATTCCGGCGGAGAGGAGGACAGACTTTTTCCCGTAGTCGGTTTTGTCGCCCAGTATCAGCGTTTCGTACTCTTGCAGGGCGACGTCGTATTGTTGGGCGGAGAGGGCGCAGTCGGCGTAATACCATCGGGCGGTGTTGCTGTAGGCGCCTTGTGGATACTCTTCCAAGAATGTTTTGAGGGCGGTTTCGGCTTGTCCCTTTTTATTTTCTAAATAGAGTTGTTCGGCTCCGTTGAAGAGCATGGTCTCTTTTTCGTCGGAGGAGATTTGGGCGGACGGCACGCCGGAGGCATATTTTATGTAAGTGTCGGGCTGGTTCATGTCCACGTAGATATTTTTAATAATCCCCAGCGCCTCCTGCGACTGGGGCGTGTTAGGATATTCGGCGACGACCTGTTTCAGGATGGAGAGGGCGCCTTCGCTGTCGTTCAGATTATAAAGCGTTTGCCCTTTTCGTAGCATGGATTTCAGGGCGATGGTTGTGCGGGGATAGTTTTTGATGATTTTGTCGAAATAGGTCAACGCCTCCTGTTCGCGGTCGAGCAGCAGGAGGGTGATGCCGATTTCATAGACGGCGTCGCGATTCAAGGGCGAGGACGGATAGCCGGTTATCAACGAGTTGAGTTGGGTGATTTTGTCTTGAAACTGTTTTTGAGCGCCGTAGCACATCGCTTTTTGATAGGTGGCGTAGTCGGCATTATTGGCGCTGTGGTTCATCGCTTGCGTGTAATAGTCGAGGGCTTGTCCGAATGAGCGGCTGATGTAATAACAGTCCGCCAAGCGCAAATAAGTATCTTGCAGCATGTTTTCCGACAAGTTTTGTTTTTGCGCGATGGCAACCTGAAACTGCGTTTGCGCATCGGCGTAATCGCCTTGATTCATAGCGATATATCCTAAATTGTACGCTATTTCTTTGGCATAAGGCAACGCCGAAGCCTCTTTCATGGCTGCAAACTGTCGGTAATATTTTTTGGCTTCGTGGAAGCGGTTTATGCGGTAGTACGACTCGGCAATCCAATAGCAGGACTCGGCAGCCATGTTTTGGACGGCATCGCTCTCCATCGCTTTTTCGAACCACTCGATTGCCTGCGTAAAACGTTTTTGCGAAAAGAGGTCAACGGCATACATATAACGCAGTCGTTGCTGTGTGGAGCGTATTTCCGGCGTTTTGTTGGTAATCAGTTCCAGGGCGGCGATGGCGTCGGCGTAGTTCTTGGTGGAGACCGCCAGATTGACGATGTATTGATTGGCTTCTTCGATACGATTGGATGAAGGATAGAATTCCAAAAATTCCCTGAGCGACTTAAAGGCTTCTTTGTACGGGTCGTAGGAGAGGTCGTAGGTCAGTTTGGCGTAGTTGAAGAGGGCGTCTTCTTTGATTTGTGCGTCGAAGTCCATTTGATACGCTAAGTAGAAATTTTTCTGGGCGTCTTTTTTCTTATTTAATTTCAGTTGCGACAGGGCGATATGGTAGTAACAACTCTGGGTGATGGCGTCGTTAGCCGTTGATATATAGGTAAAAACGTCTATGGCTTCGACGTATTTTTCATCTAAAAAGTCCAAATAGGCTAATTGGTAATTTTGCGTTCGGGACATTTTCTTGTGGTTCTTTTTGTAGAGGTCGAAGTATTTTTTGGCATTGTCGTAGTCGCCGATTTTGAAGAAAGCGTCGGCGATGACGGCGGCAATCTGCGGTCGTTTCTCTTTGGGCGTGGCGTTGTAGATGGCGTCGCCTTCTTGCGCGACGGTTTCGTAATCGCCTGTACGGTGGTGAATGTCAAGGATATAAATGGGAATGGCGTTAGCAAACTCTTTGCTGTTCTTCAACTGAGTAAACATGCGCAATGCGTCCTGATATTTTTCGGTTTTATAAAAGATAAACGCCTTGTAAAAGGTAGCCCGTTCATAATAGACGGGGTCGTCGTTGGTGCGAATCCGGTTGAAATTTTGGAGGGCGGTGTTATACTGCTCCTGCATCATCATCACGTAGCCTTTATTAAAATAGTATTGCGTCAACAGTTCGGGCGCCAAGAGTTCGGGTTCTACCTTATTATAATAGTCCATCGCATTTTTGTATCTCTTGTCGGAGAAGAAGATGTTGCTGATGAAAAACCACGCATCGTTCAGATGTCGACTCGCCCCATGGATTTCGGTAAAGCGTATCAACTGCTCCTGCGCATCTTCATTGCCCAGAAAGTAGGACGACGCAGCATAATAAAACGCCGCATCGGAGCGCAACTCCACCACCAATCCCGACTGTTCCAGAATCCGTCCGAACATCTCCTGCGCCGAGGCATATACCTTGCGCTCATACAGGTCAACCGCATCGCTAAACATGCGTTGCGGGTCTTGGTGAATCTCCGTCTGCTGGGCTTTCGCGAGGAAACCGCAAAGGATGGTTAGAATGATTATCAGTAGTAGTTTATGTGTCCCCATACTATTTCATTGTGTATTAAAAATAATGTAACGGTTTTTTTGGCAGGAAATTTTATTCGGAGGTGGTTATTCAGTTGCCTCGTTCTTCATAATTAAAAAATGTACCATGTAGAAAATAAGTTTTAGCCAAAAAACCTCACAAAATCTTCATCATTTCGTCTCATATTTGTAAATAGGGCGCGATACCTTTGCAGCATTGAAATATTGATAAAAATGCTGAAGATATTACGAACTTTTATTCTAACATTGACAAATATGAGCATGGTTTTGTCTCTTTCTGCAACTGCTCCGACGAAGATCATTACCGGCTCGGTACACGACGCCAAGACCCGAGAGCCGATTGTCGGCGTAACGGTGTTTGTCAAAGAGTTTAACACCGGAACCATAACCAACGCCGACGGAGATTTCACCATTCAGGGCATAGATGCTACAAAATGTACATTGAGGTTTTCGTACCTGTCGTACAAGACGGTAGAGATGGAACATAATCTTGACGACGCCGGCAGTTTAAATATCTTGATGGAGAGTACGGATGTGCAACTTAATGAGGTGGTTGTAAAGGCGCAACGCTCAACCAATACGGAGGTTTCGTTGATAAGTGTTCAAAAATCGCTACCGCAGGTAACCAGCGGCATCTCGGCGGCGCAGATATCCAAAAGTCCCGACAGAACGGCTTCCGAAGTGGTGAAGCGTGTTTCGGGCGTGAGTGTCATTGACGACAAATATATTATAGTACGCGGACTTTCGCAACGTTACAACAATGCGTGGATAAACGGATTGGCTGTGCCGAGTACCGAGATTGACAGCCGCGCCTTCCCGCTCGACCTCCTGCCAAGCAGCCAGATAGATAATCTGTTGATTTACAAGTCTCCTTCTCCGGAAATACCCGGCGATTTCTCAGGAGGATTTGTGAAAATAACTTCCAAAAGCGTTCCCGACGAAAACTGTATCGAAGCGGGGTATTCCACCGGATTCTATTGCAAAACACAGTTCAACGATTTCAGATATAACCCGGGCAGCAGTACCGATTTTCTCGGTTTCGGTACAGGGAAGCGTTCATTGTCAAGCGATTTTCCCTCGTATCTGAATCCGAATACGGCAACGCCCGACCAAATCACCTCGCTGACGAAACATGGTTTCAACAACGACTGGCGCATCAAAAGCCGTACTCCTGTTCCCGACCAGCGGCTCTCGTTTATGATTGCCCGACGCATCGAAAGAGAAAATCGCAAAGATATCGGAAACATCACAGCGCTCACCTACAGCAATACATTTAAAACCCTCGAAGAGGTGAAAAACGCCCGATACGGCATCTATTCCTTCTCGGATGATAAGCCTATTTATCTCGATAATTATGTTGATAATCAATACTTAAACAATGTTCGTTTGGGTTTACTGCACAATTGGGCATTTGTTCTTTCTTCGTCGGATAAGATTGAGTTTAAGAATCTGCTGAATGTTTTAAGCCGAAACCGCCTTACCGAGCGCACCGGCATTAAAGACATGAGCAGCATGTATTACCGTGAACAAACTGAGATACAATACACTTCGCGTTTGACATACAGCGGACAACTATCCGGTACGCACGATTTTTCGGACAACAAAACACTGACATGGGACGCTGGCTACTCATTCGCCAATAGGAATGAACCCGACCGCCGCATCGTCGCCAACCAAGCCGGCATCGGAAGCGAAGCAGATATCCCTTTCGTTACCACCATCAACGACAATATCAGCCGCTATTTTCAACATCTGGAAGACCACACTTTTTCGGCAGCATTGAACTACAAACAGGATTTTCATCTTGGAACAAATTTCAAACCGGCATTAAAAACCGGCATTTACGGCGAATATCGTATGAGAGATTTTCAAAATCGGGAATTTACCTACCGATACGACAAACTGAGTTACGAAGAACGGCAGGCTTACCTGAAACTCCCTTTTGAGCAAATGCTCGAAGAACAATATCTTGGATTCGACAAAGTCTATATTGACGAAATCACCAAAAAAACCAACAATTATTCGGCTACGGTGAGCCATATAGCAGGATATGTTGCGTTTGACATTCCGATAAACAAATTTTCGATTTACACGGGCGTCCGCCTTGAAAACCAAAATACACGCTTGACCCGCGACCGCTCCATGTCGCCCGACTACGCCTTAATAAGCCACAAAGATATTCACGACTTCAATCTGCTTCCATCCGTGAATCTAACGTATAAATTCTCGAAAAAACACCAGATGCGGGGTGCTTACGGAATGTCGGTCAATCGTCCCGAATTGCGTGAAATATCGCCGGCGGTGTACTACGATTTCGACTTGTTCAGCGAAATTGGCGGTAACGAAAACCTGCAAACGGCGGTTATCAATAATATGGACTTACGTTACGAATTTTATCCTAACTATGGCGAAATAATCAGTCTGGGCGTGTTTTACAAACATTTTAAAAATCCGATAGAGTGGACTTTTATTGATATGGGCGGCTCGCTCCGCTATCTGTACGAAAATGCCGACAAAGCCGACAGTTACGGAGTAGAAATAGAAATGCGCAAAAAGTTGGATTTCATCAAATTACCGTCGTTCACGTTGATGTTGAATGCCGCTCTCATCGAAAGCAATGTGCGTTTTCGTCCCGGCGAGGTGGTTGTAGAACCCGACCGTGCCATGCAGGGGCAATCGCCTTATATCATCAACGCAGGACTTTTCTACCGTTCAAAAAAAGGCGGTTGGGATGCCTCCATGCTCTATAATCGTATCGGCAAACGAATTATCGGGCTGGGAAAATCGAACAGTCCCGACCAGAATATCAACAGCATGATCCCCGACTCTTACGAGATGCCGCGCAATATACTCGATGTTACTATCAGCAAAAGCATCGGGAAATATATCGAAATCCACTGTTCGGTCAAAGATATACTCTCCGAAGATGTGATTTTCAAGCAGTTCCCGAAATTCGAAAAAGATGGAAAGATATACGAGCGGGAACAAATAACACGACAATACAACCCCGGACAATCAATATTGATGGGAATAACCGTAAAAATCAATTAAATTTTTTTAAACATATTTTTTAATTTAAATCTTACAAAAATGATTAGAGTTGACAAAGTTAACAGAAGAATGGCAAGTTTACTGCTTGCGGCATGTGTTGCAATCTTTATTATAGGTTGCAAAAAGGAAAAAAACGATGAACCGGTAGTACCACCACCAACACCTGAGATAGTGGATTTAGGCGACGGTTCCGAAGCATTTGAAATCAAGGAAGACATGACCTTAAAGTATCCGAACACCTACATCTTGAAAGGATTCGTTTACGTTGTGGACGGTGTAACCTTGACCATCGAGCCGGGCGTTATCATCAAAGGCGACAAATCGTCGAAAGCCACTTTGATTGTCGAACGCGGAGGAAAAATTATGGCGGAAGGCACACAAGAACGTCCGATTGTATTTACTTCATCGCAAGCGCCGGGCAACCGGAAGCCGGGTGACTGGGGCGGATTAATCCTCTTGGGAAAAGCTCCTAACAATCAGGGTGAACAAACCATCGAAGGCGGCGTGCGCTCCAAACACGGAGGCAATAATTCCAACGACAACTCAGGCGTATTGAGTTATGTGCGCGTCGAATTTGCCGGAATCGAATACGAAGTTGATAACGAAATCAACGGTATCACCTTCGGCTCGGTAGGCGCAGGTACACGACTTGACCACCTACAGGTTTCCTATTCGGGAGACGACTCGTTTGAATGGTTCGGCGGAACGGTGAAAGCCAAATATTTGGTCGCCTACTGCGGCTGGGACGACGACTTCGACACCGACAACGGATTCAGCGGAAACATTCAATTCGCACTCAGCCTGCGCCACCCGAAAATCGGCGACAAGTCGGCTTCCAACGGCTTTGAGTCGGACAATGACGCCAATGGCTCCGAAAACTCACCTTTTACCACTCCCGTATTTGCTAATGTGAGTTTGTTTGGTCCGGTAGCCAATCCGACGAATTACATCAACGAAGCCGGCATCAACGGCAGCGACGTGGACGCTCGCTTTCAGGCAGGAATGCACCTGCGCCGTAATACCAAATTGAACGTTTTCAATTCGCTAATCGCCGCTTTTCCGATAGGTCTTATCATCGAAAACAGCGGCAGAGGCGATGCGCAAGGAAATGCCACAAACGGAGAACTTAATGTAACCAACTGCGTAATAGCAGGTTGCGTTAAAGGCTATCAGGACAAACAGGTCTGGGCCGGCGGTTCACAGTTCGACGACACCGAAGAGTCCGACGCTTTTGTGAATCCTTACTTTAACCGCGCAGGCGGCAATAACAGCCTGTATGCCACATTGGGAGAGTTGAAACTCGGTGGCAATCCGCTGAATCTCAACGCTTCGGAAATCTTCCCGAAATCGGATAGCCCACTGTCGAACGGCGCAGCATGGACGCATCCCAAAGTTTCGTCAGGGTTTGATAAAGTGAATTATATCGGAGCCTTCGGTCCGAACGAAACAGCCGGAAGCAACTGGATGACCGGATGGACAAACTTCGACCCTCAAAATACCGTGTATTAATCCTCTATACGGATTGCTTACAAATAAAGTAGAAGCGGGAGACTGTTCGGAAACGGACAGTCTTTTTTGATGGCATCCGAGACGCGCAGCAGCTCCCCGCTCCGCATCCTCCGCGACGAACATGGCGTTGCGTCGGTGAAAACAAGCAAAAAAGTTACTGATTCTCATACTGTTCCACCCTATTCTCAAAAAACTCCAATTCCACGCCTGCCGTGCGGAACATCTCTTCCGATTCGGTTCCGGCGTGATATTTCTTTTCGCAGACGACCCGACGGATGCCGCAGTTGATAATCAACATGGCGCAGGTGCGGCAGGGCGTCATCTTACAATACAGCGTCGCCTCGTTCAACGAGATGCCGAGTTTGGCGGCTTGACATATTGCGTTCTGTTCGGCGTGAACGGTGCGCATGCAGTGGTTGGTGATGGTTCCGTCGTCGTGAATCACTTTTTTGAAAAGATGTCCGACGTCGTCGCAGTGCGGCAAGCCCTTGGGCGAGCCGACGTAACCGCTCACCAATATCTGACGGTCACGGACGATGACGCATCCGCTCTTTCCCCTATCGCAGGTGGCGCGCTTTGCCACCGTACGCGCTATCTCCATAAAATAGTCGTCCCAACTCGGACGGACATTCGCGCTGTTTTGCTGTTCCATAACTGTTGCTGATTTAGAAAATTGTTGTGCAAAGATAACAAATTTATAGAGACGTGAAATGAAAATTTTTGACAAAAAAGGTGTTACGGTGATTGTGAATTAAAAAAAGTTGTACCTTTGCAGGTGAATTTATAAAGAGAAGTTATTATGGTAATGTTGTTAGATATAGAAGAAAATAAAGTTCCGTTTGTAATGGAATGGCTTAACAAATTTTCGTTTGTAAAGACTCAGCCTGTTTCCGAAAAAAAAGCATTTTTGTTGCGAGAAACCAAAGAAAGAGTAGATACCACTACTGAAATGATGAATTTGACACGAAAAAAAGTTGTGGAGAATGACCCTTTTGCAGAAGTACGTGGTATTTGGGCTGATAGAAATATTGATGCTAAAACATTGAGAAAACAAGCTTGGGGTATTGAAATATGAACACTTATGTCTCTACTAATGAGGCAAAAGAAAATTCCCATATTTTGAAAACAGGGATAAATCTTTTCGGAATAAGAGAGGCAGAAGGCGTCAGCAAAGACGAAGCCGAAGCCCTGAAAGCTCAGTTAGAGGAAGCAGGCGCGAAGGTGGAACTCAAGTAAGAGTGTTGATTCTTGAAAGGAAAATAGAGGCATTTTTTCAAAATGTCTCTATTTTGTTTTCTATCCATCGCCTTTTACAACCCATTCATCGGGGAAAAAGACGTTGTTCAACGATTTTCTGCCACGGGTTACGATAAATGGGTGTACTTTTGCAGAAAATTTTAAAAACGTAATCTTATGGATACAAAAATGGAAACACAAGTGGAAATCGAAAAAACGCCCAAGACCGCTCATCGTGCGGGAATTGCTTTTGGCGTTCTTCTTATTTTATTGGGCGGGGCGCTTATTGGCGTGAACTTTGGTCTGCTGCCCGATTTAAAACGCATCATCATCTCGTGGCAGATGCTGCTGATAGTTATCGGCATTTCGTCTATATGCCGTCGGCATCTTTTTGGAGGA
This sequence comes from Bacteroidales bacterium, assembly GCA_009777825.1. Taxonomy (GTDB): domain Bacteria; phylum Bacteroidota; class Bacteroidia; order Bacteroidales; family WRLA01; genus WRLA01. The sequence continues at coordinate 18,311 of WRLA01000048.1, forward strand.
CTTTGTCTCATCCTGCTTGGAGGATTTTTCATGCTACCGAAACTGGCAGATGTTTTTCCGGACACATTCCCATGCATCAACGACCAATTTGTAACCAATTACTGGTCAATACTTTTGATAGCAGCCGGTATTTTAATCGTTATCTATGGAATAGTAATGTCTCCGAAGAAATGGCAAAGATGGAACCGGAAAATGGGAAAATTTCGCCATCATTGCAGTCGGAACAAAAGAGAGTATGAAATCAATGGCGAGTTTTCAAAATCCCATGTGTTCAGTTCGGGAGAGTATATTGTGTTAGAGCCTGAATTTAGAGGCGGGGAACTAAAAGTCGTTTTTGGGGCTGCTGAAATAGACCTGCGTAAAACATCGCTTCCCGAAGGAGACACCTATTTGGAAATTCAGGCTATCTTTAGCGGAGTGGATCTCATTATCCCCAACGACTGGAAAATTGATTCGCAAATAGAATGTGCATTTTCCGGAATAGCCGATAAAAGGTATATCTCAGAAACGGTAAATCCTTCCCGAAGGCTTATTTTAGTAGGCGCTTGTGTCTTTAGTGGTTGCGAAATCAAAAGTTATTCCTGATGTTCATGCCATTGAAAAAAGGGACAAAAAATTTTTTGTATCTGCTCGTATGGTTGTTGTATGTGCTCTTACATACGGTATCCATGTGTTGCATTGTCCCTGTTGATGTCGGATTATTATTGGTTGACGCCATTGTTCATGCGATAGTGTTTGCCGGTTTGGGACTTTTGCTTTGGCATATTTTATGGTATGGGAAATATGAAACGTTGCTTCCCTTTCAACGAATAACCAATTATGTGGTATTGGCGCTTTTGTTCGTTACACTTTGGCTGGGAATCGGCTATCTGTGCAATTATATTCTGTTGAAAGAGATAGCGATACAACTCATCCCCACCTTACCCATTAGAGGAATGATCGGTTTGTTGCTCTACTTAGTTCTCATTTTATCTTGTTTTTCAACGAACAGCACAAATAACAACCCTGATCCGGATAATCTGCCTGTCCCGCATGAAACGGAAGACCCAACCAATGCCAAACATGAAATCATTGACCGAATCACAGTACGAGTGGGACAAAAACTGCATCTTATTAAAATACAAGAGATTATCTATATCCAAGCCGACGGAGATTATGTGCAGGTAATCACCAAAGAAGGGAACTATTTAAAAGAACAAACGATGAAGTTTTTCGAAATACGCCTCCCCCATAAATCGTTTGTGCGTATTCATCGTTCCTATATTGTCAATGTCGAACATATTGCACGTATAGAATCGTATGGCAAACAAAATCAACAAGTAACGTTGAAAAACGGACAATGGCTGAAAGTGAGCATATCCGGATATAAAGCACTGAAAGAGGCTTTGCTGTTGTGATTTGGTATTCTCCGTTATCAAGACGTGAAATGAGAATTTTTGACAAAAAAGGTGTTACGGTGATTGTGAATTAAAAAAAGTTGTACCTTTGCAGGTGAATTTATAAAGAGATGAAATATCGCATATACATAGATAATTGTTGTTTCAATCGTCCATACGACGATCAAACTCAACTGAAAATTTTCCTTGAAACACAGGCAAAACTACATATTCAAGGTTTGGTTTATGACAATAAGATGGAACTCGTATGGTCTTTTATTTTGACGTTTGAAAACAGTCGTAACATGTTTGACGGCAAGAAAAAAGAAATTGCGCAATGGGAAAAACTCAGTTCTTTTTTTGTTGAAAAGTCGGAAGAAATCCGAAAAATGGCGAAAGAAATTATGACAACTGGCATTAAAGCTGCAGATGCAGTTCACGTTGCATGTGCTATAGTCGGAAATTGCGATTATTTTATAACTGTGGACAAGCGTTTGTTGAA
>WRLA01000049.1 GCA_009777825.1 Bacteroidales bacterium
AAGGGGGGGAAACAGCGGCGGCTCTATCGCCGCCGCCGCTGTTTCCGCCCCTCCCACCAAGCGCACCTGTCATTCCGAATGGAACGCAGTGGAATGAGGAATCTATAGAACGACTATTTGAAACACATCCCATCGCCTGGTGTTACAATTTAATCTTCTTCTTCAGATCTTTCGGAATAGCGTTGATGTTCAACATGATATCCGTGGTTTTGTAGCGCACAAAGGTTTCGGAGACGTAGAAGTAGCCGCCGTATTTGTGGTCGTCAATGCCGCCCCACGAGTTTTTCACGATGTAGTATTTGGTTCCGTTTTGGTCGAAGGCGCGTCCGATGATGAGCATGCCGTGGTCGTCGGTGGTCTCGTAGTTGTCGAAGGCTTCCTGACGCATCTGCGGCGTTATCTCTTTCTCTTTCACCGGCTTGTCGAACTTGTAGAGTTCTTCCGTTTTGTCTTTGCTGCTGAGTTTTTCCCATCGTTCGCGGTCGGTGCCGGAGATGTCGGGATTCTCTTCGTCGGGGACGACTGCCACGCCGTTTTTCCACGAAAATCCCTTTTCGCTGACGTCGGACCCCCATGCCACGGTATATCCGTTGTCTAAGGCGCCGTCAATGAGAGCAATCATCTCATCCAACGGGACGTTGTATGCTTTCGACAGCATCCAGTTGTCGGGGATTTCCAGGATAAACTCCTCATAATAAGGATGATGCAGGAAAGAGGTGAAGTCGCGGTAATCGTCCCACTTCAATCCGAGGCTTTGAGCGAATGATTCGGAATTGTATTTTTTCCCTTGATACTCAAACTCGGAGGGCAGTTTTCCGATGTAAGCGTCCAAAATTCCGGTAAATCCCTGGTGCCAGACGGGTGTCAGTTTTTTGTTCGGATTTTTGATGATGGCGTCAACGTAGGCTTTCAACACGTTGTCCATCTCGTTGTGAATGAAGTTCTTCTCGCCGATGACCAATCCGTTGTACTGACTGTTGGGCACGATGCCGAATTGCTCAATCACGGCGATGACGTCGTGGAAGGCGCCGCCGCCACCGAAGTTGATTTTGCCGTTCCAGCGGACATACTCCACGGCTTTCTGACTGTAAGTGTGATAGACGATAAAGGCTTCCGAGAGGTCGTACTCGCCTTTGCCCGTCCGCAGCAGTTCGGCTTCCACCAATCCCATCGCCGAATATGACCAGCAGGTGCCGGAACGGAATTGATTTTTTGGCGGCGTGCATTTTAATCGCACATCTTCCTTAAAGATATAACCTTCCGGTTGGTTTTCCGGTTGTTTCTCTGCGTCCGCATCCTGTGCTTTTAACACACTGACAGACAATGACATAATAAAAAATGCCAATAATGATAATCTAAACTTGTTCATATAATATACGGTTTTAAAAAATTAGGGTGCAAATATCGGAAAAAAATCGGTTACATGATGTTTTGTCTTGCATCATTTTTGTCTGAAATGCGATATTTATCGTATCTTTGCAAACAATTTTAAAATCGCACAATGTACAATTACATCGAAGGAAAATTAGTGGAAGTGCATCCGACATATACGGTGTTGGATTGCAACGGGATAGGATACCATATTAATATATCGCTGAACACATACGCCGAGATTAAGGACTTGGAGCGGTGCCGGTTGTTTGTCCATCTGCATTTGCAGGAGAACGTGATGGCGCTGTACGGCTTTTACAAGGAGTTGGAGCGGAGGCTTTTCAAACATTGCATCACGGTGAGCGGGGTTGGCGTCGGCACGGGGTTGTTGATACTCTCGTCGTTGCCGCCGGAGCAGTTGATGAACACTATCATCACCGAAAATGTAGCCATGCTGCGTGCTGTAAAGGGGATTGGCGAGAAAACCGCCATGCGCATCATCATCGAATTGAAGGATAAAATGGCGAAAGAAGATCCCGGCGAATCAATAAAAATTGGCGTTTCACACAATACAAAGCGAGAAGAAGCGTTATCGGGTTTAGTGGTTTTAGGTTTTGCACGGCTGCACGCCGCGAAAGTGGTGGACAGGTTGCTTACCGACAATCCGAACATTTCGGTAGAATCGCTTATTAAAGAGTCATTAAGAATTTTGTAAAAAAGTTAAAAATATTTGAAAACGCACGCCAATATATCCTTTTGCAAGGCAGTTTTTGTTTTTTGTACGCTGTTCGTCTCTTTTGCGGTGTCTGTTTCTGCGCAGGAGACGCAGAATGCTATTGAGAAAGGTGTTGATTTACAAGACCCTCCCAACATCACCACCAAGACCACCTACAACCCGGAGACCGGTTATTACGAGGTGCGGCACAATGCGGGCGAGCGCGAGTACCGTCCGCCGGAGTATATGACGCTGGACGAATACATGAAATACGACACCGACAGATCGTTGAAAAACTACTGGCGCGTGAAAAGTTCCGGCTCGTCGTTAGGTCGCGGCAATGATGGCATCATCCCATCCATTTACATCGGCAGTCCGCTTTTTAACCGTATTTTTGGCGGAAATACCATAGATGTCCGCGTGCAAGGATCCATCGAGTTGAACTTCGGCGTCCGCCACAACTTTCGCGCCGACCCGATGATTACCAAAAAACAGCAAAGCGTTACCAATTTCGTTTTCGACGAAAAAATAAACATCAACGCCGTCGCCTCCATCGGCACGAAAATCGAGTTTAAAGCGAACTACAACACCGAATTCACCTTTGGTTTCGAGAACAAACTCCAACTCCGCTATCAGGGCGACGAAGACGAAATCATCCAGTTGATAGAAGCCGGAAACGTCAATTTGCCGCTCAACAGCACCCTGATGAAAGGAAGCCAAAGCCTTTTCGGTGTAAAAACAAAACTGAAATTTGGAAAAACAATGATTACGGCGGTCGTTTCACAACAAGAGAGCCAGTCGCAAACCGTACAGATGGAAGGCGGCGGGCAAAAGACGAAGTTTGAAATCAAATCCGACGCCTACGAAGAAAACCGCCACTTCTTCCTCGCACAATACTTCTACGACAACTACGACATTTCGCTCAGCCAACTCCCGCAAATACTCTCTTCCATCAACATCACCAAGATGGACGTGTGGATCACCAACATTGGCGCCGCCGTGCAGGACAACCGCAACATCGTCGCCTTCGCCGACCTTGGCGAACCGCAACCATACAACGACAGAATCAACACATACTACGGAAAAACATACCCCGATAACTCCGCCAACGGATTGATGGACCAACTGCAACCCAACATTTCCCAAATCCGAAACATCAACACCGTCTCCTCCTTTTTAACAAGTTCCATGCTGAACATGGTCGGCGGACGCGACTACGAAAAGGTGGAAAGCGCCCGAAAACTGCAATACTCCGAATACAGTTACAACCCCGCATTGGGTTTTATCTCGCTACGGACGACGTTAAACTCCAATCAGGTCTTGGCTGTCGCTTTCGAATACACGTTGATCGGCAGCGAAACCGTTTACCGCGTAGGGGAACTTGCCGATGGCGGGATTCCCTCCACGCAAACGCTCATCGTGAAACTGCTTCGAAGCACCGCCGTTGATCCGGCGTTGCCGATATGGAAATTGATGATGAAAAACGTCTATTCGCTCAACTCGTATCAAGTTAATTCTCAGGACTTTGTGTTGAACATCCTCTTTTCCGGTTCGGAAAATGGCGTTCCGATGGGATTTCTGCCCGAACAGGACACCTCTTACGGATATAAGCCCTTGATTGAAGTTTTGGGCTTCGACCGCATGGATGCTCATCAGGCAAGAAACCCCGACGGTCTCTTCGACTTTATTGACAATGCCGTCCATAACGGCGGTACCATACAGTCGGATAACGGACGTATCTATTTCACTGTCAAAGAGCCATTTGGCTCATATCTGCGAGAGAAAATCATGAGCAGCCCCGCCAACACGCCCACCGAAGCCAAACGCATCGCCGACAAATATTGCTACGACTCGCTCTACACCATGACCAAAACCAGCGCCCAGCAATATCCGGAGAAAAACAAATTTCTGATGCAAGGGTACTATAAGTCCTCGTACAGTTCGGAAATCAGCCTTAACGGGTTGAACATTCCGGAAGGCTCGGTAGTGGTAACGGCGGGCGGACGACAGTTGATAGAAAATGTGGATTATGTGGTCAATTACACGATGGGCATGGTTACCATCATCAACGAAGGCATCCTAAATTCGGGAACGCCGATCACGGTGAGCAGCGAAAGCCGCGACGCCGGAAACCTGATACAAAAACGGACTTTCTTGGGCGTACACGTTGACCATCAAGTAAATAAAGACCTGATTCTGGGCGCCACGTTTATGAACCTCTTTGAACGTCCATTGACGCAAAAGACTAACCTCGGCGACGAGCCGGTCAACAACGTGATGTGGGGTTTGAACGGCGACTGGCAACAGGAATCCAACATGATCACCCGCTGGGTCAACGTGCTACCGTTTTACTCCAGCAAAACGCCGTCGCGCGTAAATCTGGGCGGCGAGTTTGCCCATTTCATCCCGGGACACAGCAAATCCATCGGCAAAGGCGGCACCTCTTACATTGACGACTTCGAAGCGGCAACCACCACCATTGACCTCAAAACCACTCCCATACGCGACTGGTTCCTCTCCAGCACGCCACAGCACCATCCCAACTTCCCCGAAGGAAACATCGCCAGCAACACCAGTTTGGCAGTCGGATTCAACCGTGCGAAAATGGCGTGGTACATCATTGACCCGCTCTTCTACTCCAACGACAGAACACTCCCGTCCAACGTTACCAAAGACGAACTCTCCAAAAACAGCGTGCGCCAAGTGCTTCAAACAGAGGTGTTTCCAAACAGAGAAATCGCCAGCGGACAGCCGACGACCATGCCGATTTTGAACATGGCGTACTATCCGAAAGATATCGGACCCTACAACTACGACCTCGAAAGCAGTAATTATTCCAAAGGTATCAATGCGGATGGAGAACTCAACGCGCCCGAAACGCGTTGGGGCGGCGTGATGCGCCGTATCGAATCGTCCGACTTTGAATACTCCAACATAGAATATATCGAACTGTGGATGATGGATCCGTTTTCCGAAAATCCCAACCACAAAGGCGGCGAGATTCTGTTCCATCTGGGAGAAATTTCGGAAGACATCCTGAAAGACTCCCGCAAAAGTTTTGAACACGGCTTGCCCGAAAACGAATTGGTGGTGGACGTGGATACCACCATCTGGGGGCGCGTTCCCATCAAACAATCGTTGGTGAACAGTTTCAGCAACGACCCCAACTCCCGCCCATTCCAAGATGTCGGATACGACGGACTGCGCGACGAAGACGAACGCACTTTCTTCTCACGAAGCGGACAGCACGATTACCTTCCGAAAATGTCCCAAATGCTCGGCGGCGGCTCAAAAGCCTACTTAGATGCCTACGACGACCCCTCACACGATAATTTCCACTACTTCAGAAGTGCCGAATATGACTCAAACTCCGACTTCGCCTCCATCTTAACCAAATATAAAAACTTCAACGGTCCCGACGGCAACTCCTCCACCGCCTCGCCCGACGGCTACATGATCCAGTCAACCACCTTCCCCAACATGGAAGACATTGATAATGACAACACTTTGAGCGAAGATGAACGCTATTTCGAGTATGTCGTTTCGTTGCGTCCGAAAGATATGGAGGTAACGGGCGAAAACCATATCACCGACATCTATACCGCTCAGAGTGTACGGCTTTTCAACGGGAAAACCTCCAACGTGAAGTGGTATCAGTTTAAAATTCCCGTCAGCACGCCAAGTAATACATACGGGAACATTCGCGATTTTCGCTCTATTCGCTTTATGCGGATGGTTTTTCGCGGGTTTGAGGAGGAGATAGTTTGCCGTTTTGCCAAATTCCAGTTGGTACGTGCCGATTGGAGAAGATACCAGTATTCCATCTTAGAGAGCGGCGAATACGTTCCGACAGAAGACGAATCGGTGCTTTCCATCTCATCCATCAATATCGAAGAGAACTCTTATCGTTTCCCCGTGCCTTACGTGCTGCCTCCCGGCATTGACCGCGAAACCAACTATACCCAACTCACGGCAACGCAACGCAATGAGCAATCTATGGTGTTGAAAGTTACGGATTTACCCGATGGTTTTGCCAAAGCAGTCTATAAAAATACCAACTTCGATTTTACACAGTTCGAGTACCTCAAAATGTTTGTCCATGCCGAAGATGTTGACCCGAACAACAAAAACAGCACCGGCGACTTAACGGTATTCATCCGCGTCGGCGCCGACATCACGAGCAACTATTACGAATATGAAGTGCCGTTGGAATTTACCGAATGGGACACCCCTCGAACACGTGATGACCTTATTTGGCCCGGCAACAACAACATCGAGATAGACCTTGAAAAATTGGTCAACTATAAAAAGGACCGTAACGCCGTGGGGCATCCCTATCAGGTACCATATATTGTATATGAAGGCAATCGGAAAGTAACCATTCAGGGAACGCCCAGCATCTCGGAGGTGAAAGCCATCATGATCGGTATCAGAAATCCGCAAAGTTCCGACCGCCGCAGCCGCAGCGCCGAGATATGGGTGGACGAACTGCGTCTGACCGATTTTATCAATAAACAAGGCTGGGCGGCAACAGGACGTATCCGTATTGATCTGGCAGATTTCGGAAATATCCAATTCACAGCCTTGCACACCTCCGCCGGCTTCGGAAGCATCGAAGAAAAAACCAACATGCGCTCCCGCGACAATATCACCATACTCGACTTCGGCACCAATATGGAACTCGGCAAAATGACCCCCGAAAACTGGGGCGTCCGACTGCCCATGCACTTCGACTACTCCCACAACCGCGCTGTGCCTCAGTATAGCCCCTTCGACCCCGACATCAAATACAAAGATGTCGTGCGCTCCCTCAACGCCAAAGAGAAAACCGACTACAAAAACTCCGTCATTGACGTCGTCAACCGCACCAACATCAACTTCATGAACATGCGCAAAGAACGCACCAATCTCCAAAAAGACCCGCACTTTTGGGACTTTGAAAACTGGGACTTCTCCTACGCCTATTCGCGAATGATTGCACACAATTTCGACGTTGAGTACGACCGCCAATACAAACATACGGCAGGCGTCGGCTATACCTATACTCTGCGTCCCAAAGAGGTAGCGCCGTTCCGCTCCATGACCTCGCTCAAAAGTCCGTGGCTGAAACTGATAAAAGAATTTAACTTCTACTATGTACCCAACATGTGGTCGTTCAGAACAACGCTGATGCGGGAATATCAGGAAAAACAGATGCGCAACAACTATACCGACGCCTTAATCATCATCCAGCCGACCTATTATAAAAATATGACGTGGGATAGAAATTATACCCTGCGCTGGGACTTGGCACGCAGCCTGAAGTTGCAATACAACGCCACCGCCAACACCATCATCCACGAACTCCCCGGCGAAAAAGGCGTAACAGACCGCTACGGCACACAAGAAGAAAAAAAACAACAAATAAAGAGCGAATTTGGACATTTCGGAACTTACGAACGCTACAACCAGGCAACCAACCTGACCTACAACCTCCCATTGGATAAAATCCCGATAACCGACTGGATCTCCGTTACAGCCACCTACGACGGAACGTACTTCTGGATGGCTAACGCATGGGCATTGCGCCATACATTGGGCAATACCATCGAAAACCAAGCCAACGTCTCCCTTAACGGACGACTGAACATGACCACCCTCTACAACAAATCGGGCTATCTGAAAAAACTGAACAGCGCACGCACGCCAACCCGTCCGGCGCCATCCAAACCCGGTAGCGACCCGGCAGATAGCCTCAACGCCACCCAAAAGAAAGACGGTCCCTCTTTCGCCAGAAAATCCATGGACGGATTCTTTAAATTTCTGATGATGGTCAGAGACATATCAGGAACCTACATGCAAACCGACGGAACGCTACAACCCGGATTTATGCCCGAACCCGACTTCTTCGGCGTCAACCATGGCGCACCCGGATGGGACTTCGTCTTCGGTTTCCAAGATAAAAACTTCGTGCAACGCGCCATCAGAGAACAATGGCTCACCGGCGATTCCACCCTGAATGTGCCGTTTAGCCGAAAACATACGAAACGAATACAAGCACAAGCCACCTTGGAACCGTTGCGCGACTTCCGTATTGACGTGAACATGAGCCGGCAATATTCGGAGACCTATTCTGCGTTCATGCGTGCCGACGCCAACGGCAACTTCCCCAACGAACCCATGTCGCCAACCATCACCGGCGCGTTCAACATCAGCACGATAATGATAAAAACGGCGTTCAAAAAGACCAACACCACCACGCCCTTTAACTCAGCGCCTTACAACGAAATGCGCGAAAACCGCCTCATCATCTCAACCCGTCTGGGCGAAGATAGAAGACAAATAGACCCGAACTATGACCCCAACGTTGACACGTCCATGTATAAAAACGGCTACGGCTCCACGTCGCAAGATGTGCTATTGTACTCATTTTTAGCCGCTTACATCGGAAAAGACCCCAACAAAATCAATATACACCAACCTTTCACCCAAATGCCGCTACCCAACTGGCGCGTTATGTGGAAAGGACTTACCAACTTCAACTGGTTTAAAGAGCATTTCCGGTCGGTTACACTGAATCATGGCTATCAGTCCACCTACGCCGTTTCGGGCTTCCAAACGAATATGGACTACGAAAGAGGCAAACGCCTCTCGGAGACACGAGACCAAATCGGCAACTACATCCCCGAAAAAAATCTCGGACAAGTCGTTCTCAGCGAACAGTTTATGCCGTTCTTCGGCGTGGACTTTACCCTGAAAAACAGCCTGATGTTCCGCATCAACTATAACCGCTCCCGCACATTAGGATTGAGTTTTGTCAACAACCAAATCACCGAACAGCGAAGCGACGACATCTCCTTCGGCACCGGCTACCGCTGGGCGAACCTACCCAACTACTTCAAAGTCAAAGGCAACTTCAACAACGAACTCTCCCTGAAATTCGACTTAGGCATACGCACCAACCAAAACATCCTGCGCCGCTTAGATTCCGACTTAGACGAAATGTCGCAAGGCAGCCGCGTCTTCACCATCGCTTTCAACGCCGACTACAAAATCAGCCGCATGGTTACCGCACGCCTCTTCTTCGACCGCAACCAAAATAACCCCTTCACCTCACTGCAATATAAAACATCCGTTACCAACGCAGGAATAGGGGTGAGGCTGAATTTGGTGCAGTAAGGTTATTAAAAATATTTTCAAGAATATTAAATTTTTTTTCGCTGTATCAAAAAAATGTACTACCTTTGCACGCTCAAAAGTTATACATAAAAAAGATAAGATAAAGATGAATATACCAGTAAATTTAAAGTACACTCCAAGTCACGAATGGATTAAAGTAGAAGGCGATGAAGCCTTTATCGGCATTACCGATTATGCGCAAAGTCAATTAGGCGATATTGTTTTTGTTGACATTGACTGCGAAGGTGAAACACTGGAACAAGATGAAACATTTTGTTCTATCGAAGCCGTAAAAACCGTAGCCGACGTTACGATGCCTGTCGGCGGTGAAGTATTGGAAGTCAATGCATTAGTGCAAGACGCATCCGATACCATTAACAAAGACCCTTATGGCGACGGCTGGCTGGTAAAAATAAAAATCACCGCCCCCGCCGAGTTGGACAAGCTGATGGATGCGGCAGCCTATCAAGAAATATTGCATTAAGAGTATAAACTAAAAAGATATAAGTTATGAAAGAAAAGAAATCAGCGAAAGCCGAGTTAGAATCAAAAAAAGGGCTTTTCATTGAAATAGGCTTGGTTGTTGTGTTGGCGCTCGTTTACATGGCGTTTGAGATGAAGTCGTATGACGCCATCACGGTGGACATGTTTGAACGTACCGACGTGATTGTAGAAGAAGAGATGGTCGAAATCACACAACAAGAGAAAATAGAGTTGCCGCCCCCACCGCCACAACAACCCATTCTGTTGCAAGCCGTGGAAGACGACATCGAAGTTGCCGACGACATTGAGATAGACGCCGAAGCCACCGTAACGACAGAAGTACAAGAATGGACACGACCAGTTCAAGAAGAAGAAATCGTGGAAGAGGAAATCTTTATGATTGTCGAACAAGTCCCCGAATACCCCGGCGGCGACGAAGCACGTCTGAACTTCCTGCGCAACAACATCAAATACCCGCAAATGGCACGCGAAGCCGGAATACAAGGGACGGTCTATGTGGGTTTCGTCGTTGAAAAAGACGGCAGTGTTACGCAAGTAAAAGTGATGAGAGGTATCGGCGGCGGCTGCGACGAAGAAGCCGTCCGCGTTACCAAAATGATGCCCAAATGGAAAGCCGGAAAACAAAGAGGAAAAGAAGTACGGGTATCATATAATATGCCCGTGAAATTTACTTTACAGGATTAATAACAGTAATTCAAAAAAAGGTAAACCCGCTTTTCAAGCGGGTTTTTTTTAAATAATATCTTCGCCTGATAAAATACCTCTTACGAAAAGAAAGACGAAAAGTCAGCATCCGAAGAAAACGGAAAACGGCAGGATGGGACAACGATTATCTCTGGTCAATATTAGAATTGATCGACTGATAATCACTACTTCCAAATCATTCATTATTAATCATTTGTTCATTTTGTGCAAAAATGAACCGGTAACCCGTCTGTTTTTTTGATGTAAAATAGCTCGACATGGTAAAGAAAGGAAACCATTCCGCGAGATACTGGCATTACAATGATTGCTGAAACATAGTCAGCATGACCTTTGCAGCACTTTTATACATAGGGCGGACTATCCAAAAATTTTAATGCGTTTGCCCTGCATCTTTGGACTTCATCCCCATCTCCTCCGCCTTTTTCAGCATGAAGCGGTAGGCTTCGTCGTAGTCGTTGTTGATGACGCAGTCTAAGATGGCTTCGCGGATGGCGTTTTTTATCACTCCGACTTCTCTACCTTGCTGTAAACCAAATATTTCCATGATGATTTCGCCGGTGATGGGCGGTTGCCAGTTGCGCAGACGGTCTTTCTCTTCGACTTCCTGCAGTTTTTGGCGCACTAAGGCGAAGTTTTGCAGGTATTGCTCTACCTTTCGTCTGTTTTTCGAGGTGATGTCGGCTTCGGCTAAGAGCATCAGGTCTTCGATGTCGTCGCCGGCGTCGAAGAGCAAGCGCCGTATGGCAGAATCGGTTACTACCTCTTCGACTAAAGCAATGGGGCGAAGATGCAGCAGGACTAACTTGTGGACGTACCTGTTTTTTTCGTTCTGAGGCAGTCGCAGACGGGTGAAAATCTGGTTGACCATGCGAGCGCCCACGACTTCGTGTCCGTGGAACGTCCATCCTGTTTCGGGGTCGAACCGTTTTGTCGGCGCTTTGCCGACGTCGTGCAGCAACGCCGCCCAGCGAAGCCATAAGTCATCGCTCCTTTGCGAAAGATTGTCAAGGACTTCCAAAGAGTGCGAGAAGTTGTCCTTATGCTGTTTTCCTTCGATGTTTGTTACGCCCTGCAAGGCGCAAAATTCGGGAAGAATCAACTTCAGCAACCCGCTGTTGCGCAGCAGTTCAAAGGAAGAAGATGGTTTTTCGGTCAGCAACATCTTATTCAGTTCTTCGGCAACACGTTCCTGAGATATGATTTTGATGCGTTCGGCATTCTCCACAAGTCCTTTCCATGTTACGGCGTCAATGGTGAAGTTGAACCGTCCGGCGAAGCGGATGGCACGCAACATGCGTAGCGGGTCGTCGGAAAAGGTGATGTGCGGGTCGAGCGGTGTTCGGATGACGCCTTTTTTGATGTCGGCTAAGCCTCCGAACGGGTCAATGAAAGCGCCGAAGTCGTTCTTGTTCAGACTGATAGCCAAGGTGTTGATGGTGAAATCCCGACGGTGTTGGTCGTCTTCCAGCGTTCCGTTTTCTACGATTGGTTTTCGGGAATCACGCTGATAACTCTCTTTGCGTGCGCCGACAAACTCTATCTCCCAAGAGCGACCGTCTCCGGCGTCGTATTTTATTTGCGCTGTGCCGAAGTTTTTGAAATAGCTCACTTTGGCTCTTTTGCCTAATTGTTTCGCTACTGCCGCCGCCAATGCCAACCCGTCGCCAACCGTAACGATGTCAATGTCTTCCGATGGATTTTTCATGACGAGGTCACGCACATAACCGCCTATCAAATAGGTGGGCTGGTTCAGCGTTCCGGCAATATTGCGGATGTATTCAAAGATAGATTGAGTCGTTGGTGTTTTCAAAGTTCAAAATTTAGATGTTGTTATTCTTTATATTCACAGTACAGCAGGCTACGATGGCGGCTGTCTCGGTGCGTAGCCGTTGGCGTCCCATAGAAACCGGTTGAAATCCGTTGACTTTCAACATATTGATTTCTTTTTCAGAGAAATCGCCTTCCGGTCCGATTAAGACGGTAACGCTGTTGTCCGGCTGTACTCTATCAAATAACGCTCCGGTGGTGTGGTCATTGCACCAGCCGACAAATTTTTGTTGCGTTTCGCATTGCAACGCCAGCGTTTGTATGTCGCACGGCAGATGCAACAGCGGCAATACCGCCGTCTGCGACTGTTTCATGGCGGCGATTAAGACGCGATTCAGTCGTTCCATGTTGAGTTTTTGTCGTTCGGAATGTTCGCATAGCAGGGGCGTTATCTCGTCCACGCCAATCTCGCAGGCTTTTTCTAAAAACCACTCGAAACGGGCGATGTTTTTGGTCGGCGCCACGGCGAGATGAAGATGAAATCCGGCGTTACGCGGCAGATGTCGTTTTGCAACAATCTGTGCCTCAGTGTGTTTGGGATGGGATACCGCGATGGCAGCCGTGAACATCCAGCCCTTGCCGTTGGTCATCAAGACCTCATCGCCAACGTTCAAACGCAACACCCGCACGGCATGAGCGCTCTCCTCTTCGGGAAAGTGAGCCATTGTGTCATCAGGCTGTAAATCAGGGAGATAGAAAAGATGCATGGTTTATATATTTTATAGTTCTCACACATAATCCAACGAATAGTGCAACCCGATACTTTCCTTCCGCTGCATCGCCTGATTGATGACGATGTATGCGATGTTGATGATGTTGCGCAGTTCGCAGATTTCGCGGGTGAGGATGGAGCGGTTGTAGAGTTCTTCTGTCTCGTAGTGGATGATTTTCAGTCGGTCTAAGGCGCGTTTCAGGCGCAGGTCGGATCGGACGATGCCGACGTAACTCGACATGATCTGCTGTATCTCTTTCAGCGATTGCGTGATAAGCACCATCTCTTCGTTGAGAACCATTCCTTCGGCGTTCCATTCGGGGACTTTTTCGCAGAACGAGATCTTTTTAAAGATATCCAACGCATGTTGCGCCGCCCTATGCGAGAAGACGACGGCTTCGAGTAAACTATTGGAAGCCAAACGGTTGGCGCCGTGCAGTCCGGTACAGGCACATTCGCCGGAGGCGTACAGATGTCGGATGCTTGTCCGGGCAAACTCGTCGGTGGCGATGCCGCCGCACATATAATGCGCCGCCGGAACAACGGGAATCATGTCCTTACGGATGTCAATGCCGATGCTGAGGCACTTGGCGAAGATGCCGGGAAACTCTTCTATCAACTTGTTGTGATGCAGATGCCGGCAGTCGAGCATGACGTGTTCACATCCGATGGTTTTCATCTCCTTGTCAATGGCGCGTGCGACGACGTCGCGCGGCGCAAGCGATTGGCGCGCATCGTACTTCTGCATAAACTCTTTACCGTCAATCCCTTTCAGAATAGCTCCGAAGCCGCGCAGCGCTTCCGTGATAAGGAACGATGGCGTCTCTCCCGGATTGAACAGCGACGTCGGATGAAACTGGATAAACTCCATATCTTTCACCATGCCTTTCGCCCGATAGACCATGGCGACGCCGTCGCCGGTAGCAACGCGCGGATTGGTGGTGGTGAGATAGACGTTGCCCGCCCCTCCTGTGGCTAACAGGGTGATTTTTGACAGAACGGTGGAGATGGTCTTCAAGTCGTCCCGTAAGACGTATGCGCCGTAGCAGGCAATATCTTTGCGCCGACGGGTAACTTCTTCTCCAAGATGGTGTTGGGTGATAATGTCAATGGCGAAACAGTTTTCCCATATCTCAATGTTTTCGTGTCCGCGCACGGCTTCATACAACGCTCGTTCTATCTCATTGCCGGTGGAGTCCTTGTGGTGTAAAACCCGGTTTTCGGAGTGTCCGCCTTCGCGGCTCAGCGCGTATTCGCCGTTTTTGGTCTTGTCGAACTTCGTTCCCCATTCAATAAGTTCCTGTATGCGCTCTCTCGACTCGGTAACGGCGATGCGAACCATCTCTTCGTCGTTGAGAGACCCGCCGGCGACCATGGTATCGTGAATGTGTTTCTTGATGCTGTCGGTTTGGTGCATCACGGCGGCGATGCCTCCCTGCGCATAGCGGGTGGTGGTGTCGGTAAGCGTTGTCTTGGTGATTAACAGCACCTTACCGTGTTCCGCCACCTTCAACGCAAAACTCAATCCCGCGATGCCGGTGCCTATGATTAAAAAATCGGTTTGATGTACGTTTTTCATTTTGGATAGATTTTATTTTGAAAAATGGATTTTTATTCAGCACAGAGACACAGGGAACACAGAGGGTCACAGAGGTTTGTTTCTAACATATTCTCTGTGTAACTTTGTGCCCTCTGAGTCTCTGTGCTGAAAAAACAATAATATCATCTGTTTATTTTTAGTGTCATTTTTTATGTTTCTTCGCCTCCTCCCAAAAAACATCCATCTCCGCCAGTGTCATCTCGTGGAGTTTTTTTCCGGATGCTTTGGCTCGCTGCTCGACATGCTGAAAGCGGTGGATAAACTTCCGGTTGGCTTTCTCCAAGGCGTCTTCGGGGTTGATATTTTTCCATCGCGCATAGTTGACCAGTGCAAACAAGAGGTCGCCAAACTCTTCTTCCGCATGTTCTTGATTATCAGTAATATTAACGGCTTCTTTAAACTCGCCGTACTCTTCTTTCACCTTCTCCCAGACATCTGTGTCGGAGTGCCAGTCGAAGCCGACGCCGGCGGCTTTCTCCTGCATTCGGTACGCCTTTATCAGCGAGGGCAACGAGCGCGGGACGCCCTCCAGCACCGATTCTTTATTCTCGTTTTCGATTTTGATGCGCTCCCAGTTGCTCTTCACCTCTTCGGCGCCGCTGACGACGACGTCGCCGAAAATATGCGGATGGCGACGGATAAGTTTGTTATTGATCTTTTCCAACACGTCGGCGATGTCGAAAAGTCCTTTTTCGGAGGCGATTTTGGCGTAAAACGCGATATGCAACAGCAAGTCTCCCAGTTCTTTACAGACTTCTTCGCCGTCATTGTCCAGGATGGCGTCGGAGAGTTCGAAAGTTTCTTCGATGGTCAGATGGCGCAGGCTCTCCCACGTCTGTTTTTTGTCCCACGGGCACTCCGCCCGCAACTTCTCCAAGATGCTCAAAAGCGCATTGAAAGTATTTGTTTCTTGATTCATTTTTAAAGTCAAAAGTTATTCTTTATATTGTTATTTTTAATGTATCCGGATTGCGACGATTGTCAAATAATGTGAGTATCACTATTTTGTTTTCGGTAGAAATATCACGATAGTAAATGGTAGTTTGAGGAGATAATACACAGCGTCTTGCCGTTTTTGATTCATCGTAATACGGAAATGTTTTCGGATACTCGGATATGATTTGCAAATTATGTTCCAATTTTTGAGCAAAAGCCTTTATCTCTCGTTCCGTCCAAGTAGCTTCCAAATAATCGAAAATTGCATTAAGATTTTGTTCTGCTTCAAAAGTCCATTCAATATTAAAGCCATTTTTCATAACGTTTTTTCACTTGCCAATGAGACTGTACTCTGCCTTGTTGGAAATCGGATAAGCCTTTTTCTATGGATATTATTTCCGAAGCGGATATAACAGGCGCATTTTCTTTTATTGACCTTACTTGTGTCAATACGGAAATATCTTGCAACTCGGCGATCCAATGTATTAAATCTAATTTTTCAGCATAAGTATTCATGATTCCTTTCGATTAAACCATAATAATTTTGCAAAGGTAGTATTTTTTTTCACACCTCACTGCCGAATAAAAATCTTCCGCCGATTCGCCGATATTTTGATGTGAGAATTAGATGTCGGATTGTCCCCGATAGTACCGATAGCGGTCGTTGAGTATCTCTTTTCGCTTTTTGTTAAAATATCCGATTGTGGGACGTTGATGTTGATTTTTCCATAAGATGTCGAAGCGTTAACGCTACATGATGTGGTTGGCGACAACGTGATTTCTACCGGAGCATAAACGGCGTCAATGGTGATATTTTCGAACTGAGGGGCTACATTGTCAATTTTTAACTTCCCATAATGTAGTCCTGCCAGCGAAAAGTTGCGGTTCAGTTTTTTGATATGGAGCGGCGTATAAACCGTTCTTCCCGACACAAAATCGTTCACCTCCTCTATGTTGTAACTCCCATACGATGATTCGACCTGTATTTTATCAACTTTCGCTACATTTACAACGGAATAAACGCTATTAAAAATATTGCTGTTCCCAAGCAGTTTGTCAATTTTGATATTGCTGTACGTGGCTTCGATATGGCAATTTCCCGAAAATACGCCTCCGGATACGTCGCCATATAGTGTTGAAATGCGCACATCTCCGGCGGCATTATCAATGGTGATGCTGCTGTATGTGCTGTTCAAATCGAACGTCGTATTTTTAGGTGTAAAAATCTTATATTCAATCGAATACTTGCATTTGCAATTGCTCATGTTGGGGTATTTGGTTTCGACAAGAAGCAGGTTGTCTTCTTCTGTGAAACGAACATCCACTTTGTTGACAAGTTGTTCCGCGGTAGTTTGTTTTTTTGCGGTTACATGAATTACCGCTTCAATCGAAATTTCCTCTTTGTCCCATTCGGAAATCGTCATCGAACCGAACTGGTGATTAACTTTGAGCGTAGCGTTTTCTTTCACCGGAAAACTCTTAGACACGGTGCGTTGTGTTTTGTAACCGGCGGCTTGTGCGGTTGTGAGAACCGAGAAAAAACAAGCCATGACGAATGTGATTTTAAATAACTGTTTCATAATGATACTTTTATAACTGATTAATATTAATATTGCTATTATCTGATTTTATTTTAATAACTGCTTTTGGCGCTTCCTTGTCCCCCAAAGTTCCGGAAACCGACTTGGCATTGTTTGACGAAAGTGTGGAAAGGTTGGATTTAAACGCATTTACCTGAATATCGCTTCTGTTACAGCGGTCGCCGCTGACCAAAGATTCTAATTTACAGGAAGTAGCCGCATCCAACGTCATTTTTATCGGGGTGTAGTTGGCATTGATAACGATGTTGTCGAAAGTGGGCATTACGTTGTGAATGGTAACGCTGCCGTAAGAGAGAGCAGGGAAAGAAAAGGCGCCGGTGAGCCTGTTGATTTCAAACTTCGTGTACCATGAATTTTTACCGTCCGAGACCATTTCGTTCACTTCGCCGATTTCATACTTCCCGTAACTTGAACTGAGTTGAATCTTGTCGACTTTCAATATCTGAACATCGGTATGAGCGCTTTCTATGGATAGGCGCTCCAAAGTCCCAATAAAAAGTTTAGAATGTTTTACATTGACTTTCAGACTTTTGGATTCCGATACAGATAAACTTTTCCCATACATACCGGTTACTTCGTCATTGGTTCCCGATAGTTTGTTTACGGATAATTTGCCGTAGGAGATGTTGATTTTGCTGTTTCCGGCAAATTCGTTTCCCGAAAAATCGCCGTACATAAGGGTAACGTTGACATTTCCCGTGGCATTTTCCATGGTAATATTGCCATATTTGCCGTTCAGGTCGTAATGGATGTTTCTTGGCACATGCACTTGATATTCAATCTTATAGGTACAGTTGCATTTGTCTTTTTGGGAGGGACAGGTGGTTTTAGCGGAGACGACCTCTTTTTCCTGTTTAAAGTCTATCGCCACCTTATCAACGAGTTCCTGAGACGTACTTTGCTTTTTTGTGGTGGCTTTGATGGTTACGGTGAACGAGATTTCGTTTTTGTCCCATTCCGAGATGGTAATCGCTCCAAAGACATTGTCAATTTTGAGGGTCGTCGCTCCCGAAACGGGGAAACTCTTGGTCAGCGTCTTTTGGGCTGTTTCACAATTTCCGGCTTGCAGGTGCGTGAGCGTTAAAAAAAGGCAAGCCGCCAGAGATGTTGTTTTTAATAAACGGTTCATAATTCTATTCTTTTGATTGATAATTTACGTTAATGGAGGATTGGAACTCTCTTCGACAACAGACGAAATAAACTGTATGCTCTTGATTTTCATTTCATAGTTCATCTTTATGACCGAAAGCACCTGTTCGTCGTTGACACCGTCGCAAAACTGTTTCAACAACTCTTTGGTGTCGGATTTCATATTTTCGACGTCCGCCAGCACTTTTGTCCGCACCGCCGGTTCCACGTTTTCCAACAGAACTTTCAGATGCTCAATCTCCTGATTCATAATCTCTTCGTAATGCTCGCATACCGTTTCCACTTCGGAGGAGAGCGGACAGTTGTCGGACGCCTGATTTAGATAATGAACAAAAAATCCCGTCCCTATCATCATCCCCGCCAAGACAGCGGCGGCGACCCACCAAAACCGTCTCGTCCGAAACGTTAAGCCACGAGGTTTTCCCAATTTTGCGGCAAACCGTTCAAAATGTCCGTCGGCAGGCTCTTGATTGTCGAATGCGCTGCGGTTCTCCTTGATGTATTGTTCCAAATTCATATTTCAACTTTTTTTATGATTTCTATTAATTTCTGTTTCGCCCGCGAATATTGCGACCGCGCCGTCGCCTCGTTCAGTTGCAGTATCTCTGCAATCTCTTCATGGTCATACCCTTCCATCAGATACAAACTCAAGATGATACGGTATTTTTCGGGAAGTTGCTCCATGGCGGCTTTTACCTGTTCCACTTTCCAGTTCATCGTTTCTTCGTCCGGCGGCGGCTCGTTGACGATGTAGAGGGTTTCGTCCGTTTCTGTCCAATCCGGATGTTTCGCTTTCAGGGCGTCTAAGCAAGTGTTGATGGCGATGCGTTTCAGCCACGCCTCCGGCGGCGCATCGCCGATAGCATGAAACTTGCCGAAAGCCTTGACAAACGCATCCTGCATACATTCTTCCGCATCCATGGCGTTGGACAACATGCGACAGCAGGTGTTGTAAACCATCCTGTAAAACAGGTTGTAAAACGCCCGTTGTGCCTTAAAATCATGTTTTTTACATGCTGCTACCGTCTGTTCCAATGAAGTTGCCATATACTATACATGACGACTAATTTTTGAAAATGTTGCAAAATGACGGTTATGACTTTTTTTCTTTTAAGGCATCGCGTATCTCCGTAAGGAGTTTCACCTCGTCGGAAGGAGGGGGCGGGTCTGCCGGCGCTTCTTCTTTTTTCTTGCTCAACCTGTTAATGGCTTTGATCATCAAAAAGATACAAAAGGCGATGATGATAAAATCAAAAACCACCTGTATCAGTGCGCCATAGTTGAGGGTAACGGCAGGGATTGTCTCTTCGGCGGTGATAACGGCTTGTTTCAGCGTTATGTGCAGGTCGGGAAAGTTAATTCCGCCCACCAACAAGCCGATGCACGGCATGATGACGTCCGCCACCAAAGAGGAAACTATCTTCCCAAACGCCGCACCGATGATGATACCGACCGCCATATCCATCACATTGCCACGCATGGCAAAGGTCTTAAACTCTTGAAAAAACTTCTTCATGATACGTATTTTTTTGATAACGTATAATTTGGGGAAATGTTTTACGATATTTGCAAACGTCGCAATCACGGGTGTATGACAAATTGCACTTCGTGCTTATTTTCAAACACGAAGGCACGAAGACATGAAGACACGAAGTTTGTCTTTACTCTTTGCGTTCTTTGCGAAAAATCTTTGCGCCCTTGCGTTTTTTTTACCGCAAAGGCGCAAAGGATAACCGCAAAGGTCGCAAAATAAGACTTTGTGTCTTT
>WRLA01000050.1 GCA_009777825.1 Bacteroidales bacterium
CGAAGACGATTCCCATGCAGGCTGCTAAACATACGATAAATTTTAATAGAATTTTCATGGTGCAAAGATAGGTATTTTTTAGCCACGAATGCACGAATTTTTCTTTTGTTTTTTTGCCACGAATGGCACGAATGTACACAAATTTTTACTGCACCAATCCTGCTAATCCTTAAATCATGTAAATCATGGTTCAGACAATTTGCACGCTTTTTGCATTTACGGCAGCCATAAAAAAGAGTGGTCATGACTAAAAAGATTTTCATCGTATTTTCCGCAACTATTTTGTTGCTAATCAACACCAACGCACAGAACCGGAAGCACTATTACTGCAAATATTGCGGGTACAAAGCCTCTTCTGTTGCAACGTTGACGTCGTCTTCCTGTTCGCGTCATCCGCAGGGGGCGTACAAGGGGAAGCATGTTTTGTATGAGGGCGAGGAACAATCGCATTATTACTGCGTGTATTGCGGTAAAAAAGCGTCTTCTATCTCGTCGTTGACATCTTCGTCCTGTTCGCGTCATCCCGATGGGAACTATCAAGGCAGGCACGAACCGTATCAGGGAAGCCAAAAGTCGAAATATACCTGCAAATATTGCGGGACACAGGCGTCTTCCATTTCGTCGCTCACCTCGTCGTCATGCTCCAAGCACCCGCAGGGGGCGTACAAGGGGAGACATGCTCCGGCACAATAGAGCGACTTTACTCATCCTTCATCGCCTCGTTGTTCTTTTTCCCGCCGCGCAGTTTGTCGCCGATGGCGATGCCCTCTTTGATTTCGATGTTGATGCCGTCGGAGAGACCCAGTTTGACGTTTCGTTTTTCAAACTTCTGAGGCGTCTCCGAGGTCATAATCCGCACAAAGGCGGTGTCGGCTTTAAACTCGACGGCGCTTTCGGGAATCATGATGACGTCTTCGCACTTTTCGAGGGTTATCTTCGCGTTGGAACTGTAGCCGGCGCGGATGAAGACGCTGTCGGGAACGGTTACCGCCGCTTTGATTTCAAACAGGTTGGCGCCGTTCTCCTCCACGCCTTTGGGTGAGATGTACTCCAGGACGGCGTCAAACGTCTGTTCCTGCAAGGCGCCGATGGTGAGGATGATGGACATACCGTTTTTGATGCGTCCCACTTCCGTTTCATCCACTTTCCCTTTAAAGATGATGTCGTTCATGTTGGCGACGGAGGCGATGGTGGTGCCATCGTTGAAAGTGTTTGCTTGGATGACGGAATTTCCCACTTTCACCGGCACATCCAACACCATCCCCGTAATCGTGGCGCGAACCTGCGTGTTGCTGTACTGGGCGAACTTTTTGGAGATGCCGTCTTTGATGATGTCCAAGCGGTCTTGAGCGTTTTCGGCTTCTTCTTTGCTGCGTTTGAGTTGGGTATCGGCATTCTCGAACTCCTCTTTGGAGATGACGCCTTCCTTATACAACTTCGCCTGACGGTCATACTCAATTTGCGACTTTTCGAGGTTGATAACCGCCATATTCAACGCCGACTCCGCCGAACTGAGATTGCTCATCTCCGGCACGACCTTCACCACGGCTATCACATCGCCCGTTTTCACCTTGTCGCCGGCTTCGACCAACACCTGCGAGATGATGCCCGACACCTGCGGCTTGATTAAAATCTCATCACGAGGTTCCACCTTACCTGTGGCAACGGTTTTCTTCTCGATACTTCCCGTTTGTACCTCTACAATCTCATAAACTACAACTGCCGGACGTGACTTCTGCCACAAAAACACCAGCGTCCCAAGGAAAATAATCCCTACGACTACAATCAAAAATACTCTAAAAAACTTCTTCATTTTATATATCTTTTATTCTTCTCTAATAGCATCTATCGCTTTTATTTTTATCGCCCGTCCTGCCGGAATCAATCCCGCCAGCAACCCGAACACGGCAAGTACCGCCAGCGCCGTAATCGCTATCGAAAACTGAATCTGCGGCTCGAAGAAAGCGGAATCGTTGCCGGCGCGGCTCAACATCCCTATCAACCCCAGCAATCCCACGCCCGACATCAATCCGAAAACACCGGCAATCAACGTCAGCACCAAACTTTCGCTCAAAATCTGTGTGATGATGGCGTTGGGTTTTGCGCCCAAAGCGCGCCGGATGCCAATCTCTTTGGTGCGCTCTTTCACCGTTACCAACATAATATTGCTCACACCGACTACGCCGGCAATCAACGTCCCCAAGCCCACAATCCAAATCAAAATGTTAATACCCAAAAACAGGTTGTTGAACATGTTAAACTGTTTTTCCAAGTTCATCCCGCCCACGGCTTTGGCGTCAGTGGGGGCGATATGGTGACGGTTTTTCAGGATGCGTCTGATGGTCTCTTCGATGGCACCGATTTTGATGTTGTCTTGAGCGGTAACTACCATAAAATAGACGTCATCGCCATAGTTGTATGCCTGCTGCATGGTGGTATAGGGAAGCGTTACCGTTTCATCGGAATTCCCATTAATGTTGATATCGCTGGTTGACCGCGTTACCCCAACAACTATATAATACATGCCGTTGACCTTGAGCAACTCGCCAACCGGACTTTTCCCTTTCTCGAAAAGTTCCTCATGGATGCGTCTTCCGATGACGCACACTTTCCTCTTCGACAGATTGTCTATCTCGTTGATAGAGCGACCGTAGAGCAGTTCCTGTTCGTCAATTTTGTTGTACTCCGATAGGATTCCTTTCACACTGTACGTCCCCGCCTTCTCGCCGAAAACCACGTTGTTGGTGCTTCTACCGCCAAACAAAATCGGCGAGATGTATTTTATCTCTTTCACGCCGGCGCGTAGGGCTTCGATGTCGTCCATCTTCATGCTCCAGAACCTGCCTTTGCGAAAGCCTTTGTACGGCTCCGATGTCTGCTCCGTCCAGAAAAAAGCGGTGTTGGTGGCAAAGCCTTTGATGTTCTTCATGATGCCCTCTTTCAACCCGCTTCCCGACCCCGACATGACTACCAACATGAAAATCCCCCAAAACACGCCAAACGCCGTCAAAAAACTGCGCATCTTGTTGCGTGTGATGGTGATCCAAATCTCCTGCCAACGATCTATGTCAAACATAAAAATGGGATTATTAATTTTGAAAATAAGACGCAGAGGAGCGTAATAAGTTACAAAGATGGAGGGTGAATGGTTTCCGTTTGAACTATTTTTATACCTTTGCAACTTATTTACTTACAATGAAACTCATAGCAGACAGCGGTTCCACCAAGACGGAATGGATACTGACGGACAAAGGAGATGCCGTGCAATGCGCCTTAACCAAAGGTTACAATCCGTATTATTTCGACAAGCAGGTTTTGCACGATATTGTTGCCGAAGATTTGTTACCCATCGTCGGGCAGGCGGAGGTAACGGAAATCTATTTTTACGGCTCCGGATGCTCTACTGCCGTCAATATCAACATCGTCAAGGATGTCTTGCGCTCTTTTTTCCCTTCTGCGACCATCGAAGTGGCGCATGACTTGCTGGGCGCTGCGCGCGGACTTTGCGAACATCGAGCCGGCATCGCCTGCATCATGGGAACAGGCTCAAACTCATGCCTTTACGATGGAAAAACCATCATGGAAAACATAAGAAGCGTCGGATGGATGTTTGGCGACAAAGCCGGCGGCGTACATATCGGAAAAAGTTTCATCGCCGCTTTTTTGAACAACAGTTGTCCGAAAGAATTACAGGAACTGTTCACAGAGACAACAGGTTACGATTTCGACAAAATCCTGTCGTGCATCTATCGCGAACCCGCCCCGAACCGGTTTTTTGCGGATACGAGCCATTTCGTCGGAAAGCATATTACAGATGCGTTTATGGAAAACATCGTGCGCACCTCGTTCCGTGAGTTTTTTTTAGAAAATGTGTGCCGCTATGACCACCATTTTGAACTTCCCATACACTGCACCGGCTCAATAGCCATCGTTTTTGAACCGCTGTTGAGAAGCGAAGCCGAAAAATTCGGACTCGCCGTCGGAAGTATTGTCAAATCGCCTGCCGAAGGATTAGTGAAATTTCATGGATAATATCAAAGTTGAAGTGTGTGTTGATTCGACAGATTCGGCGTTGAGAGCGCAATCTGCCGGAGCCTGTCGGGTGGAATACTGCGCCAACCTACCGGTGGGAGGGACAACGCCTCCCATCGCACAGATAGAAATCGCTCGTAAGTTGCTGCATATCAATCTCTACATTCTAATACGTCCGCGTGGCGGTGATTTCCTTTACGATGATGCGGAGTTTGAAATGATGAAATCCGACATCCATCACTGTGGAAAAATCGGTTGCGACGGCGTTGTCATCGGAATGTTACATGCCGACGGGAGCATTGATAAACATCGCTGTAAAGAGTTGATAAACATCGCATATTCCTACTCCATGGGCGTTACCTTTCATCGCGCTTTCGACCATTGCCGCGATCTGTTTGAAGGGCTGGAAGATGTCATCGCACTCGGCTGTGAACGCATCCTGACCTCCGGAGGGAAAAACACCGCCACCGAAGGCGCCGCCATCATTCGGCAACTCATCCGACAAGCCGGCAATCGAATCGTCATCATGCCCGGCGCCGGCATCACCTCGGACAATGTCGCCGACCTGATTAAATCTACCGGACTAAGCGAACTGCACGGGACATTTAAGACCTCTCAAATTCCGTATTTCCCTTAATGCCATTCCAGTTTCATTTATGCCCTCGAATATGTCTGACTGCGAAGATACAAAAATGTTTCTTATTACTACATCTATAATCGCAAAAACGAATTGTCCGAAAATTCAAAACGATTCGTCCATTTTTTTCACGCACACACAAACTATCCTCCTGCCTTCCTCACCCTCTCCTCGGCTATCTTAACATAGTCGCCATTCAACTCCACCCCCACGTAGTTCCTGTTGAGTTCCTGTGCCACGATCGCTGTCGTCCCCGCTCCCATGAAGGGATCCATCACAACGCCGTCCACCGGACACCCCGCCTCAATACATGTCTTTATGAGCGCCGGTGGGAACGTCGCAAAGTGCGCCCCTTTATTGTTATTATATATCGTTAATCCCGTTCATCCTTTAATCATGTAAATCCTGTTCAGACAATTTCGCAGTTCAGACAATTTTTTCAAAATCCACCATACTCTACCTAAAAAGCACTTTTTACTGTTTCACATAAAAATTTATTACTACCTTTGCCGTGCAAAAATTTTGTGGGCAAAGATACATAATATTTTATATACACGATAGTGTATTTAACATAATAGATTATATTATTTTATAGTTTGTCGGGTTTTGGAGGGTTGGGAGGCGTATTTCGTTGAGCAGCAATATTTTTTAATATATAATAAACTATGCAGAGAAAATGAAAGAGCGATTGATGGAATTTTTAAAATACTTGGGCATTGGTCAGAACAAGTTTGCGGAGAGCGTCGGGCTTTCGCGCGGATACGTAAACAATATAGGGGATAATATAACGATGAAGAGCGTCAACAAGATTGTGCAGGTCTATCCCGAGTTGAACAAGAACTGGCTCTTGACGGGCGAGGGCGAGATGTTGAGCGGGGGACAGTCGGGCGGTTCGCACCCCGAAGCCGGGAGAAGGGATGGGGAGAGTCAGATGCTGTCAGCCTCGCTTGAGCATAAATTCGATGAAATCCTCGCTATTGAGAAAGCCAATGCAGAAATTAATAAAACTAATGCCAATTCATTCAATAAAGTGGCTGACAGTCATGTTTCCTTAACCCAAAGCCACAATACCTTGGTGCAGAGTCATGATAAGTTGATAGATATCATCAAGGACATAGTTGCGCCGAAAGGGGCGAATAACTGAATTTTTAGCCACTAATTACACGAATTTGCACGAATTCTTATTGCACTAATTGCGTTCAATCATGCTAATCCCTTAATTTGACATTGGGATAATCCTGTGTATTTTTCAATAACATCAAGGGGCATTCCGTCTCTTAACATTTTTTTGGCGATTTCAGTTTTTTCTTCTTTTTTTGCCGTATCGATAGAATTTTGCAAATCTCTATACGAATTTAAACTGTCAACGTAGGCTTCGTATTCTTCTGGGGTCAGTTTTGCTATTTCGGCAGCGGCAAATATCTTCTCAAAAACCTTTTCTCGCAATCTATCGGGTATATTGTCTAATCGCTTGAGGTTTCTTATAACGTACATCCATTTCTCAAAACGTGTTTCCAGTTCATCCACTTCTTTGGTGAATTTCGGAGTTTCCAAATAGACAAATTTCAATTTATCATAAAAAATCTTATGTGTTTCGATATCCGTTAGCATGACGTCGTATCTGTACTTATTCAGGTCGTTTTTATCTTCCTCAAATACAAAATTCAGGATTGCAATGGTATAAATTGCTTTTAATTCAAAACTCCATTTTCCCTGTACCGCCTCAATCGGAAATGTAGTGTAATACAGGGTTCTGTCTTTAAAAAACTCCTGTTTTGTTTTTTGAATCTCTACAATGAATTTTTCGCCTTTTTCGTTTTCGCAATAAATGTCAAAAACTGCTTTGCGCGATTCTTCCGAAATCCCAAGTCTTTCGGTTTTAAGGTATGTTATAGATACAATTTTCCCTTCTTCCTGATGTAAAAGTTCATTCAAAAAGTCCAGCAATAAATCTTTATTACACTCCTCGCCGAATAATCTCTTAAACCCGAAGTCGGTAAACGGGTCAATGTATCTGTCTTTAAGTTTTCCGTCCATGGCGTTCTGTTATTTCTAATTTTCGATGCTGCAAAGGTACGACTTTTTTTGAGATGTGAGACTGTGAGACACAAGACTATTAGACACAAGACTTTCTTTGTGCGCCTTTGTGAAATGCCTTTGCGTTCTTTGTGGTTAAAAAAGAGAGGTGAGACTTGGCTCTGGATTGCTTCGCTACGCTCGCAATGACGGGATGCGACAATTTGAAATGCCCCCTCTCTCAAAAAAACGACGCCCCTTGGGGAGAGGCGCCGTTCCAAAATTAAGTAATATGAAAAGATTTATTATGCTTGTGCCATGGGTCCGCGCAGTATCGGATCCGTTATTTCTTTAATGGTACCGTGTACCGATTCGTATTTGGCGATATTTTCTTGCAGGGCGCGTGTTAGTCGTTTAGCGTGTTGCGGCGTCATGATGACTCTGGCGCGCACTTTGGCTTTGGGCATGCCCGGCATCATGGAGACAAAGTCTGTGATAAACTCTGCCGGTGAGTGCGTGATGACTGCCAAGTTTGCGTAAACGCCGTCTGCCACGTCCGGTGGAACGTCAATATTCAGTTGTTGTTGTTGCATTTTATCGTCCATAGTTATCAAACGGTCAGGTATTACATTTATTGTATCATTATAAAACTTTTTCTGTTTCCGGTGCTATTAGTGCTTCGTAGTCGTCCATGCTACCTACGATAAGGTGCTGATAATCACGCATTCCCGTTCCTGCCGGAATTTTACCGCCGATGATAACATTTTCTTTCAATCCTGTTAGATAGTCGGTTTTGGCGTTGATGGCGGCGTTGGTAAGTACTTTGGTTGTCTCTTGGAACGAGGCAGCCGAGATAAAACTCTTGGTTTGGAGCGAGGAGCGTGTGATACCTTGTAATATTTGGTGTCCGGTTGCGGGTTGTGCGTCGCGTGCTTCTATCAGGCGGTTGTCGCGGCGTTTGAGTTGGGAGTTTTCGTCGCGCAGTTTACGTGCGGTGATGATTTGTCCGGCTTTCAGCGTGAGGGAATCGCCCGGATCCACTACTACCACTTTACCGAAGACGTTGTCGTTTTCATCAATAAAATCGGCTCTTTCTATCAGTTCGCCTTCGAGGAAACGGGTATCTCCCTGTTCGTCAATTTCGATTTTGCGCATCATCTGACGGACGATGACTTCAAAGTGCTTGTCGTTGATTTTTACCCCTTGCAGACGATATACTTCCTGGATTTCGTTGACGATGTACTCCTGTACTTTCATCGGTCCCTTGATAGCGAGGATGTCGGACGGGGTCATGTCTCCGTCGGAGAGCGGCGTTCCTGCCTTGACGTAGTCGTTTTCCTGCGCCAAAATCTGTTTCGTTGTCGGGACTAAGTAGGTCTTTGTCTCGCCTGTTTTGGAGGTGATGGTAACTTCGCGGTTACCACGTTTCAGTTTTTTGGCAAAGGAGACTACGCCGTCTATTTCGGCTACTTTCGCCGGGTCGCTGGGGTTACGCGCCTCGAAGAGTTCGGTAACGCGGGGCAGACCGCCGGTGATGTCGCCGGATTTCCCGATGGCACGCGGTATTTTAACCAATATCTCACCGGCTTTCAGTTCTTTCTTATCGTCAACAACGATGTGCGAGCCTACCGGCAAGTCAAACTCTTTCAGTTCGGTGTCTTTGTTGTCGTATATTAATATGGTAGGTTTCTTGGCTTTTAAGCGGCTTTCGATGATAACCTTATCCTGATATCCCGTTTGTTCTTCTTTTTCAACGCGATAGGTGATGTTTTCGATGAGGTTATGGTATTTCACCGTACCGGCTATGTCGGTTACAATCACGGCATTGAAAGGATCCCAGTCGGCGATGATAGCGCCTTTTTCGATTTCGTCGCCGCTTTTATAATATAGGTGTGATCCGTACGGGAGGTGGGCGGATGCGAGGATGATTCGCGTTTTCGGATGTATCAAGCGCATTTCGGCAGAACGACCTACGACGACTTCGCAAGTTTGTCCTTCGTCATTGGTGTAGGGTACCGAGCGCAGTTCTTCTATTTCCACCACGCCGTCGTATTTTGCTTCTATTTTCGATTGGGTGGCGATGCCGGACGCGGCACCTCCGACGTGGAACGTTCTCAGTGTCAACTGTGTACCCGGCTCGCCGATGGATTGGGCGGCGATGGTTCCGACGGCTTCGCCGCGTTGTACCAAGCGTCCGTTGGAGAGGTTACGTCCGTAACATTTGGCGCAGACGCCCTGTTTCGACTCGCAGGTCAAAACGGAGCGGATTTCTACCGATTCCAAGGGAGAATCTTCGATTGCCTGTGCGATTTCTTCGTTGATTTCTTCGCCGCCGGCGACTATCAGTTCCATTGTTTCGGGGTGATAGACGTCGTGCAGGGCGACGCGTCCTAATATTCTGTCGTACAGCGATTCTATCAGTTCTTCGTTTTTCTTGAGCGCTGTTGTTTCCAAGCCGCGCAACGTTCCGCAGTCCACTTCGTTGATGACTACGTCTTGTGCTACGTCCACCAAACGGCGTGTCAGATAGCCGGCGTCGGCGGTCTTTAATGCCGTGTCAGCCAACCCTTTACGCGCACCGTGCGTGGAGATGAAATATTCCAAGACCGACAGTCCTTCTTTAAAGTTGGAAAGGATCGGGTTTTCGATGATTTCGCCTCCTTCGGTGGCGCCCGACTTCTGCGGTTTTGCCATCAAACCCCTCATGCCGGACAACTGACGAATCTGTTCTTTGGAACCTCTGGCGCCCGAATCGAGCATCATGTACACGGAGTTAAAGCCTTGACGGTCTTTGGAAAGTTGCTCCATCAACAAGTTGGTCAGGCGCGAGTTGGTATGTGTCCAAATATCAATGGTTTGATTGTAACGTTCGTTGTTGGTGATGAAACCCATCTGGTAGTTGTCGGTTACCCCTTCTACTTCCTCGTTGGCTTTTGAAACAAGTTCTTCTTTGATTTGAGGAATGATGACGTCGAACAGGTTAAACGAAAGTCCGCCTTGGAACGCCATGTTAAATCCTAATGATTTGATGTCGTCCAAGAATTTTGCTGTTTTTGCCGTTCCGCAGATTTTCAATACGTTGCCGATGATGTCGCGTAGCGATTTTTTGGTCAACAGTTGGTTCAGATAGCCCATTTCCGGGGGATAAACCTGATTGAAAAGTACTCTTCCAACGGTTGTTTCGATGATTTCCTTATGCCCGTCCATGTTTTCGACGCGCACTTTTATGATGGCGTGCAGGTCAACCGCTTTTTCGTTGTAGGCGATGATGACCTCTTCCGGTCCGTAGAATGTCATTCCTTCGCCTTTGACCGGTTCTTCGGGGGTGTTTTTCTTTGCTTTTGTCATGTAATACAATCCCAAAACCATGTCTTGCGAGGGTACGGTGATGGGCGCTCCGTTGGCGGGGTTCAAAATGTTGTGAGAAGCCAGCATCAGCAATTGCGCCTCTAAGATGGCGGCATTGCCTAAGGGGACGTGAACAGCCATCTGGTCGCCGTCGAAGTCAGCGTTGAACGCGGTACATACCAACGGGTGCAACTGAATGGCTTTGCCTTCTATCAGTTTGGGCTGAAAGGCTTGAATACCAAGACGGTGAAGGGTCGGGGCGCGGTTTAACAGTACCGGATGCCCTTTCATAATATTTTCGAGAATATCCCAAATGACGGGGTCTTTCCTGTCCACGATTTTCTTCGCAGACTTTACGGTTTTTACCACTCCGCGCTCTAATAATCTTTTGATGATGAATGGTTTGAACAACTCCGACGCCATGGTTTTCGGAATACCGCATTCGTTGAGGTTCAAATCGGGTCCTACCACGATGACCGAACGTCCCGAATAGTCAACACGCTTTCCGAGAAGGTTTTGACGGAAACGTCCCTGTTTCCCTTTCAAACTGTCGGAAAGTGATTTTAACGGGCGGTTCGATTCGGTTTTTACGGCGTTGGCTTTGCGGGAGTTGTCGAACAGCGAATCAACGGCTTCCTGCAACATGCGTTTTTCGTTGCGCATGATGACGACCGGCGCTTTGATTTCGACCAATCGTTTCAGACGGTTGTTTCTGATAATCACGCGACGGTAGAGGTCGTTCAGGTCGGAGGTGGCGAAACGTCCGCCATCCAACGGTACCAACGGACGCAGTTCCGGCGGAATGACCTGTAACACTTTCAAAATCATCCACTCCGGACGGTTTTCACGGTGTTCCTGCGCTTCGCGAAAGGCTTCTACCACCTGTAGTCGTTTCAGCGCTTCTTGTTTTCGTTGCTGACTTGTTTCGGTGCTGGCAGCGTGGCGCAGGCTGTAAGAGAGTGCGTCGAGATCTAACCCCATCAAAAGTTCGTTGATGGCTTCCGCGCCCATCTTGGCGACGAACTTGTTGGGGTCGTTGTCGTCTAAATATTGGTTTTCGATGGGTAAAGAATCTACCAAGTCGAAATATTCTTCTTCGCTGAGAAAATCCATCTTGCTGATGCCGTCGGCAGCCTTAATGCCCGGATTGATAACGATATAGCGTTCGTAATAGACAATCGCTTCTATCTTCTTTGTCTGCAGTCCGAGCAACGCGCCGATTTTGTTGGGCAACGAGCGGAAAAACCAAATATGCGCTATCGGCACCGTCAACTGGATATGACCGGTGCGCTCGCGCCGTACTTTCTTTTCGGTTACCTCAACGCCGCAACGGTCGCACACAATGCCTTTATAACGAATCCGTTTGTACTTCCCGCAATGACATTCAAAGTCTTTCACAGGACCAAAAATGCGTTCACAGAACAAACCGTCGCGTTCGGGCTTATACGTTCTGTAATTGATGGTCTCCGGCTTTAATACCTCGCCACACGAACGATCAAGGATGTTTTCGGGTGATGAAAGGCTGATTGTTATTTTTGAAAAATTGAATGATCCGGGGTTATTTTCCTTTTTTAAAGCCATAATATATCATGAAATTTTGAGCCTGCAAAGGTACAACTTTTTTCAATACCAAATGATGATTTTTAAATTTTTTTTGATTTTTTTTGAATGATGACGCAATGGGCTGATTGACAAGGGATAACAGCATGTTCCGTCACAAATATAGATGTGAGATTGTGAGATGTGAGATGTGAGACGTGGGATTAGAATTTAAAAATTTAAAGATTTAAATCATTTTATTGTACTATCAACTTCTTCGCATCAGCCTTTTCGCCCTCGACAAAGAGGATGTAGTGGTACATAGCCGACGGAAGACCGACTAAGGGGATTTCTATGCGGTAACTACCCGCGCTTTGCGTTCCCTGCTGGAGGGCTTGCAGCAGTTGTCCGAGTTGGTTATAGAGGCGAAGTTTTTCGTCTATAACCTGATTATAACGAATGATTATTAATAACTTAAGAAAATGTAAGAAAAAACAAGGGAATTTTAATGAATTTGCCCTGGGAGATTAACTCCGTCATTTGGAAAAAAATCGTACATTTGCACCCTAATTTTTAGGATATGGGAAAAATCATTGCAATAGCAAATCAAAAGGGAGGCGTTGGAAAAACCACGACAGCCATTAATTTAGCGGCTTGTTTGGCAGTTTTGGAGAAGAAGGTTTTGTTGGTGGACGCCGACCCGCAGTCCAATGCTACTTCCGGCGTAGGGGTTGATGTTCATACGGTTGGAAAAAATCTTTACGACTGCTTAGTCAACAACCTCGATCCTCACGAAACCATCATCCCGACTTCAACGCCGAATTTGGACTTACTGCCTTCGCACATTGACTTGGTAGGCGCTGAAATAGAGATGATTGACGTCGCCGACCGCGAATATATCATGAGAAACATCATGCATCAGGTGCGCGACCAGTACGACTTCGTCATCATTGATTGTCTGCCGTCGCTGGGTTTGATTACGGTGAACAGTCTGACGGCAGCCGACTCTGTTCTGATTCCGGTGCAATGCGAATATTTTGCGTTGGAAGGACTTGGTAAACTGCTGAATACCATCAAGATAGTGCAGTCGCGTTTGAACAATGATCTTGATATCGAAGGCATCGTTCTGACCATGTACGACATCCGTTTGCGCCTGTCGAAACAGGTGGTACACGAGGTAAAAACCCATTTTCAGCAAATGGTGCTGGACACCATCATCCATCGCAACACACGCCTGAGCGAGGCGCCGAGTTTTGGCGAAAGTATCGTCATGCACGATGCGGCGAGCAGTGGCGCCGTCAACTATCTGAACCTCGCCAAAGAGATTTTGGAAAAAAATAACATGATTTAACTTTGAAAATATGAGCGCGAATAAGAAAAGTTCGTTAGGGCGTGGATTGAGCGCCATCTTATCAAATCCCGAAACCGACATCACGAGCAAAGATGCGTCGGGGAATTTTGTGGTCGGAGCAGTGGCGGACATTCCCGTTGCGTTGATTGAGACCAACCCGTTTCAACCCCGCGACGTCTTTGAAGAAGAGAGTTTGGAAACATTGAAAAACTCCATCTTGGAGCAGGGCGTCATTCAGCCGATTACCGTGCGCAAGATAGGATACGACAAATACCAGTTGATTTCGGGCGAACGGCGTTTGCGAGCCTCCGTCATGGCGCAGTTGGAACAGATCCCCGCCTACATCCGGGTCGCCGACGACCAGCAGATGTTGGAAATAGCGCTTATCGAAAACATTCACCGTGAAGACCTTAACGCCATCGAATTGGCGCTGTCGTATCAACGGTTGATGAATGAGTGCGGATTAGAGATTCAGGATGTCATGAAAAAAATCAGTCAAAGTCGTTCCAACATCACCAATTACATCCGTTTGCTGGATCTACCTCCCGAAATACAAGTCGCTGTGCGGGATAAAAAAATCAGCATGGGGCACGCCCGTACCATCTTGTCCCTCAACACTTCCGAACAGCAATACGCTGCTTTACAGAAGATTATAACCGAACATCTGTCGGTGCGCGAAACGGAAGACTTAGTTAAAATCCTGCAACAGCCCGTTGCCATCGTCAAAGCCAAAGAGAAAAAGAAACCGACGCTGCCCGAAAAATACGAAACCATGCGAGAAAAGATCCATAACTCATTGAAAATGAACGTTGACATGAAACGGAGACGATCGGGAAAAGGCACCATCACCCTGCACTTCACCAACGACGAGCAGTTGGAACGGATTGTGGAGGCGTTGAAATAATTGGAAATAACCGGATGCAACGCATTAAGAATAAAAGGAGTGAAGGCGTCATGCTGAACTTGTTTCAGCATCCCCTGAAAACAAGGGGATTACGGGTCAAGCCCGCAATGACGAAAGCAGGTAAACGTTGGTCGTCATTGCACCCTGCAACGCACGAAGAGCGTCATTGCGAGGGCAAAGCCCGAAGCAATCCAGCAGCCCCTACTTCTGGATTGCTTCGCTACGCTCGCAATGACGAAAAACACGGTTTTTCACACAAACTCAGAATAGCAATGTGCGCCATAGCGCTCTTCTGCCTTTTTGCCCCCCTCTCCCTAAAAGCGCAAACCGAAGATTTAGACTTCGACATTCCAGACGCCATCGCAGTCAACGACACATTACCACAAACCGTTTTCGATACCATACCTGTTTCCACGAAAACAACACCGGTCGTACTCCCCGATAACGCCGCCAACCCGCACAGAGCGACACTGTGGGCATTACTCCCCGGCGGCGGACAGATCTATAACTGGAACCACGGCGACAAAGCATGGCTCGCCACCCTGAAACTGACAGCCATCTATGGCGGTTTCGGCACCTTGACCTACTTCATTGTCCAAAACACCAACGACTACCGCACTTTCCGCGACGCCTACAAATGGGTCTCTTCCGAAGGCGAAAGCGGCAAAGAAAACCAATATACCGACGGCTACAACGCCGACCAGTTACAAGCGTACATGAATTACTACCAAACCAACATGGAATGGTGCTACTTCTTTACAGGCTTGCTCTACGGACTGCAAATCGTGGAAGCCACCGTAACAGCCCACTTGCTCACTTTCGACGTCTCCGACAACCTGTCCCTCGCGGTGAAACCGCTCTATTTGCCGAATTTTTTGACGGCTTCGCCCATGAGATTGTCATTGTGTTACAAAATACAATATAAATAGAGCAAAATACGGCTTGCCATCTCACAATTTTTCGTACCTTTGCCATCACAAAAACTGACATTAGAATGTGTGGAATTATCGGATATATCGGCAATCAGGAAGCGTACCCTATTTTGATAAAGGGGCTTCATCGTTTGGAGTACCGGGGATACGATAGCGCCGGCGTCGCGCTTATCAACCCCAACGGGCAACTCAACATTTACAAAAATAAAGGGAAAGTATCTCAGTTAGAAGAGAGTATCGAGGGAAAAGATGTTTCGGGAAACATCGGCATCGCCCACACGCGCTGGGCAACGCACGGAGAACCCAACAACGTCAACGCCCACCCGCACTACTCCAACTCGGGGACGTTGGCGCTGATTCACAACGGCATCATCGAAAATTACGCCCTCCTCAAAAGCGGACTCATTGAGAAAGGATGCACTTTTCACAGCGACACCGACACGGAAGTCTTAGTGCAGTTGATAGACTACATCAAAACGTCGGGCAATCATTCCTTGTTCGATGCGGTACAACTTGCTCTAAATCAGGTGATTGGCGCTTACGCCATCGCCATCCTCGACCGAGACGACCCCGACAGAATTATCATCGCACGCAAAAGCAGTCCGTTGGTCATCGGCATTAGAGAGGAGGAAGATGAATATTTTTTCGCTTCCGACGCCTCCCCCATCGTCGAATACACCAACAGCGTCATCTACCTGCAAGACAACGAGATAGCCATCATCAGCCGCAAAGAGCCGTTGAAAGTTATTGACCTGAAAAATGTGGAAAAGACGCCGGAAGTAAGTCGTTTGGAGATGTCTATCAGTCAGTTGGAGCGGGGCGATTACCCGCATTTCATGTTGAAAGAGATTTTCGAACAGCCGAAAACCATTGCCGACTGCATGAAAGGGCGGATCAATACAGAAGGCACCAACGTCGTCCTTTCCGGCATCATTGACAATAAGGCACGTTTTCTTAGCGCCCGTCGTATCATCATCGTTGCCTGCGGGACGTCGTGGCACTCGGCGCTCATCGGCGAGCATCTGATTGAAAACCTGTGCCGTATTCCGGTAGAGGTGGAGTACGCTTCGGAATTTCGTTACCGCGACCCCATCATCTATCCCGACGACATCGTCATCGCCATTTCCCAGTCGGGCGAGACCGCCGACACGTTAGCCGCCATCGAACTGTCGAAACAAAAAGGCGCGTTCATATATGGGATTTGCAACGTCGTGGGGTCGAGCATTGCGCGCGCGACGGATTCCGGCTCTTACATCCACGTCGGACCGGAAATCGGCGTTGCCTCCACCAAAGCGTTTACCGGACAGGTTACGGTGTTGGCGATGCTGGCAATGACCTTAGCCAAAGAAAAAGGCACCATCAAGCCCAACGAACTGACCACCATGATCAAAGCGTTTAAGAAGATTCCCGAACAAATGGAACTGCTGCTCAGCGCCAACAGCCAGATACAGGAAACGGCAAAAATCTTCACCTACGCCCGCAACTTCATCTACTTGGGACGGGGCTACAGTTATCCGTCGGCGTTGGAAGGAGCGTTGAAGTTGAAAGAAATATCGTACATCCACGCCGAAGGCTACCCCGCCGCCGAGATGAAACACGGTCCTATTGCGCTCATTGACTCGGAAATGCCCGTCATCGTCATCGCCACCAACACGAAACTGTACGAAAAAGTGCTCAACAACATCCAAGAGGTGAAAGCCCGTAGCGGACGGGTCATCGCCGTGGTTACCGAAGGCGACGAAGATGTGCGGAAATTGGCGGATTATTACATCGCCATTCCGAAAACGATGGAGTGCTTCGGTCCGCTGCTGGCGGCTATTCCGTTGCAGTTGTTGGCGTATCATATCGCTGTTTACAAAGGGAAAGATGTGGATCAGCCTCGTCATCTGGCGAAGTCGGTAACGGTGGAGTGATTTGTGGTATTGAAAAAAATATCAGTTAAGGTAAAAATAAAATTTTGAGATCATGAAAAGGAAACTTTGTTTAGTAATGACGGTCGCCTGGTTCATGTTAGGCATTTTCCCGCTCCGGGCGCAGACCGCGACGGATGGAACCGACTTTTGGTTAACTTTCGGCGAGAACTATCTCCATTCTCAAAATTCCCCATCCGACCATCAATACTACAATCTTAATCTGCAAATACGTATTGCAAGTATGGATTTGCCTACCACGGGAACTATTTATTTTACCAAATTGGACACTGCTATCTCTTTCACGCTGCTGCCGCAAGAGGTCTTTACCTATAACATTCCCGATTATAAACAAAAAGAGGCTACGTATAATGTTTCGGACGGCATATCCGACCGTAGCGTTCATATTGTCAGCAATAATCCTGTTACGGTTTATGCCTTAAATCAAACCAATGTCTCCACCGACGCCACCAACCTCTTGCCGCTACCCGCGCTGGGTACCGACTATTATCAAATATCACACATACCGAGATCGGGCAACAAAAAAGATGCCTACGCGGTTATTGCCACACAAGACAACACACATCTCTATCACGATGGCGTTTCCGTTTCGGAAGGAGCGCTTAATGCCGGACAGGTCTATTACAGAATCAATCCCACCGATATGACAGGCGCTCATATCACTTCCGACAAGCCCGTCGCCTTCTTTTCACTCAATCCGGGCACCAACATCCCCAATGTTTCCGATTGGACAGGCGATTGCTTAATGCAACAATTAGCGCCCGTACACACCTGGGGCAAAAGTTTCTTCGCGCCGGTGTCAGACCTGACCACCGAAACGTGTCAAGATACAAAAGACAGGATACGGATTGTGGCGTCGCAAGATAATACCATCGTTACCATTACACCGCAAGACGACATATTGTTGATAACGGATACGGGCGGCGAAACCGATCTTGCCACTCCGTTACAAGCCGGTCAGTTCTTTGAAGTACAAATAACGCTGGAAAAGAACGGCTGTTTTGTCTATGCCGATAAACCGGTGGGCGTTTGTACCTATCTGACCTCTCGCGATGATAACAATGAGGTTTTTTCCGACCCCTCGATGGCATGGCTACCGGCTATTGACCAAAGAGTCCCCCAAGCCATGATTGCACCCTTTGTACCAACCGGCACAACGGAGATAAATGCACACTGCGCCCTCATCGTTACCCCTACCGCTAACAAAAACAACACTACGGTATCTATCGGCGGAGCGCCACCGACAAATTTGAACGGCGGCGTCTGGCATGACAATGACATGGCACAGATGTCGTTCTACAACATGCCGCTGACCGATAAAACCGCATCATACCTCTTTACCAATAACGAAGGAGTTATCATCATGTGCTACGGCGTCGGCGAAAGGGAATCCTATTACTACCTCGCCTACTCCGCCATGCACGACCTGACAGCATCATTCTATGCCAACGACATCCATTATCAGATTTTGCCGTATCATGTCTTCTGCACCTCCGATATACATTTTCGCGCCGATATCACCGACCTAAATCCGGCTCCGGGAAGCCTGAAATGGTATATTGACGGCATCGAAGAAATAGCGGCACGAGACAAATCGGAATGGAACAAAAGTTTTCCCGTCGGCGAATATGACATCCTATTAGAAACGCTATCCCTTGATAATGAAACACTTACACTCTCCTCTACTTTAGTCATCGGCGTCCCCATTTCAGCCTCCGCCTCACCTCCCGAAGGCGGCAGCGTTAAGGGAGACGGATGTGCCAAAGTAAACAACATGACCACCTTAACAGCCAGCCCCAACGAATGTTACACCTTCACCAACTGGACGGAAAACGGACAGATAGTCTCTACCAACACCTCCTACACATTTATGGTAACCCAACCCCGCACTTTGGTCGCCAACTTTGAACTTAAAACTTTCAATATCACCGTATTAGCCAATCCGCCGGAGGGCGGCTCCGTTACCGGCAACGACGCCCACATCCTCTGCGGCGAAGATAAAACCGTAACAGCAGTCGCCAACACCCTCTACGAATTTGTCAACTGGACGGAAAACGGCACAACGCTTTCCGAAGATGCCTCGTATTCGCTCACGGTAACGGAAACACATACCTTGACGGCGAATTTCGAAAACAGACAATGCCAAGTCATTGCTACCGTCAACGACGAAGAATATGGCTCTACCACCGGCTCAGGCGCCTATAATGCCGGCAGCAGCGTGCGCGTCGAAACCACCTCCAGCGGCTGCCACCGCTTCGTCAACTGGACCATAGACGGCAAGGAGGTCTCCAAAGACCGAATCTACATCTTCACCGTTATGGACGACGTAACCGTGGTCGCCAACTTCTACGCACTCGACTTCGATGCCTACGCCCCGATGCTCTGGAACAACACCTTCATGCTCAACCTCAGAAGATTAAAAGAAGAAGGCTACAGAATAATCGGCTGCGAATGGTATAAAAACGGCGACCTGGAACCGGACACTCGCACCATAGACGAGTTCAGTTACTCGGCAGGTCCCAAGAAAACCAACCTCTTAGAACCGGCACCCACATGGTATATGTTCAAACTGCTCACCACAAGTCACGGACCTTTATGTTCTACCCATAAGACGGTTGAGTACCATCCGCTCTACGCCACTCCCGACGGAGATTTGACCGTCTATCCCAATCCGGCGCTGTCGGGCAATGCGTTCACCGTCGAAGGCGTCGCCGAAGGCAGCACGATTTTGGTGTACAACCAATACGGCATCTGCGTAAGCAGTATCGTCGCAACAGAAAATCCGGTAACACTCACACTCAATAACTTGCAGCCGGGGATGTACTTGATACGGGCAAGTGGGAAACAGATGAAGGTGGTGGTGAGGTAGTTGAGAGTTGAGAGTTGAGAGTTGAAAATTGAAAATTAATCTTACGGTCTTCTCTGTGAAACTCTGTGTTCCCTGTGTCTCTGTGCTGAAAAAGATTAAAACTCAACACAGAGACACAAAGGGCACAGAGTTTCACAGAGAAAAAATTCGTGCATTCGTGGCTAAAAAAAAATTTGTTTGGTATTTAAAAAATCATTATATTTGCACCCGATTTTCCATCCATGAAAATGATGGTTTTTCGGTAAAAGATAAAGAACTTATGACACGGATTTTTGCAAACATCGGTACAACGTTCACCCTGTTCATCAACAAGGCAATATCGGCTTTACAGAAACACGCCATTTCTTTATATATTACCCCCCCCCCCCCCCTCTCTTTCTTTTTATTCACTTAAAACTTTTTCATTTGTTATATACATTTTATGTACACAACAAAC
>WRLA01000051.1 GCA_009777825.1 Bacteroidales bacterium
AAAATAACAACAACCGAACAATCTTTGCACAACACAAAAAAAAGTTATTGACTATAAATTGTTTATATCCGATAATGGGACAGATCGGGAAAAACAGGCGGGGGGGGACAATTTGTCATACACCCATGGTTGCCGCTTTTTCCCATTGTCTGAACACGATTTTAAGGATTTATTGATTTACAGGATTTTTTGGGGTTACTAATTTTTTGTTGTAAAGCCTTTTGAAATCCAAACTTAAACCGCCAAAGTTTATCAGCAAACCATCAGCAATGTTGTATGCTTCCAAATAATTGATTGCTTGGGCTTTGTGTACATCTTCAATTTTTTCCATTGCCTTTAATTCTACCATTACACAATTTTCAACAAAAAAATCTACCCGTCTTGTTCCAATTTGTTTATCGCGATAGAATATCGGCATTTCCATCTCTCGTTGAAAAGATAATCCCTCGTACTCCATCTCAATCGCCAGCGCACGCTGATAAATGACTTCCTGAAAACCATTTCCTAACACCCTGTGTACTTGCATCGCACAACCAATAATTTTGTGCGTTAGTTTGTTTATATCAACCATATTCTGCTATATCTTTTAGAATGCAAAGATACGGAAAAATAAGATATATGATGCTGTCCATGATTGCTGCTTTTTCCATTGTCTGAACACGATTTTAAGGATTTATTGATTTACAGGATTTTTCGAGGGGGGGACTAATTTTAATCTTGTTATTCCTTTAATCCTATTAATCCTGTTCTGACATCTTACCTTTTCCCATTGTCTGAACACGATTTTAAGGATTTAGTGATTTACAGGATTTTTCAAGGGGGGGGCTAATTTTTTGTTGTAAAGCCTTTTGAAATCCAAACTTAAACCACCAAAGTTTATCAGCAAACCATCGGCAATATCGTATGCTTCCAAATAATTGATTGCTTGGGCTTCTTAATCTTGTTATTCCTTTAATCCTATTAATCCTGTTCTGACATCTTAACCATCAACTGCGTTTTCATTGCGCGTGCGTAGCACGCAACGAAAACTTAGTTATTGTAGGCAGGTCTTTTTCAGCCTTTTCTACTTGTCTTTTAATTAAGACTTCCTTTATACATTTCTTCAATGTCTGTTTCAAAATTTGTTGGATATGCAAGCGAAACGCAAAATAATTCAAATGCAAATAATTTAAAATCATCAAATGACAATCCTGTATTATTTATAGGGCTTCCTCTATGTTCACAATTAACACAATCGCTGCAACATTTATTTCCATAATTTCTACTGTGTTCAAAGTCCTTTATTTCATCTTTTAGGTATTTATTAAAATAATGTTTAAGCCTCCTTTTGTCATTGATATGATTGTTCTCTTCATCATAAACTATCATTGTTATTATTTCTCTACCTTTACGATTTATAAAACTATGCAACATTTTATTGGTTTCTTTTATTCGGCTCAGTTTATCATTAATGTTTTTTTCTCTTGGAACTACATTGTTATTAAAAAGTTGATTTTTATAGTGAATTTTAAATGTTTGAAAAGCATAAAAAACTGAAAACATTATAAAAACACTGCCTATAATGGACTTGCACCAATCAAAAGATTTTAGAAAAAAATCAATAGAGTCTTTTGATGGTGTGGTAAGATAGCTATTCTTATTTAAATCAATAAACGTGTACACAAGAGCAGTTAACATAACCCCGAAACCAACAATAAGTATAGTTGCAAAAATATAATCTATTATTTTTAATAACTTTTTCATACTGCTATTTCTAATTGTTTTTTTAAATCCTCTTTTCTTCTAATAAATTTCGGGTCACTGTCGTGTTCACCTCC
Organism: Bacteroidales bacterium; assembly: GCA_009777825.1. GTDB lineage: Bacteria > Bacteroidota > Bacteroidia > Bacteroidales > WRLA01 > WRLA01. The sequence goes on from WRLA01000051.1 coordinate 1,818, forward strand.
AAAGTATGAACGATAAATTCTGTCAATACTATTATTAGCTATTTCTTTCAATTTTTCTGTAATTTTAAAATCTGAATCATTAAAGTGTTCTTGGTCTGTTTTTGTAGCTCTTGACAACACTTTCTCTTTTTCATATTGTTCAATGGAGTTTAATAACCCTATTGTCTTTGGCAGTGAGTAAAATATATTTCTAATGATGAATTTTGATATATCAGCATCATTATAGTTGCCTATAGGCATCCCTGTTTGAAGTAATAATACAGGTAAAAAAACTTGTTCTAATGAAACTGCTAATAAATTAATATTTATGGGGAGTATTTCGAGCATTTTTTCTCCTCTCGGTGTAATGTCTATTTTTTTCTCTTTAAGTTTTTCTTTATTTTCGGGTGTGCCTTCAGGCTCTTCCTCTATAATAATAATACTTTGATCCCAATGCAATTCCTCACATGCCAAATGTACTGCATCTTTTTTATAATCAAAAATTTCAGCCAATTTAGTCGCAGTTTGGTTTTGATTAAATTTATAATCTTTCTTTTTGAGGTTTTTAAGGAGTTGCAATATTCTAATTTTCAAGAAAGGGATAAACTGTACCGTTCTTTCATGAGGAATGGATGGAAAACGATATATATTGGGAAGAAAATTTTCATCAAAATGTTCTTTTATTTTAATATCGTCAAATTGATATTTGTCATTCTCTGTCTTATATTTGGAAAAACAATAACAATACCCTGTTGCGGGATTAACTAATAATGATTCCAAAAATTTATAATATGTTTTCGAGATAAATTTATCAATAACCTTATCGTTAATTTGGGTATAAATGCTGTCAAAATTTTCTTCACATAGCAATTCAAAATCATCTTTCGGAATAATATTGATAAATCTGTTTATCATACAGACAATTATTCTTTTGTTGCAATAAAATACATCATCAAATAGTCCACAAGCTTGTTCAAAGTTCATTATCTGCTTTGTGCTATCGAAGTCTGGCATAAAACTATTTCCAATTAATATGATGAGATTTTTTAAACAATTTATTTTTTTCTCTTTTAGTTCAGATTCAGAAATAGCTGCATAATAATCAATTCTTTTATTGATCATATCAAAAGTTGTTGGAGTTCCCAGAACATAGAGCTTTGATTCTGACCTGATTCCAGAAGGTAAAGAATTAAAGGTATTGTATCTTATTGCAATAATAAAAATACTATGATTAAAGAACGATGCTGTACTGATATCCTGTAAGCCACTCATTCTGTTTTTATATACTTCTTCGTATTTTGGAGAGATTTGGTCAAAATTGTCTAACATTACAACAAATTTGTAATCTTTTTGTACAAGATGTAAAAACAATTCGCATAATTTCGCATATTCCATTGAAATTTCTGCAGGTCCTGTACCGTTATACTGTTTGAAAAAATCACTACATTCTTCAATATCATTTTTAGAATAATTATAATTCCTATTCTTTACGATAGAATCCAAATAGGTATTCATATAGTTTTTAATATCTCTCCCTTCTAATCTTTCATCTCCATATTTCTGATAAGTACAATAATAGGTAAAAAGGATTCTGCATAGTTGAAATTTTATTGCATTTTCTAAAGCAGATTTAGACAAATCAGTAGGGCTAATTCTCATTACATTAATCCTTATGCTAATTATTTTATTATTATTTAAGTCTGTTTCGTATTTGCTCATGAAATAATTAAAGTAACTCGTTTTTCCTGCACCTCTGATACTTGTAATAAACATTTTTCTTTCTTCTGGTGGTATCTTTCCCCTATTTTTCAGTTCAATTATTTTATCATAAAGTTTATTGTCTTCATTAACGACATCTGGATTATCCTTTTTTAGATATAAAATCACATCTAAATTTTCATTTACATAAGTATCTATTATTTTTTTGTTTGATGTTTCTATTGATGGATTAACATCGTAGTGTTCAAAAACTTGTCGAACAAATGCTTTCATATTCTCTTTTGAACCAGAATCGTCTAGTTGCCTTTGAGCTTTTGCTGTATCCGAATAATCAAAAGGCGTGTTTAAACTTGCACTTATTGCTTTCTTCTTTGTTTTGTTGCCTTTTATTAAGGTTTCTCCAAAATTTTCTCCAAATTGAACAAGTTGATTAAATTTATACTTTACTACTTCCAATTCTGAAGGTGTATCTGACATAAGTTATATATTTTATCCCTGCTCTTACGGCTTTGCAGGCCTTGCCTTAATCTTCTTTTCTTAACAAACCACCACATTCCGTCTATCTTCCATAGCTCAACCCCCATCTCATAAAAACCCTGCAAAGGTACAACATTTTTTTATCTGTAAAAAAAAATTTCACTTTTCCTCTATTTTTTTCCTATTTCACACGTTTCCGTTAAAATAATTCCTTATCCGTGAAAATCAGCATTCTCTCCCCCTTTGGGGGAGCCGGAGGGGGCTGTCATCCGTGTTCCCCCTCCACCATCACCCCCATCACCTCTCGTGTCCCCTCCGTGATTTTGCAATTTTCGCTGGTGCGGTGGTTGATGACCCAGATGATGTCGTTGCCGGAGCAGAGGAGCCAGGTGTTTTCTTTTTCTATTTGGGAGAATTTTTGGTCAATGAAGAAGTCACTCAGTTTTTTTCGACCTTTCATGCCGAGGGGGACGAAAGCGTCGCCGGTTTTGGGTTTGCGGATGGTGAGCGGGAAAGTGAGTTTGTCGTAGTCGAATTTTGAACACGGATGACACAGATTAGACGGATTAAAACGGATTTTTATATTTTTTAATCTGTGAAAATCCGTGCCATCTGTGTCATCTGTGTTCTCCCCACACAGCCCCGTAGGGAGGGTATAGCGTGTTATTTTCAGGTGCAAGGGGGTGTAGATTTCGGTATCGTCTTTTTCGATGAAGAAGATGTTGTCGGATGGTGGTTGTGTTTCGTGGAGGAGTAGTTGTGTGCGGTCTTTGGTGAGGGTAAAGTGTTCGGAGTGGAAGCGTTTGCCGGATGTGGCAGTGAGGGATTTGAGGATGTCGGGGATGACCTCTTTGTTAAATCCGTAGGGCGACAGGATTTCAAACAGGAAAGTCTTTGGCGCTTCTAAGGATTGCAGTTTTTCGATGTTGATGGCGAGGACGTTGTTGGGCAGGCGTTGGGTGATTTCGGCGATGACCTGTCGGATGCGGGTTTGGTAGATCTGTTCCGCTTCGTGGAAGCGTTCCATGTTTTCGACCATGATGCGGTTCAGTTGGGGTTGGATTTTTTTGAGGGTAGGGGAGAGGAGGAGGCGGATTTTGTTGCGGGTATATTTGGTTTGTTTGTTGGAGGCGTCTTCGCGGTGTTGCAGGTGGTGTTCTTCGGCGTATTGTTCTAACTCTTTCCGTGTGGCGAACAGGAGTGGGCGGATGATGTGTTGGCGTTTGGGCAGGATGCCGTGCAAGCCGCTGATGCCGCATCCACGCAGCAGGTTGAGGAAGAAGGTTTCGATGTGGTCGTCCTGGTGGTGTGCGGTGGCGATGTAGTTGTATTGTTGGGTTGTGAGCAGTTCCGAGAACCATTCGTAGCGCAGCGTGCGTGCGGCGTCTTGTATTCCGAGATGGTGTTGTTTGGCAAAGGCGTCGGTGTCGAACTTTTTGCTGAAGAACGGGACGTTGTATTGCGTCGCCAAATCGCGCACAAAAGCCTCGTCGGCGTCGGATTCTTCGCCTCGCAGACCGAAGTTGCAGTGGGCTATGCCGAAAGAGAAACCGGCTTGATGGAAGAGGTGCGCCATTACCGTTGAGTCGAGTCCGCCGCTTACAGCCAGTAGTATCTTTTGGGTTGGCTCGAAGAGGTGGTGTTTGGAGATAAAGCATTGGCAATCGGCAAGCATGACCCTGTTGTAATTAATTTTTGTTGTTTATATTTTGTTGAGCAATAGCAATGGATTTATTAAGTTTTTCGATAAACCATTGTTTGTCGGGGAAAGCCGTAAGATACTGTGCTACTTTTATATTTTCTTCATCTAAGAGCAAGAAATGAATATGTTCGGTGTTCCCTTCGCTACAAAGGAGTAATCCGATTGGCGGATTTTCGTGTGGCTGTCTTTCGTTCTTTTGTAAGTATTTGAGATACAACTCCATTTGCCCTTTGTATTTAGGTTTGAATTTGCCGAGTTTCAGGTCAATAGCCACTAAGCGGTTGAGTTTTCGGTGGTAGAAGAGCAAATCAAGCGAATAGTCAATGCTGTCAATAGGAATGTGTTTTTGTCGTTCAAGAAAAGCAAAACCTTGTCCGAGTTCGAGAATGAATTTTTCTAATTCGACAAGAATGGCATTTTCAAGATCTTTTTCAGAATAGTATCCGCTTAATCCCAAAAAATCAACAACGTAGGTGCTTTTGAAAACCAAATCGGGACTTATGTTTGTGTGGTTGGTCGTTTGCAGGATTTGTAAAATTTCGTCATCGGGTTTAGCGGCAATGGCTGTTCGTTCAAAAAGCATTGTGTCTTCTTTTTGCCGTAATGTGCGTATGCTCCAATTTTCGATGATGCACATTTGTTGGTAAAACAATCTTTTGGCGGGATTTTCAATAGCGACAAGTTCTATGAAATGGCTCCAACTTAATGTTCGCGACACTGTCGCGAACATTTCTTCGCTATATACTTCGGCTACTTTAATCATTCGGTTTAAGCCCGAATAAGTGTAGCCTTTTCCAAACTTTTCGGTCAAAGTTTGCGACAGTGTCGCAAGAATTTGTCTTCCTTGTTGCGAATAGGTTTCAAATCCCATTTCAGTAATAATGTGATTACCAATTGCCCAATACAAACGACTGATTTCCGTATTCAAATATACGGCGATACTTCTGCTTGCTTTCTCGATAAGCGTTTCTATTCCAAGCAACAGACGGTTTGTATCGGGTATTTTCCCTGCGTTGGATATTTCTATTTTGTCGGTCATTTTGTCGGTATTTTTAATGTTCAATACCTGTAATGCTCCGGCTTATAAGGTCCATCCTCCGGCACCCCGATATAGGCGGCTTGGTGAGGCGTGAGTTTGGTCAGTTTCACGCCGAGTTGTTCTAAGTGCAGGCGTGCGACCTCTTCGTCTAACTTTTTCGGGAGGCGATAGACGTCAATGTCGTGTTGTTGTTGCCAGAGTTGCAGTTGTGCTAATGTCTGATTGGTGAAGGAGTTGCTCATGACGAAAGAGGGGTGTCCGGTGGCGCATCCGAGGTTGACTAAGCGTCCGTCGGCGAGGAGGTAGATGCAGTGTCCGTCGGGGAAGATGTACTTGTCCACCTGCGGTTTGATGTTGATTTTCCGGATGCCTGCGATGGCGTTCATCTTGTCCACCTGGATTTCGTTGTCGAAGTGTCCGATGTTGCAGACAATGGCTTCGTCTTTCATGCCGGCAAGGTGTTCGGCGGTGATGACGTCGCAGTTGCCGGTGGTGGTTACGTAGATGTTTCCTTCGGAGAGGGCGTCTTCGACGGTTGTTACCTCGAAGCCTTCCATCGCCGCCTGTAGCGCGCAGATGGGGTCTATCTCGGTAACAAGGACTCTGGCGCCGTAGGAGCGCATGGACTTGGCGCAACCTTTTCCGACGTCGCCGTAGCCGCATATCACGACTACTTTCCCGGCAATCATCACGTCGGTAGCGCGTTTGATGCCGTCGGCTAACGATTCACGGCATCCATAGAGGTTGTCGAACTTCGACTTTGTGACCGAGTCGTTGACGTTGATGGCGGGGAAGAGCAGTTCGCCCTTTTCGTGCATTTGGTAGAGACGGTGTACGCCTGTGGTGGTCTCTTCCGAGACGCCGCGTATCTCTGCTGCCATGCGGTGCCATTTGCCGTTATCTTCTTTCAGTGTCTGTTTTAGTTTGGAGAGGATGATGGCTTCTTCGAGGTTTTGGGGCGTGGCGTCTAAGATGGCGGGGTTGTTTTCCGCTGCGTAGCCTTTGTGTATCAGCAGTGTGGCGTCGCCGCCGTCGTCCACAATCAGGTTAGGACCTTTTCCGCCGGGGAAAGTGAGCGCCTGCTCGGTACACCACCAGTACTCTTCCAACGTCTCGCCCTTCCACGCAAAGACGGGAACGCCCGCTTTGGCGATGGCGGCGGCGGCGTGGTCTTGTGTGGAGAAGATGTTGCAACTTGCCCAGCGCACCTCGGCGCCGAGCGCAGTCAGCGTCTCTATCAAGACCGCCGTCTGGATGGTCATGTGCAACGATCCCATGATGCGTGCTCCCGCCAACGGTTTAGAGGTGGCGTACTCCCCCCCTTTGGGGGGGCAGGGGGGGGCTGTATATTTAGTCCGGATAGCCATCAGTCCCGGCATCTCTTTTTCGGCTATTGTAATCTCTTTCCTGCCCCAGTCGGACAGGGCGATGTCTGCTACTTTATAATCCATATATTTTATTGTTTAGCCACGAATGGCACGAATTTTCACTAATTTTTTTCAGCACAGAGGCACAGGGAACACAGAGTTTCACAGAGGTTTTTATTGTTTAATTACTTTACGTGTTACCATGCCGTTTTCGGTTGTTATTCGGATGAAATAGATGCCGGCGGGTAAAAACGAAATGGACATTTCGTTTTCGTTACACGTTACGCATGACACGTTACATGTTCTACCAAAGACATCAAATATTTCAACGCTTGTAACTTGTAACTTGTAACTCGTAACTCGTAACTCCCCGCTCGTTGGATTCGGATATATCCGTAGAGACGGATAATTATCCGTCTTTACGTCGTCGTTGATTGCGGTGTTTTCTTCAAATTTCACCACGATGGTATGGTCTTCTGTTACATTATCGAAGGTATGGGTGTTATCTGTTCCGACGTTGTCGCCGTCAACGAGTACATAATATATAATGTAGTTTTCATCGGCAATCATCTCGAAAGAGACGCTTTCGCCTTCGTTGACCTTAATCTCGCCTTCGGGTGAGATGGCGCCGCCGACATTACCCTCGACGCTTGCGGTGATGGTGTATTGCGATGCTGTTGCGCGGGTAACGGCAACATTGTAACTTTTGGTTGTCGTTCCGTCTTGTGCGGTAACTTTAATGGTGAAATTGTTATTTCCGACAGTGAGCGGTGCATTGGTTACGTTGCCTGTAACGGTGGCGTTGGCGTCGGCTGCTTTGCCGGTGATAGTGATTGTGGTAATGGTATTTTCGACGTTGACGGTATAGTTGGTGGTGTTGGAATTGAAAGTAGGGGAGAGTGTGCCGTGGTTGACGGTGAGGCTGGTCAGGTTAGCGTTTTTGCTTTTGAAGTTGGCGACTAAGGTGGTGTTTTCGGTGATATTGAAGGTATAACTGGAGTTGGTGCTTACCTGTGTGCCGTTTTTGGTCCAGTTGACGAAACTGAAGTTGGTGTTTGGTGTTGCCGTTACTGTTACCGAGGCGTTGCTGTTGTATGTTCCGGCGCCGGTTACGGTTCCGCCGTTGGTTGGGCTGGCGCTTACGGCTACGGTGTATTGTGTTGATGAACCTGCCATAAATTTGAATGAAATGAAACCGCCGCTATGGGTGATGTCGGTAATTGGTTTATTTACCGGCGTGCTTGTCCATTGGAACATCATGGGTGTTGAGGTGGAGGTAAACGATGTTTTGTTGCTTGTGCCGGGGAATGGGCAGCCTCCGCTGTTAATTTGTCCATAACTGGAAGGAGATGAGTTTGGCACTTGTACGGTTGCGCTGGCGCAAACCGGATACATCCGTTGTGGATGTTTGTCGTTAATGCCGGAAGTGCCTACGCTGCTATGTACGTGATAGATGATTAATCCGGCGCCCGGAACATTGGTGTCGAATTTTATCTTTTGACGGTTTTCCAACAGATAGTGTTCACTGCCGCTGCCGGTGTTAATGCGGTAGGCTACGGCGTTTTCCGTCGAGTTGGGCATATTGGTGATGGTCGTTGCCGAGTTTAACACAACGGGCGTAACCCAGCCGAATTGTACCTTAGTGTACATGTTGTGATGCGCAGGACGATTTCCGCCCGGATTGCCGTTCCAACTGCCATCTGCCATGATATCCCACATGCCGGTACCGATAAATTCACCGTTTGTCGTTCCATTTGTATCGTAAAAGTCGGGAGCGCCGAAGGCGTGGGTCATCTCGTGGCAAATAACGCCGATGGTTGTTATCGTTGTTCCGTACAAAAGTTCCGGCGAACAGGAGTAAACGCTGATGGATTTCCCGTTTTTCGTAACGGAAGGATAAAACTGCCATTTATGCGACCATATCGTGCCTGAGCCGCCGCCGGCTTCCTGTCCCATTCCCGCAAAGATAAAGTGAAATCCGTCAACCTTGCCATCGTTATTGCTGTCGTAATCGGCAAAATTAATACTCGGCTCGGCGGCAACCTGTTGGGCAGCCCATCTGGCAAGTTCTTGACAATTTTGTGTTCCACCATTTCCCGCGTAATAGGATTCGTTTTTTGGAGCGGTGTAAATACCACATAATGTGATGGTTAAATCGAACTTGTTGTACGACGATTCCTTAAAGAAATCACGAACGCTACCGGTGCCGTTGCCCGTATATCCTATCTGGTTCATCAAGTTGTTAAAATCGCTCATCTGTTTTATAAAGGATTTTCCCGGAAATTGCACAAAGGCGCACAGCGTTTTATACTCGCCGATGACGGCTCTGCCGCCTCTATCTTCATATTCGTCTTCTATCTCCCAAATTTTCAACATCACTTGTTTTTGCGCATCGCTGTAAGACAGATCTTTTTCGATAGCGTTTAAAAACGAATTGACGGCGGCGTCTCTTTTTTCAACATCCGTTGCAATGACGTCGGAAGGCTGCAAGTTGCCGTCTTCGTCTAAATAAGCATACGTCAGATAGCCTTCACTGTTGTATAACAGCGTGTAGCCGTCCATGGATTCGTTCCGGTTAATCCTTTCGTCGCCTTTTATCATGACGGTTACTTCATCGCCATTTGGTTGCTGGAAAGCAATCGGATGCGGATATGCAGGCACCGCAAAAGCCTCTACATTAACGATGAACGTTAATAAAATGATGGTAAAAAGTTTTTTCATCTCTAAAATTCTTGATATTATTTTTATTTTTACTAATTTTTTCTCTGTGTAACTTTGTGATCTCCGTGTCTCTGTGTTGAATTTTTACTAATTTTTTTCAGCACAGAGGCACAGAGGACACGGAGTTTCACAGAGGTTTTTATTGTTTAACTACTTTACGTGTTACAATTCCTGTTTCCGTTTGTATTCGGATGAAATAGATGCCGGCAGGGACATTTGATAAATCAAATGTGATTTCCGATTTCCGATTTCCGATTTCCGATTGTAGAGACGTGGCATGCCGCGTCTCTACGTGTACGGCACGTCCCATAATGTCGAATATTTCGATGTCCGATGTCGGATTATCGCATATCGCATATCGCATATCGCATATCGTTATTAACCCGTTCGTCGGGTTCGGATATATCTGCACATTCCCTCCTTCGGAGGGGCTTAGGGGGGCTATCCCTGTCCCTTCGCCGAACATCACCACGATGGTGTGGTCGGAAGTTACATGGTTGAAAGTATAACTATCGTTTGGTCCGACGTTTACGTTATCAACGAGGACATATATTATATGGTAGCCGTCATCGGGTGTCATTTTGTAGGTGATGCTTTCGCCTTGTCCGATGATTATCATACCTTTGGGCGAGATGGTCCCGCCGATATTATCTTCCACGATGGCGGTGATGACATATTGAGGGATACCGGCGCGAACGACGGTAACATAGTAATTTTTGACGGTAACGCCGTCTTGCGCCGTAACGGTGATGGTGAAAAGGTTATTTCCTTTCTTGATAGGCGCATTGGTTACGTTGCCTGTAACGGTGGCGTATGGATCTGCCGCAACGCCTGTGATGCTGATGGCGGCAACGGATTCCTCAACGTTAACGGTATAGTTGGTCATATTGGGTGAGAACGCCGGATTGAGAGCGCCGGGGTTTACGGTTAAACTCGCTAAATTGGCGTTGGCGCTCGAGGCGGAACGGACAACGGTAACAGCATAATTTTTGATGGTGATGCCGTCTTGTGCCGTAACGGTGATGGTGAAAAGGTTGTTTCCAACGGTGAGTGGTGCGTTGATTACATTGCCTGTAACGGTGGCGTATGCGCTTTGTGCTGTCCCTGTGATGGTTATGGTGGTAACGAGGTAGGCGACGTTAACGGTATAATTGGTGATAGTCGGTGAAAAAGCCGGAGCCAGGCTGCCCGGAACGACGGTTAAACTTCCCAAGTTGGCGTTGGAATCTATTGTGGCACGGACAACGTTCACATAGTAATCTTTGGTTACCGTGCCGTCGCCCGAAGTAACGGTAAGGACGAATGGATTGCTCCCGACATTGATGGGCGCATTGTTCACATTACCGGTAACGGTAGCGCTGAGATCTTCCGGAATGCCTTTAAGGGTTATGTCGGTAACTACATGCATGACGTTAAGGGTGTAAACGGTGGTATTCGGGTTGAAAACCGGTGTCAAGGTACCCGTAGAGTAAATCAAGTTTGCCAAGTTGGCATTGGTGCCTATTGATCCGGCGCGGATGACGGTAACGTAATAACTCTTGGTCGTTACGCCGTCCGCCGCTGTAACGGTGATGGTGAAAAGGTTGCTGCCGACGTTGAGCGGCGCATTGACCACATTGCCCGTAACGGTAGCGCTGGGGTCGTCCGGTACGCCTGTGATATAATTCATCACGGTAGCGGAGTTGGCAACGTTAACGGTATAGGTCGTTACATTGGGACTGAACGCCGGAACCAAAACACCGGGATCTACGGTGAGACTTGCCAAATCGGCGCCGTCACCGCTGAAAGCACGGATAACGTTGATGTAGTAATCTTTGGTCGTTATCCCATCTGTCGCCGTAACGGTAAGGGTGAAAAGATTGCTCCCAACATTGATGGGCTCACTGAACACATTGCCCGTAACGGTTGCCTCGGGATCTTCCGCAATGCCTTGAAGGGTTATGTCGGTAACCATGTTAAGAACGTTAAGCGTATAATTGGTGATATTCGGATTGAATACCGGAACCAAATTGCCGGACGAGACAATTATATTGGTCAGATTGGCATTGTCGCTCGCGGTAACTCCGCCAACGATAAACATTAATGAAATGATTGTAAAAAACTTTTTCATAATTTAATGCGATTTGTGATATTTAAAAATTTTTGCGCAAAGGTACGGAAAAAAGTTGAAAGTTGAAATTGGAAGTTTTTTTTTTATGAATTCTTGTAATCTTTAAAATATATTGTACCTTTGCACTCTTATTAATTTTTTTTAATGTCCGAAAAAGGAACGGACGTAAAATTATAGAAAAATGAAGAAAAATTTAATATTATTGATTGCATTTTTTGCGTTTACTTGTACGGTTTTTGCGAATTATGTTGAGAAACTTCCTGTTACGGAAACACAACCTGATGGAACAGTGTTACACTTGTTTGTTACAGGCGACGAATTTTATAAACGTGTTTACGATGCAGATGGTTATACTTTGTTGAAAAATCCGAAAGGATGGGTAGTTTATGCAACTTTGGATCATGATAAACTTGTTGCAACAGAGTATATTTATGGGCAAATTGATCCTAAAAGTGTTGGTTTAGTAGCAAATATTGATATTTCAACAGACCAAAAACTTGAATTACGGAACAACGCTTTGAAAAATGCCCCCCAAACGGAGCCAACCAGAAGCGCTACGGTAAGAACAGGGACATTTAATAATATTGTGGTTTTTATCACTTTTCCGACTGCAGATCTTCTGGATGTTGAGACTTTTACATATACGATGGCAGAGATAGAGGAGTTGTTTAATGGTACGACTCCGGGGTCATCTTTGTTTAGTTATTATCGTGATATTTCCGGTGATGAATTTCATGTTGAAACAACATTCTTTCCGACATCTACTGATCCGACAAAAGAACCTTACGTAGCTCCACTCCCGCGTGCCGCTTACACAGATGAAAATCCTTGGCAAGGACCTGCCCTGCTGACTGACGCGTTGGAATCTGTACAAGATGACATCGCAGCAATGTTTCCGGGAGGCGTTGATAATATTTGTTATATTATTCAAGGTGAGCCGGAATACTGGAATTATTTTCTTTGGTCTGCCGGAGGACCATATATGAAAATAATGGAAGGCGACCTTAATCGAGGCACTTTAGTTCACGAAATGTATCATTGCTTGGGCGCTCCGGATTTGTATGTTTATCCACCTGATGCACCTCCTACTCCTATTGTTCCTGTTGGCAGTTGGGACCCAATGGCAGCACAGACCGCTCCTCCGCAGTCTTCTTTGGCTTATATAACCGATGTCAGTGGGAACTTTATTTCTGATGCTCAAATTGAGGAAATCACAGGAACAGGAACATATACATTATATGATAGTTGGGACAGAGACGAGGATCGTACTGTCGTTTATACAATCCCTTCGCCGACATCAACAGAGAATGAATTTTTCGTGCTTGAATATAGACGAAAAAGTGGAGGAACGCTATCGGCGGTATATGAGAGCGGGACGCCTAATGAAGGAATTGTAATTACACGTATCAATCCAAACGTTAACGGTAATGCCAATTCTGATGGAACTTATGCAAACCCTTTTGGCGTTTATGTATATCGTCAAGGCGGCACATATTATAATAATGGGAATTTAAATAATGCATGTTTCAAATCAGATGGACTTACCTCTTTTAGCGACATATCTTTGCCAACTGCGTTTTTGTCGAACAATTTGCCCGGATTGGGAGGTATTGTTATTGACAACTTCAGTGCAGCCGGCGGTGAATACATGACGTTTGGCGTTACTTTTCCGGATAACGAACCATGGAAAATCGGGAAACCTAACCCTGAAGACGTACTTGCCGAACTTATTGGCGGCGTACTCATTATTTATGGAGAGGGGGATATGATGGATTGGGAAAACGGGAGTTTGCCGCCGTGGTATGACGTAAGAGATCAAATCACAAAAGTTGATATTCAAACCCTCGGCGATCCTCTTCGCGAGGTTAAAAATATTGGAAATGCGGCTTTTTATGGGTGTTCTAATTTAACGACCGTAAACATAGCCAGTAGCGTTTTAACTATTGGAGATCTGGCTTTTGCGCTTTGTACTAAATTACCATCTATAACAATCCCTGATAAGGTTACGACTATTGGACATGGCGCTTTCTTTAGTTGTTCTAATTTAACAGTGGTCAACATAGGACCTGGTAGTCAAATTACAAGTATTGGACAGCAAGCCTTTATGCTTTGTACCAAATTACAATCTTTTACAATCCCTAACGGCGTTACGACTATTCAACAACAGACTTTCGCATACTCCGGTTTAACATCCATATCAATTCCTTGTAACGTTACAACTATTGAGAGTGATGCTTTTAATGGTTGTACTGCTTTGGCGGAAGTATGGATTTGTAAAAGCGTTACAGATATCGGAACAGATTTGATATCTTTTGTTTTTAAGGATTGTACCGGTTTAACCGATATTTGGGTCGAATGGCAATCTCCACCTGATATTATTGCAACTACTTTTGGAGGGGTTGTTATTGCAGATGTTAATTTGCATATTCCCTGCCAATATTATGATAATTATATCAATGCCCCCATTTGGAAAGGCTTTAATATTGTGGGAGAGGATCAAACTATTACCGTATCGGCATCCCCGCCGACATACGGCACAGTTACCGGCGGTGGCGACTACCCCTGCGGCAAGACAATCACCGTAACGGCAACCCCCGAACCCGGACGCACATTTCTCTATTGGAGAGAAGGTAGTACTATCGTTTCTTACAACGCTAATTATACGTTTGTCGTAAAAGGAGAGCGCAATTTGGTGGCGTACTTTGGTATTGCCTCTCATACTATCAACTTACAATCCAATCCGGTGGGCGCCGGAACTCTTACAGGCGCCGGAACCTACAGCTATGAGGCGTACATAACAGTAAAAGCAACGTTCAACAGCGAATGTTACACCTTCATCAACTGGACGGAGGGCGGCACTGAGGTATCTGTCTCACCCGAATATTCTTTCTTCGTATATGGACCACGTACTTTGACGGCAAATTTTGAGCCGATACCTCACGAAATCATCTTATACGCCAGCCCGTCAATAGGCGGAACAGTGAGCGGCGGCGGCACCCATAACTGCGGAACGGAAATCACCGTAACAGCAACGCCAAACACCGGATACGAATTTGTAAACTGGACAGAAGGCGATATTGGGGAGGTTTCTACTGATGCAAACTATACATTTACCGTAGCCTTACCTCGCGTTTTGACTGCCAATTTCCAACTGAAAACCTACAAAATTGACTTATTCTCCAACCCCTCTACAGGTGGAACGACTGCAGGTGGCGGCATATACACGCACGGAGATAAAGCAACGATGTCTGCCACTCCCAATGACTGTTACGAATTTTTAGAATGGACAGATAAAAACGGGATCTATGTTACCGACGACAACCCTTATTCCTTTTTTGTTACTAAACCCGATACTTTGATTGCCGTTTTTGCATTGAAAACTTGCGCGATTACTGTTGAAACAGACCCACCGGCATTGGGCGCAGTTACCGGTGGCGGCAACTATATCTGTGGCGCTTCCGTAACGGTTGTAACAGGACCCATAAACTGTTACAAATTTACCGGCTGGACGAAAAATGATGTTCTGGTTAGTACCAACTTTTCATACCAATTTGAGGTAACGGAAGATTACTGTCCGTGTACGTTGGTAGCAAACTTCGAGATAATAAAGTACGACGTCAGCATCATCGCCACCGACCCGACAGAAGGTACAGCCGCCATCACATCACCCAACAGTAGCGGCACCTACGACTGCGGCGAAAGCATTACCGTAGAAGCCACACCCACAACCTGTTACAAATTTGTAGAATGGCGCGATGAGAACGACAAATTCGTCTCTACTGCCAATCCGCTTACGTTTATCATTAATAAAGATACTACTCTGGTCGCCATCTTCGAGATAATAAAGTACGACGTCATCATCGCCGCCAACCCGATAGAGGGCAGCGTTACCGGCGACGGTACCTACGACTGCGACGACGAAGTTACCGTAGAAGCCACGCCCACAACCTGTTACGACTTTGTAGAATGGCGCGATGGCAACAACAATTTTGTCTCTACCGCTAACCCGCTTACGTTTTTCATTGACCAGGATACTACCTTGGTCGCCGTCTTTGTAATAAAAGAATACGACGTTATCATCATCGCCGCCAACCCGATAGAGGGCAGCGTTACCGGCGACGGCACCTACGACTGCGGCGACGAAGTTACCGTAGAGGCAACGCCCACAACCTGTTACAGTTTTGTGGAATGGCAGGATGGCAACGGGAACTTTGTCTCTACCGCTAACCCGCTTGTGTTTTACATTGACCAGGATACTACTTTGGTCGCCATCTTCGAGATAATAGAGTACGACGTCATCACAATGGCAAATCCGGTAGAAGGTACAGCTGCCATCACATCACCCAACAGCAGCGGCACCTACGACTGCGACGACGAAATTACCGTAGAGGCAACGCCCACAATCTGCTACGACTTTGTGGAATGGCAGGATGGCAACGGCAACTTCGTCTCCGACGACAATCCGTTTACGTTTGTCATTGATCAGGATACTACTTTGGTCGCCGTCTTTATAATAAAAGAATACGACGTTATCATCATCGCCGCCAACCCGATAGAGGGCAGCGTTACCGGCGACGGCACCTACGACTGCGGCGACGAAGTTACCGTAGAGGCGACGCCCACAATATGTTACAGTTTTGTGGAATGGCAGGATGGCAACGGGAACTTCGTCTCTACCGCTAACCCGCTTGTGTTTTACATTGACCAGGATACTACTTTGGTCGCCATCTTCGAGATAATAAAGTACGACGTTATCACCATCGCCGACCCGATAGAAGGTAGCGTTACCGGCGCCGACACCTACGACTGCGGCGACGAAGTTACCGTAGAAGCCACAGCCACAATATGTTACGACTTTGTGGAATGGCGCGATGACAACAACGATTTCGTCTCTACCGATAACCCGCTTGTGTTTTTCATTGATCAGGATACTACTTTGGTCGCCGTCTTCGAGATAAAAACCTACACCGTCGCCGTATCGGCAACGACAGGAGGTAACGCCACCATCACCTCGCCCAACAGCAGTGGCACCTACGACTGTGGTGAAGAAATTACCGTAGAAGCCGAAGCCCAAAACTATTACTACTTCTTAGAATGGCAGGATAACAACGGCAACTTCGTATCTGCCGCCAATCCGCTCACGTTTATCCTTGATCAGGACACGGCTTTGGTTGCCATCTTTACGCTGATCGCCTACGACATCATCGTCATCCCCTCTCCCGCAGTCGGCGACAATGACGCTACCGGCGGTGGCACCTATCCGCACGGCACACCCGTCATCGTAACGGCGACAGCCGACACCTGTTACATCTTCGTCAACTGGACAAAAGACGGCGAGGTGGTCTCCAACAGCCCCGTCTATCTCTTTATTGCGGTTGAGCCGTGTACGCTGATCGCGAACTTCATCCCGAAGCAGTACATCATCCTCACGGAGGAAGACCCCGACGAGGGCGGCGAAACCTACGGCGGCGGTCTCCACGACTGCGGAACGGATGTAACCGTAACGGCAGTGCCGGCGTATGGTTACAACTTCGTGGATTGGACGGAAGACGGCATCTGGGTCTCTGGCGACGACGAATATACCTTTATCGCCGCCGAACACCGCATCCTGACGGCACACTTCGAACCAAAACTCTATGATATTGAACTACTTGTAAATCCGCCGTTACCGTTAGTTGCCGGCGACGTTTTCGGCGCGGGGAGTTATCCTTACGGCGAAAACATCACCGTTTCGGCAGTCGCCGAAACGTGTTACTTCTTTGTCAACTGGACGGAAGACAACGTGGAAGTCTCCAAGAACGCAGATTATACCTTCACCGTGACCAAAGACCGCATTTTGGTCGCCAACTTTGACAGGTTAAGTTACGACGTCATTGTTTTGCCTAATCCGACGGGCGGCGGCACTGTCGACGGTGGCGGCAGCCATCTGTGCGGCGACACGATACCCATCTGGGCAGTTCCTAACGACTGTTACGACTTTGTGGATTGGACGGAAAACGGCGTATCGCTGAGTACCGACCCGTACTACGACTTTATAGTAACCGGACATCACGTTTTG
>WRLA01000052.1 GCA_009777825.1 Bacteroidales bacterium
TGATAGAATTTTAGAAAAAATACAACTGATTATCAATAAATTACGAAAACACAAAGGCTTCTTTATTTAAAAGATTGGACAGGTATGCAGGTTAATAGTGAATTTTACAATGGCGATGTGGGTTTTAAAAAAAAATAATTTTGGGCTGAAATATGAAAACTATTTTGTACTTTTGCAACGTTTTTAAAAAACATGAGTAAAAATTTGTATATTATCGCAGGTTGTAACGGAGCCGGAAAAACGACGGCTTCTTTTACCATTTTGCCGGATATACTGAATTGTTACGAATTTGTCAATGCCGACGAAATAGCCAAGGGGCTATCGCCTTTTCAGCCTGAAAAATCATCTATTGAAGCGGGAAGAATCATGCTCCATCGCATTGAATACCTTTTGAACGAACACTCCAACTTCGCATTTGAGACCACTTTATCAACAAAAACTCACAAAAACACCATTTTAAAAGCCCAAGCAGCAGGATATAACGTTACACTACTTTTTTTCTGGTTGCAAACGGTCGAATTGGCAAGACAAAGAGTGCAAAAACGCGTTTCGGAAGGAGGACACGATATAGAACCGGAAATTATCGAACGTCGGTATCTATCCGGCATTCGAAATTTATTTGATATTTATCTGTCGGCAGCAGACGAAGTACTGATTTTTGATAACTCGGAGGGAAAACACGAACTTATTGCCGAAAAGTCAGATAGTTCAAATGTAATTATTATTAATGAACAGAAATATAGTGATTTATTAAAATATTATGACAACACAAGAACGAACAGAGATTAAACATAAAATCCTCAAAGGGCTTGAACTCGCCTACGAGAAATTGCTTGCAGAGAAAAGAGCGAACAACGGCGAATTGATCATTCTTCGCGACAATAAAATTGTAACGATTAAGCCGTAAATGCACCCCGCTCAACTCTCAACTCTCAACTAAAAATCGTACCTTTGCCCCCGAATTTTAAAAACTCGTAATTCAATACATATTTATGAACTAAAAAAATCACAAACATCATGCAATTTTCCAATCCGTACATTCTTTGGGGTTTAGTACTACTTGCTGTTCCGATAATCATCCACCTTTTCAATTTTCGGCGTTACCGCAAAGTTTACTTCACCAATGTCCGTCAGTTACAGGAGATTACCATCAAGACCAGACGCAATGCCCGTTTGAGAAATTTGTTGATTTTGCTGTTGCGCATGTTGGCGACCGCTGCTTTGGTCATCATCTTTGCCGGACCGTACAAGGTGGATAAAGAGAAACAGACCAACGCGCCTTCGGGCAGAAAGATTGTGAGCGTTTTTGTGGATAACTCGTTCAGCATGGAGTTGTCCGATGGCAATATCTCCCTGCTGGAGTTGGCAAAGGCGCGGGCGTTGGATGTTGCCGCTGCCTACGCCGCATCCGACCGTTTCCAACTGATAACCAACAACTTCTCAGGAAAAACCCAACAACTGCTCAGCAGAGAGTCGTTTATTGACGAAGTCCACAACATCACCTATTCGCCCGTTTTCCGCTCAACGCCGGAAATCGTCGCCCGACAAAAACGGCTCTTAGACACCGAAAACGGAGCGAAGGAGTGCTATTTCATCAGCGATTTTCAAAAAAACACCCTGATTCCCGAACAGATGGATATTGACTCATCGTACCGTGTCATATTAATGCCTCTTTTTACCGAAAAACATCCTAACATCGCCATTGACAGTTGCTGGTTTGAGACGCCGACGCACCGGACAGGAGAACCCAACCGGCTGTTTGTCAAAATTCGCGGCAGAGGCAACGAAGCGCTGCAAAAACTGCCGATACGACTGATGGTCAATAACAAACAGTCGGGCTTGGGAAACTTCGACTTAGCGCCTGACGGCGAAATAGTTACGGAAATCCTTTTCACCGTACACGAACAGGGAACGCACCACGCATGGGTAGAAATTTCCGACTATCCGGTAACGTTCGACGACAAAATGTTCTTCACCTTTGCGATTACCAATAAAATCGGCGTGGCAGAGTTGAGCGACAATCCCCGCCAAAATTACCTGCAAACGCTTTTCGGCTCGGACGAGGCGTTTCAGTACGAAAAAATAGACGTCAAACGCATTGACTATTCCCTTTTCAACCAATATTCGCTGATTGTCCTTTCTAACAGCGATGATGTATCGTCGGGCTTGGCGTCGTCGTTGGAGCAGTTTGCCGCCGAAGGCGGAAGCATCGCCGTTTACCCTTCGACAAATGCTAAAGACGACAGCTTCAAAGAGTTATTCCGCAAATTCGAGATTCCTTTGGACGGTTTGCAACTTGACACCTCCTTGCTGCGTTTTGGAAGCCTCAACCTCAACAGCGACTTCTTCGCCGACGTCTTTGAACGGATGCCGAAAAATATGGAGATGCCCTCCGCTTCGCAGCACTATCACCTCTTGTCACCCATTGGTTCTGAGACGCTTATACAGTTTGAGAACAACGATCCCGCCCTCATTAAAATTCCGTATAAAAAGGGAAAAATATTCCTTTTCACCTTCCCGCTGAACGAAAAATATACGAGTTTTCCGCATCAGGCGCTGTTTGTTCCGACTATGTTGCGGATGGCGTTCACCAGCGTACAGAGCAACCCGATGTATTACGTCATCGGGGAAGATGAGATGCTGTCGGTTCGCAATTTCGCGTTGGTTAACGACGTGGCTCCCAACGTTATAGCGGAAACCGGAACGTCGTTTATTCCGGGCGTCAGGGAGAGTCAGGGGCAGTATATCTTCTACATGCACGACAACATCCTGAACGCAGGGTTTTATACCGTCGCCTCCGCCTTGGATTCGCTACACATCGCCTACAACTACGACCGCAAAGAGTCGGAATTGGAGTGTTTTACAAAATCGGAAATCGAGCAACAGATTCATAATAAGGGATTTAAAAATATAACCGTCTGGCGGGAGAGCGGGATTCCCATCGCCAAAGCCATCGCGGAACTCTATCAGGGCGTCCCGTTGTGGCGGTGGTTTATTCTTGTTGTATTGCTGTCGCTGCTGCTCGAAGGAATTATTATAAGGTTCTGGAAATAAAAGAGTTAATCGTTAAAAATCATCAATATCATGCTGAAAAAAGTTGCATTGTCGGATAATATTTTCTGGGTCGGCGTCAACGACCGCCATACCGAACGGTTCGAAAACTATATGCCGATTCCTCACGGCGTCTCATACAACGCATATCTCATTGAAGATGAGAAAAATACCGTGATTGACACCGTAGAAGTCGGATTCGTGGAAGAATATATTTTAAAAATCAAATCCATACTTGGAGAAAAACAGGTTGACTACTTGATTGTCAACCATGTAGAACCCGACCACAGCGGCTCCATCAAGAGGTTACTGTGCGAGTATCCGCAGATGAGAATCGTGGGAAACGCTAAAACCATCCCAATGTTACAGGGATTTTACGGAATCGGCGACCATTGCATCGCCATGGAAGAAGGCGCCACGCTCTCCACCGGAAAGCACACTTTGCAGTTTTTCACCGTTCCCATGGTGCATTGGCCCGAATCCATGGTTACCTACGAGACGTCCCAACAGATTCTCTTTTCCAACGACGCCTTCGGCAGTTTTGGCGCATTAGACGGCGGCGTGTTCGACGATGAAACCCGTTTTGAGTTCTACGAGGAGGAGATGCGGCGTTACTATTCCAACATCGTCGGGAAGTATGGCGTTCAAGTGCAAAAGGCGATGGCAAAACTGAACGGCGTGAGTATCAATACCATAGCGCCTTCGCATGGTCCCGTTTGGCGTGAAAATATCGCCAAAGTCATCCAACTGTACGACCGCTGGAGCAAATGTGAGGCGGAAGAAGGCGTTGTCATCATCTATGGCACTATGTACGGCA
This sequence comes from Bacteroidales bacterium, assembly GCA_009777825.1. Lineage (GTDB taxonomy): Bacteria > Bacteroidota > Bacteroidia > Bacteroidales > WRLA01 > WRLA01. The sequence goes on from WRLA01000052.1 coordinate 3,869, forward strand.
ACACCGCCCGAATGGCAGACGTCATCGCCAGAAGTGTGGCGGAGGAAGGCATCCGCAACATCCGCGTCTTCGACGTCTCCAAGACACATTCGTCCTACCTTATCAGCGAGATATGGAAATATAAGGGCGTCATTTTGGGTTCCTGCGCCTACAACGGCGTCATCTATCCGCCCATGGGTTCGCTCCTCAAACAACTGCTGCTGCTCATGCCCAAAAACCGCCTGCTCGGTCTCTTCGGCTCCATGAGTTGGGGCGGCGGAGGCGTGCGCAACTTGGACGAGTTTGCCGAAAATATCAAATGGGAAGTCGTAGCACCTTCGGTAGAGATAAAACACGCGGCGCAATCCGAAGATGAAGAACGACTTGCGGAGATTGGAAAAGCGATGGCGGGGGCGGTGAGACTGTAATATCTACTTAACTGATTTGAAGTATATAGTTGAAATAGTGCAACTTGGAAGATTTTTTAAAAATAATTTCAAAAATAAGTTTTTTGTAAGGAAAAAAGATGTACCTCTGCACTCCTTAAAAATGTAATTGTATTTTGCGATAACGACAGTTAAACCCTAACTCCGCAAAACGTTACCCCGTCTAGCGCAAAAAGATAAAAAAAACGACATTATATTTGGTAATGTCGTTTTTTTGGGTGTATGACAAATTGCACAGTTTTGCAACATGTTCGCGTAAAGCATTAGATTCCTCATTTCGCTACGCTCCATTCGGAATGACAGCGGACTATGTGAATAAGAGGGGGGTGGAATGGCGGCGGCGCGGCCGCCGCCATTCCACCCCCCCTCTCTCCCAAAGCGAACATTGTCATTCCGAGCGAAGCGAGGAATCTCACCCTCAAAGCGCCGTCATTCATTTCGTCTTTCTCCCTATGCAATTTGTCATACACCCGTTGCATTTTTGTTACATAAGAGGGCGCTTTTAGAAATAAAGGCTTTGGATATATTATTTTGATTATCAATTATTTAGTTTTTGTATTCCAAAAATTTTAATGCGTTTGCCTTGGGTGCTAAATTCCCATTTCATTTTTTTTCGTAACTTTGCACCCGTTTTAAAAAAAAAATTAATTTTTTATAAATTATGTTCAAATTCTTATCAAAAAAGTTATTGGTTATCACGTTGTTAGCCTTAGCAACGAGCGTGTTTGCCCAAGACCAAATATTGACGGTCGGCGCAAACCATGAAATGAAAAACGAAACGGTATTAACGTTTCAGAATGACAATCAGACAACTATCCGCTTCGACCTTAACGAGGTGGAGTTGATCGAAATCGAAACCGGCAACGGAAACGCGTTCATCGCAACGTCGGATAACGCGCCGCTGATGCTTCAGGAAGGAAGTCCGGAGATGTTTTATCTGACGACGGCCTTTATCATTCCCGACCAAGGGAGTTCGGAGTTGGAAATTTCCTACGGGCAGTTTCAGGAGTTCGACAATATCGAAATAGCGCCGTCGAAAGGGAATCTGACACGTAACATTGATCCCGCGACCGTTCCGTTTGTAAAAGGCGCTGTGTATCAATACGATGGATTTTTTCCGGGGACGTTAGCAAGTTTGCGCGAGCCTTTCATCATGCGCGACGTAAGAGGGCAGTCGTTGGATGTTTATCCCGTTCAGTACAATCCGGTTACGAAAGTTTTGCGGGTATATTCCGAAATCACCGTAACGGTGCGTTATACCGAAACGGAAGGCGTCAACGAATTTACCGACCAAAAACGACATACCACCATCGAGCCGCAGTTCAACGAGATGTACAAAGATTTGTTTATCAACAACTCCGTAATGCAAAGCAGAGGTTATCCGACAGGCGAAGAGGGCGAATTGTTGATTATTTGCCATACCGCTTTTGTGAATGACATGCAACCATACGTTGACTGGAAACGCACCGCCGGACGGAAAACCACCATCGTTCCTACCTCAACGACCGGAACAACCGCCGCTGCCATAAAAACGTACATAACAAACTATTACAACAACCCCAGCAATAACCTTGCTTACGTACTTTTGGTAGGCGACCACCCTCAACTACCGCCACATCAAGTAGGAACCATTCGGTCGGACGTTGAATACGGAAAACTTACCGGAGGTGATAACTATTTAGAAATACTTATCGGCAGAATGTCTTGTGAAACAGTTGCCCACGTACAAACGCAGGTACAGCGTACCATTAATTATGAACGTGATCTCAATACATCCGATACGTGGATATCTACAGCAGTCGGTTTAGCAGCCAACGAAGGTAATGGCTATGGACACGATGGCGGCGAAGCAGACTATGTTCACATGAATAATATAAGAACACGTCTTTTGACGTATGGTTATACCACTGTTCATCAAGAGTATGCCGGTGTAGGCTCCGGTACAAACAATACTCAAATTTCATCGCGATTTAATGCAGGGGCAAGTATGGCAAATTATTGTAACCATGGCAGCCCAACCGCGTGGACATTTAATCCATCTCCTACCTACAGCAATACACAGGTGAACGCACTGACAAACGCAGGAAAACTGCCTTTCATCTTTTCAGTAGCCTGTAACAATGGAGAATTTGGTCCTTGGCAGTACAATAATAGCGACGCTGTTTGCTTTGCCGAAACATGGCTGCGTGCCACACAAAGCGGACAACCAACAGGAGCCGTTGCCTTTTTTGGAGCAACCATCAGTATCAGTTGGCATCCGCCCATGACCGCACAAGACGAATTTATAAATATCTGCCTTGACCTCCCCTCTCAATACGGAGGGACACAGCCCGGCATCAAAAGAACATTCGCCGGCGCAGCGCTCAACGCCACTCAGAAAATGATTATGGTTCACGGCAGTGGCGGCGTGAACGATTACAACTCATGGTTAGTCTTCGGAGACCCTGCGTTGATGATCAGAACAAAAACGCCGCAAACAATGACCGTTACCCACAACACCACTATTCCTTCCGGAGCAACCTCGTTTACAGTTAATTGCAATGTGAACGACGCCTTGGTATCCATGTCCTATATTGATACAAATAACGAAGTCGTTATCTTAGGAACAAAAGTAGTGGCAGGCGGTGTTGCGAATGTAACGCTGAATCCGGCTGTTTCAATAGGACCGATAACGGTCTGCGTTACAGGACGCGACCGGGTTACCTACTTAGGAACAGTTACCGTTTCCGGCTCAAGCCACATTCCCGTAACCGACATCACCGGCGTATCCGGCACGGCAACGGCAACACTGCCGCTCACCCTCACCGGTACGGTCGTGCCGAGCGACGCTACCAACAAAACCATCACGTGGAGCGTACAAAACGCAGGTACTACCGGCGCCACCATCACCGGCGGCAACATCCTCAACACCACCAACTCCGGAACGGCGACGATTTTAGCAACCATCGTTAACGGCGCAGGTCCCAGCACAAACTATACGAAACCTTTCACCATCACCGTAACCAAAGCCACGCTGGGCGGAACAGTTACCGTCAGCGGCAGCACAGTGTTCGGGCAAACCTTAACCGCCGTAACCTCCGCCTTGACCTCTTCGCCCGTCATCCCAGCCTTGGGAACATTGAGTTATCAATGGCAACGCGGTACGACCAACATCAGCGGCGCCACCTCCGCCACCTATACCTTAGTGCAAGCGGACATCGGCAATACGATACGTGTAGTGGTCAGCGCGGCAAACTGCACCGGTAGCGCAACCTCTGCCAACACCGCAACGGTTACCAAAGCAACCCAAACAGCACCGCCGGCGCCCACCATGGCAAGCAATACTTCCACCAGCATCACCCTCAACACCGTTGCAGGATGCGAATATAATATCAGCGGCGGCGCTTATAAAGATTCGCCCACATTCGACAACTTAACGGCAAGCACATCCTATCCATTCACGCAACGCTTAAAAGAGACGGCAACCCATTTGGCAAGTCCGTCAAGCCCTGTGGCAAACTTAAGCACCGACGCCGGCGTCATTCCGACATACATAATAACATCCACCGTCAACAACCCCGACTTCGGAACCATTACCCCCTACGGCGACATCACAGTAGAAGAAGGCGACGACATCACTTTCACCATCGCACCCAAAGAGTGTTATTACATAGAAACGGTATCGGTTGACGGCGTCAACAACCCCGCCGCAGTAACCACCGGCGTCTATACATTTGAGAATGTGGACGACGACCATACTATTCACGTAGCGTTCAAACCGATAGAATACACCATCACCGCCATATCTACCAATGGCTCTATTGATCCGGCAGGAGAAGTGCCGGTGAATTGCGGTGACAGCAAAACGTTCATCTTCTCTGCCGACAGCGGCTACAAAATCGAAGAAGTCCTCATTGACGGCGTCAACAACCCGACAGCCGTAGCAAACGGAACATATACCTTTACCAATGTAACGACAACCGGACACACCATTGAGGTAATATGTATAGCAATCACAGGTACCACCCACGAAATCACCGTCGGAACAGATGGAAACGGAACAATCTCACCATCCGGAGGAGCGGAAGGAATTGTAATCGTAGCAGAAGGCGACGACATCGCTTTCAACATCTTCCCCAATGACGGCTACAAAATTGAAGAAGTCCTCGTTGACGGCGTCAATAAACCCGCAGCGGTGGAAAACGGATTCTATACCTTTGAAAATGTAATGGAAGACCACGAAATATATGTGGTGTTCGCGGAAGAGGTAGGCATCGTAGAGACGCCATTCATGGCGCCTGTGCGGGTGTACCCGAATCCGACGAGTGGGTTATTGACGATATGCGATATGCGATGTGCGATGTGCGACGTTGCTATATTCGATGTGATGGGACGTGCCGTTGTGGTTGCCCCCGTAGAGGCGCGGCATGCCACGTCTCTACAATCGGAAATCACATTTGATTTATCAAATGTCCCCGCCGGCGTCTATTTTCTGCGGATAACGACCGATGAGGGCGTGGTAGTGCGGAAGGTGGTGAAAGAATAGTCTGAACCTTGATTTACCTGATTTAAAGATTAGCAGGATTAAAAACTCTGTGAAACTCTGTGCTCTTTGCTCTTTGTGTCTCTGTGTTGAAAAAAATATTCAGCACAGAGGCGCAGAGGACACAGAGTTGCACAGAGAAAAAAATCAATACCGTTTTCTCCAAGCCCCCTGTTCTGCCGGAAAATAGACTGGCGACGCTAACGAATCCTGCGCATGGCGCCACTGCTGTTGCATCTTTTTGCTGTTCGAGCCGTCCACGATGACGGTGTTAGCGCATTGAAAATGAGATAGATAGTCGGACGGTTCGCCGTAATAACTGTTGCGGATGATCAGGTAATCGCAATCCAAAGGCGTTTCCGTCGGATGTGCGGGATGTTGGGCGATGACGAATATTTTATCGTTGTTGAAGAAGAAGGCGTTGTTTATGCGATACAGTCCGGTTTTTTCGTCGTAGAAACAGTCGTTGGAGGCGGTTTCGAAGCGGATGTTTTTAATTCCTTTCCGCGTAATGTATTCATTGACAACGAATGACTGACTGTTTGCGTTGTTGGAAAATGCGCTGTCCGTAACGATGACCATGTTTCTTCCGTTCACAAATCCCATCGCCGGCGAGCGTCCCGCCTCGAAGACGATAAACTCTTTCTGGTGGTTATGTTCCGCCCTTTCGATGGTGAAGTTGATACAGAGAAGCAGCAGGCAAATCAGGGAAATCGTCAAGGCGGGTTTATGTTTTTGTAGAAAGAATATCGCAGCAGCAATAATGAGAATCGTCAACAGAAACGCCTCGAACAGGGTCATGTTGATGGCTGAAATCACGGAACCGGGCAGGTCGTTAATCCATTGTATGGACATGTTTAAGGCGCGCACCTCCCACAGCAACAGCCATCCGAAAGCGGTTTTCAGGAACGCAACAGACGAGAAACACAACACCGCCATTCCGGTATAGATGACCAGCGTGCTAAATGGTATGACTATCAGGTTGGTAAGCAAAAACCACGTCGGAAATTGGTGGAAGTAGTAAATAGCAAAAGGCGCCGTCCCCAACTGTGCGGCAATGGAAACGGTTATCAACGACCATACCTGATTGCCCAGCCACGTCGGAACCTGCACCAAATTGTAAAGCGGTCGTTGCAACGCTACGATGGCGATGACTGCGCTGTACGACAGTTGAAATCCCACATCCAACAGCAGCAACGGCTTCATTATCAGCAGAAACAGCGCCGACCCCACGATGGCATTCCACGTATTATTACGTCGTCCGGAAGCCTGCGCCACGATGACGAAAGAGAGCATGATCGCCGCACGGGACACAGCAGGCGCCAACCCCGTAATCAGCGCATAACTCCACGTCAACAGCAAAAGCAGCACGCAACGCACGAGTTTCCCTTTCTTCGTCTTATCGAGAAACGAAAGCAGGACGGAGAAAATCATAAAAATGACGCCCACGTGCATCCCCGACACGCACAGGATGTGGGCAGCGCCTGCATTGGCATAGAGCATCCGTTGCTCCGGATCCAATTTGTCGTCGTATCCTAACAAGATGGCGGAGACCACGCCATATTCCGACGCTGTGAGCGGTGAGTTTTCCAAGATGTTCAACAGTTTCCCTCTCACATTCAACGCTATGCGCGATAAACTGAAAGGAGCGGAGCCTTCGACGGTCGTCCATCTGTCGGGCGTCAGGTAAACGCGATGTCCTATTCCGCGCTGCTGCAAATAGGAACGGTAGTCGAAAGCGTAAGGATTCAACGGCGGAGGAATGGAATCGGGAGGTGTGTAAAAAAGTATCACCTCGCCGCTGCGGGGAAGAGTCTGCGTGGAATCTTTTGAAAAATAACACAATAGTTTTCCGTGAGCCGGAATCCAGCGGTCGTCGCTGTAAACATGTTGAAGTTGGATGACGGACTTCCACGAGCGGGCTTTCTCGGCAGCCTCTTCTTCGATGTATCCGGAATAGGCGGTAACATTGGGGATTTGGCTAAAGTGGTGTTTGTCAATGAAATGCGTGCTGTCGTCGGTTCGTTTCCATCCGAACAGCAGGAACAGCGTAAAAATCATTATTCCGAACAACCACTCAAACCGATATTGAAACGTGGTATTTCGGTAAAGCACAAACGCCACACATCCTCCCGCCGGCAACAGCAACATCCACCAAGCCGGCTCCCGAACATCGGGCAGCAGCACAGCCAGCACTATCCCTGCTATGAAAGCAAAGAGAAGACGTATCAACGGATAACGACGCCACCTCATAAAATCTTTATTTCTATGCCGCTCAATTATACGGTCATAATATCTTTTTCTTTCTGTTCGAGAGCCTGATCTACTTTTTTGATAAAGTCTTCGGTTACTTTTTGCAGATCTTCTTCAAATTTTTTGGTAGCGTCTTCGGGAATGTTATCTTTTTTCATGTTTTTGCTCTCGGTCATGGCGTCCCGACGGGCGTTGCGGATGCCCACCTTGGCGTTTTCGGCTTCGACTCGTGCTTGTTTCACAAATTCCTTGCGGCGCTCTTCGGTCAGCGGAGGCACTTGAATACGAATGAGTTCGCCGTTGTTTTGCGGGTTAAAGCCGAGGTTGGCGTGTAGTATCTCTTTCTCTATCGCCGCAATCATGCTTTTGTCCCACGGCTGTATGATGATTTGTCGCGCATCGGGCGTGTTGATGTTGGCTATTTGGGAGAGCGGGGTCATGGTTCCGTAGCAGGAAACACGAATCCCGTCTAAAACGGCGGGATTGGCTTTTCCTGTCCGTATTTTTTGAAATTCCTTATCTAAATGTTCCAAGGATTTCTGCATCTGCTCCTTGGTCATCTGCATGCAAAAGTCTATTTGTTCGTACATTATATCCTCCTTTTGATTTACGGTGCAAAGGTAAACATTTTTTTAATATGAAATTATTCCAACAAAATGAGCGAGCCGGCGTCATCTTTTTCCAAAATGATGAAAAGGTCTTCGTCGGCGCGTTTCATGTAGTAATTGTCGCGTCCGGTGGCTTCCATAAGTTCCGGGTCGGTCTCTATGATCTTGTTCTTCGTTTCGTACTCCTTGATCATCTTTTGGGTCTCCTGCAACTCTTGCTGCAGTTCATGGAGTTGTTTTTTTAACTCCCGTTTCCTATTCCAATTGTAATCATCGAAGAAGAGAATCCATACCCCGAAAAGGAGAACGATGACAGCGTATTGGAAAAATTTAGATTTAATTATTTGCATAACAATATTATTTTAAATTTTTATTGGGGCAAAGGTACACATATTTTTAATACAAACAATAATCCTTTTGACGGACATACCATAGAACCATTTTTTAATCAAATGGAAGACAATGCATTAGACTTTCCAAAAGAAATCATTTATGACAGGAGTGGTAAAGGAAAATCGGAAATTATAAGAAGTGAACATTCTCACGCCGAACAAAGCTAAAAAAAACGGATACCCCTTATCAAAAACAGTGTAAGCGTAAAAAATTCCGTTCATGAGCAGGCATATTCGTATTGTAAAAACTCACGAAACGATAAGCCGCGAAGTTCATACACCATTGCCCGTCTTGAAAAATCAACCGATGCCTCGAAAATTTCCAATATTCGGAATATAACTTATAAACAGCATCATGTTTGTTTATTCATAGATATCACTCTTAATCGTAGCATATTGTTTACACCATCTCTGCTCCAGGACTGCCCAGATAACTTCATTCTTTTTTGTATTACGGTCCGATGTGCGGATTCAATTGCTCCGGAGCCAATTATTCCACATCCGAACTGTTTGTATAACTTATAATTCATTATCTTTGCACCCAAATTTTAAAAAACCATGAGCAGATTTATTTCGTTGACAGTTTTCGCTGTATTGTTTTGTTTTAGTGGGACTTCCGAGGCGCAGTCGTCGGTGAAGGTCGGACTGATGAAGTACTCCGGCGGGGGCGACTGGTACGCCAATCCCACGTCGTTGCCGAATTTGATTGCTTTCTGCAACAGTCAGATGGGCATGAACATCGAAAAAGAGCCTGTTACCATTGAACCCGGCGACCCCAATATCTTTACCTTTCCGTTTGTTCATCTCACCGGACACGGGAATGTGGTCTTTTCCGAATCCGAGGTTGCCAACCTGCGCCACTATCTCCTCTCCGGCGGTTTTCTCCATATTGACGACAACTACGGCTTGGATCCGTTCATCCGCCCGCAGATGAAAAGAGTGTTTCCGGAGTTGGAATTTGTGGAACTTCCCTACTCGCACCCCATTTATCATCAACAGTATGAGTTTTCGCGCGGACTTCCGAAAATCCACGAACACGACAACAAACCGCCTCAGGGCTTCGGTTTGATTTGGGAAGGGCGCTTGGTCTGCTTTTATTCCTACGAAAGCGATTTGGGCGACGGCTGGGAAGACCCTTCCGTACACAACGACTCCCCCGAAACACACCGGAAAGCGTTGGAGATGGGCGCCAACATTGTCCAATACGTATTTATGAATTAGAAAATCGTTATTATTATAGCGCTTTAACGCCAAACGAAGATCCATTTTATGTTTCCGGACAGGTAATCAAATTTCCGGTAAGCCCCTTATCCGAGTGTGCAGGCAGAGGCGGCAGAGGATTCAACAACGCCTTAGCCCAATATGACGAATAGAATATGGAATATGAATCCTAGCTTGCCAAACTCCTTGCCACCGAAGTCGGAAGCGAAGAATACCATAATTATATCAGGCGAGGTCTCATACTACAGTGCGCTGAAAGATACTTATTTCAACTCGATTGTGGTTGCAGCCATGAATGATGGAGAAAAAGGCATGGCGACATATATCAACTGGCTGCAACGGTTGGAAGCAGAGGGAAACACCATTTATTCATTGTCCGACGGAATGTCTCCCGTTTCACATCCGCATATCTCACATCCCATATCCATTGACATCTCGCATCTAAACGCCGACGTCTATTTCATCAAAATAGTTACCAGGCAGGGTGAAGTGGTCAAGAAAGTGGTGAAACAGTAAGTCAGCGTTCCGATAGATGTGGAAATGTGAATTTCCCATCCGGCAATTAAATTTTTAATTCGTAATCTATCGGAACGCGGAGTTACTGTTTCTCCACCTTCCGCACCACCGTCCCCGTTTCCGTCGCTACCCGCACAAAATACATCCCCGACGGCAGGTGTGAGATGTCCATTTCGATTTGCGATGTGCGATGTGCGATTTGTGATTGTAGAGACGTGGCATGCCGCGTCTCTACGGGGGCAACTACAACGGCACGTCCAAAAACGTCGAATATCTCCACACTGTGAATGTCATTGCGGGCTTGACCCGCAATCTCATCGTTTTCGGGGGATTGCGGGTCAAACCCGCAATGACGGTAGCATGTAATCGTCAACACCTCCCCCCCGTCGGATTCGGATAAATCCGCACATCCCTTTCGGGGGGGCTTGAGGGGGCTTCAATCCCAACCACCTCTATTCATCTATCTAAATTTTCGGCAAAGGTAGCAAAAATTGTCTGAACTATGATTTTATGATGATTTATCTGATGACCATGATTTTGCCCATGCCACAAAGCCCTGAAAGGGCGCCATCCCCTTGCGTAGGGCAAAGCCCTACGATAGAAATCCAACCAACCTCATAAGCCCTGAAAGGGCGCCATCCCCTTGCGTAGGGCAAAGCCCTACGATAGAAATCCAACCAACCTCATAAGCCCTGAAAGGGCGAAATCCACAGCCCATACCATGATGATGCCCTTTCAGGGCTTGATATGGATGTTGTTTTAGGAGCGTAGGGCGTCGCCCTACGCAGTTGGATATAAGGGCTTCGCCCTTAAACATTGTCTGATGCCCATGACCAAAACATCACATAAATCAATCCAATCACGCAAATCACAGTTCAGACAACGGCTCAGACAATTATCGTTTCACCACCTTCCGCACCACCGTCCCCGTTTCCGTCGCTACCCGCACAAAATACATCCCCGACGGCAAATGCGACATGTCGATGATTGTCGTTGATTGTTGTTGTTGTAGAGACGCACGGCCGTGCGTCTCTACGGGTACAGACAACACATTTCGTCCAAAAATATCGAAGATTTCGATGTTTCGTAGAGACGCATAATTATGCGTCTCTACAGATAATATCCCTCCCGTAGGATTCGGATAAACCACAACACAGTCCACCTCGCCCATCTCCGCTATCCCCACATCATTCACATAATCCTTAGTTACATCATGGCAATAAATCCCTGCCAATGTCTCCCCATAATCCGTGTAATGCTCAACGCAAATTCTCAAATGCGACCCCCAAGGATCGAAATCTTCCACCCCATCACACTTAATAACATAAAAAACCCCCGGTTCCCTGTCCGTCATAAATGCGGGAAAGGATTCAGCATAAGAGCCATAAGGCTCGCTGATATACACATGACGAAAAGTCTGCCCCGTATCGGCGCTAAACGATACTTTATATGTCCAATTAGGATTAGAATCAGAATCAGGAAACCATGAATCAATGTAAACCTCACCCGGTAAACCACCTCGATAAACATCAGGGGATATTCCACCCATTGAACCAAATATAAATTGGCTATCTATGGAAATTTCTGTGCATGTCAAATATAAATCATTAGTATGCCAAAATTTATATTGATAGGGATCGCTACCAGTTACATAAAAAAATTCTTCATCATTTAAGCCAGCTTCTTTACCAATTCTTGAAATATCTTTCATAAGAATAAAATGCTGCCCATAATCTATACTCTTAGATACTTCACCATAATTTCCTCTATATAAAACACCTTCAACATTTGCAGCATGATAGCTCCTGCCTCCAATATTTTCTTCCCTAAACGTCCAATATTTCCCATAGTCGAAACTGACCCATAGCATGGTATAAGGGTAGCTATTTTTAGAGAAATCGGCTTTCATATAAACTACTCCTGGTTTAGCATCGGCAAGGATATTAGATGGAATTACCGTCGTTTCGGGGTTGGAGTAGAAATAGCTGGCGGCGTATTGCACAGTTAGTTTTTTTCCATTTTCGGTCAGTCGAAAGAGCGCTTTCTGTATGGAGTCGTAATGTGGTGGTCCGCCGGGACCATATATCATGTACCAAGTGCCGGTTACATATAGTTCGCCGGGGTCGGCACCGCGGGCTACAGCGCGGTTTTGAGCGACGGTAACACCGGCAATGGTTAATGCACAAAAACAAAGTAATAGTCGTTTCATCATTCAATTTTTTAAAAATTTGGTGCAAAGATATATTGATAAATGTGCTTTTTTTATGTGCTATGTGCTGAGAAAAAGAGCAACAAATCGTTACATCTTGACTAACAGTTGTTTAAGTTCAGAAATCTCTTCTTCTAATTTTCGCATATATTTTAGCTGTGTTTCCATTAAAGCCTCAGGGACAGTTATATAGATAGTATTCGCACCATAATTTCCGGTAGCGTTATCTTTAAATGTCCATGATTGCGTTTCATCTTCTTCATATATGTCATCAACAGGAACATTGAGCATTTTTGCAAGTTCTACCCACTGTCCAATACGGATTTTTGTCTGTCCGCTTTCCCGTTTGCTGTAGCCCGAAACATCCAGTTTTAACCTATCAGCCATATCCTTTTGTGTAAAACCTCTGGCTTTACGCATTTCAATCAGTTTTTCTGCTCCGGAATTCATCTATTTAAACTTTCGGCAAAGGTAGCAAAAATTGTCTGAACTATGATTTTAATATGATTTACCTGATGACCATGATAAAAAATTTTCATCCATCTATCTGTAATCCGATTTTTTTACGTATATTTGCCACACTTTTTTTAGTTGATGGAACCATGAAGCGAATACTACTCATACTCATCATCTTAGCCGCCGCCACCGGCGCCACCGCCCAAAACCGCTATATAGCCCGCGGCGCCGAGCCCGGCGAGTTATACATAAGCGGCGGTTGGTATGGCACCTATGACAAAGTATATGGGGCGCCATACTACGACACCCTGCGTACAGCCATTTTCCGGCTGACCGAAAACGGAAAAAAACTAACCATACAGTACGACGACGACGCCTTAGTTGGCAATCCCGACGAAATGTCATCGGGCATTATCCTTGCCGATGCCACGCCCGGAGTAGTGTATTGTAAAAACTACTATGGGAAAAATGATAGCTATTCCTATACCTCTCTTTGGGTCAGTTTTGACTATGGAAAATATTGGACGTTTAGGGAGGAAAATATTGGGCAACTATTCTATTATGTTGCTGATTTTGAGGGGTTGATTTATAGAGGTGGTGGTGGTGAAGTGTCTAAAAGCATAGATAACGGAAATACGTGGCAAAAAATCAAAGATCAGGGATATTCTTTAAATGGCGAGTGCGGTTTAGATTCCTGTGAATTATTTGGAATAACAGGAAGCTCCATTCCGTGGAATTTATATCATACTTATAATTGGTTTGATTCTTATGACACAATTCCGATAGATACTCAATTTGTAGGAGGTTCCGTTGGTTATGACACCCCCGATGTTTACCGCGGCGGATTACCGGGCGAAGTTTATATCAGTTCATGGTTTCCGGACTGGACGTATAAAGCGTCTTTTAGCGCCGATACGGGGCATACCTTTCGACAGGTATTTGTAAGCGAACCAGATCCACTGGTGGCAAATAATTACGGCATAAATTTCATGTCGGACAGAGAGTCGGGTGTTTTTTATATAGTACGGGGATATACTGTATATGAAGGAGAAGGTTTTAACCTCAAAGGGCATCACATAAAAATTTGTGTTGACTATTACAGAGACTATGGGGACACATTTGTGGATACCTACTGCCATGAGCTTACCAAGGATTATGGGAATGAGGTGGGGATAGCGGAAACAGAAGAGGAAGAGGGGATTGTGGTTTATCCGAATCCGACGAGTGGGGTGTTACGAGTTACGAGTTATGAGTTACGAGTTACGGGAATTGAGATATTTGATTTGATGGGTAAGAATGTGTTATCGCAGAAAGCAGAAAGCGGAAGGCAGAAAGAATTGGATATTTCACATTTGCCGTCGGGGATGTATTTTGTGCGGGTAATGACGGAACAAGGAATAATAAATAGAAAAATTGTAAAGTATTAATATAGTAACAAGTAAATTATTACATTATGACGTAAAACATAAACGCCGTGCTAACAAGCATAGAGAAGTTGGTAGCACAAAACGAAACATATTGAAATAGCTCTTGCTATGTTCTTGCCATCGAATTTACCACAAAAGAAGTATCAAGGGTATTGCAACATCTACAGAAATGTGGATTTGCTTATTTGATACAACGGTTGTGGTAAACCTGATGGCGGATAGTAAATTCGTTTTTTTATTGTCCGATTTTGAAAAGAAAATACGACGACGGGCAAACCGCCACAACATATAAAACGGATTCGTAACCGTTCCCCAAAAAAACGCGAAAATTTAATAATATAATATCGTTTTTTTATGGTAAAAAGATTTACATTTTTAATGCTTACATGCCTATTGAGTATGTCCATTAAAGCCCAAAACTGGGTCAGTTTTTCGAAATCGGAGCCAAGCGCTCCCGAGATGAATCTATTAACCTCTACGGCGCAAAGCGTCAGTTTTGAGGTGAGCATTCCGGGTATCTACATGTTGGATACCCTTGTCAACGGCGTAGCCTATACCCGTTTAATCCTTCCCGACGGCACTGCCGTCAATCCTGCCGGCTCGCCGGAATTACCCGTTTTGTCGTATAAGGTAGCTATACCCGATTGCGACGGAGTAGATGTATCATATAATGTTGTTTCACAACAAAATATGCCCTCATGTT
>WRLA01000053.1 GCA_009777825.1 Bacteroidales bacterium
GAAAAATTTGTGTCGGGTGCCTATATCAAAATTGGATTTTTCCGCACCGACAGCGATTTGTTGTTTCAGGACGAAATTCACGGCAATCTTTTTGAGCAAATCGAAAAAACAATGGATTTCTTGCTCACAAAATACACCAAAGCCCTCATTTCTTACGAAGGACTTACACGGATTGAAACGCACGAGTATCCCAAAGATGCCCTGCGTGAAGCCCTGTTAAATGCCATTGCTCACAAAGACTATACGGGTCCGTATCCGATTCAAATCAGCGTATATGCCGATAAGATTATGATGTGGAACTACGGTCGCTTGCCCGAAAATTGGACTATTGAAGATTTACTCGACAAACATTCTTCGCAACCCCGCAATCCTGATATAGCAACCGCCTTTTTCCGAAGTGGTTATGTTGAATCTTGGGGGCGAGGAGTGGACAAAATGAAAAATCTCTGTCTTGAAGCCAACATTCCTATACCTCAATTTTCGTGTAAAGGCAACGATTTTTGGACTGTTTTCCGTAAAGATATTTACAACAAAGAAGATTTGAGCAAATTAGGATTGAATGACAGGCAAATAAAAGCGGTATTGTATGTTCGTGAGAACGGGAAAATTACGAATAAAGAATATCAAAAAATAAATTCTGTATCTAAAAGAACGGCAACAAACGATTTGACCGAATTGGTAAATGAATTTGCAATATTAAAAAAAATCGGAACCTCCGGCTCAAATATATGGTATGAATTAGTGGGGCAAGTGGGGCGGCAGTGGGGCAATAGTGGGGCAATAAACGCAGAAGTCGGGCAATAATACTCTGCGCGACATAGAAGAATTGATGAATAAAGACATTTTCAAAAGAGAAGGAGATGGAAAAAATACCTACTATCGAATTTGAATTGTCGGGAATGTCGGGAATATGTCGGGAATATGTCGGGAATGTCGGGAAAGAAAATATGAAAATAAAGAAATGAGGGAAATGCATTACACACAATAACTAAGTTTTCGTTGCGTACGCAGCGCGTGCAATGAAAACGCAGTTGAACGGAAATGTGGTTGAAAAAGCAAGGGGAGCGCGGACAAGGAACAATCTACGTGATGAAATGGAACGAATTAATTGGCTCAGAATTTGATTTTGAAAAATGATAAAAATATATAAACATTTGATTTACAACGAATTTAATATGATACAATTGGCTCATAATTGGCTCACAATAACAGCGAAGAAAAAGAATTTGAAATAAATGACCCGGTAAATTCGGGAAATGAGCGTGTAAAAGAGGTTTTTGAGCGTGTAAATTCGGGAAATGAGCGTGTAAAAGAGATTTTTGAGCGTGTAAACACAGAAAATGAGCGTGTAAAAGACGAATTGCAAATCCTTTATTCTATCATAGAAGACAATCCGTTAATTAAAGAACTTGGCAGATATTTCTCCTCCCCCCCCTCACCGAATCCTATACTCCACCTTCGTATTCCCTTTCAGGAACCGTGCAAGCCGTAGCAGGTCGGTTTTCATTTTGCTGTTCAGTTTCACTTTCATGTTGGCGCTGGCGTCGTGGAGTTGGATGATGACGATGCCGGTTCCTTTGTTGGTTCGGATCTGTTTTTGGAGCTTTTCCGTCAGGTCGGGGGCGATTTGGTCGAGGTCTAAGTTGATATAGATGGCTTTTCCGCGCTGGTTGATGGCTTCTTCTAAGAGGATGATGGATTGCGGACGCACGTCCGGCGTGTCTAAGTGCGGACGGTGTTCTATTTTAACGTCCACCAAGAGCAGTTTATCATTTTCTAATAAATGTTTGTATTTCAGATAGTTTTCCGAGAAGAAACTCAACGGGAGCGAGCCGTTGTTATCTTCAAGGGTACAACTTCCGTAGGGATTGCCGTTGGATTTCGAGATACGGTGTTGCACGTTGGAGACGATGCCGGCGACGGTAAAACTTCTGCCGACCATCGCGTTCAGATTTTCCGACAGACGGGCGACGTCAATGTTGGTAAACGATTGAATTTCATCGTGAAACTGTTCCAAGGGATGTCCCGAGATATAAAATCCGGTCAGTTCTTTTTCATATTTCAGTTTTTGTATGTTGTGCCACGGGGCGCATTTGGGTGGTTCTAAGAAGGGCAGTTCTTCCACCGTTGACGCCTCGCCGAAGAGCGATATTTGGGCGGAGTCTTTCTGTTCGTTGACGCGGTTGCCGTAGCGGATTAGTTTTTCGATGTAGGTGGTGTCGCCGACCATTTCCTGGTGGAAATATTGTGCGCGGTGGATGTCTTCGAAGCAGTCGAAGGCGCCCGACATCGCCAGACTTTCCAAACTCCGCTTGTTGACGATTCGCAGGTTCATGCGGGTGATAAAATCTCGGATGTCGCTAAAATATCCGTTCTCGGTGCGTTCTCTGATGATTTCGTCGGTTGCCGTCTCGCCGACGCCTTTGATGCCGTTGAGTCCGAAACGGATTTCTCCGTGTTTGTTGACGAAGAAGTTGTTGCGGCTTTCGTTGACGGATGGTCCTAACACTTTGATTCCCATGCGAGTACATTCGTCAATGAAAAAGGTCAAATTTTTAACATCGCCCAAGTTATGGCTCAGCACCGCCGCCATAAACTCTTGAGGGTAATGCGCTTTGAGGTAGGCTGTCTGGTAGGAGATATAGGAGTAGCAGGTGGCGTGCGACTTGTTGAAGGCATATTCGGCGAACGATTTCCAGTCGTCCCACAGTTTTTTGGCGATTTTCTCGTCGTGTCCGTTGGCGGCGCATCCGGAGAAAAACTTCTCTTGCAGTTTTTCCATCTCGGAGATGTTTTTCTTTCCCATCGCCTTTCGCAGCGTGTCGGACTGTCCGCCTGAAAAACTCGCTAACTTGCGCGACAGCAGCATCACCTGCTCCTGATAAACCGTAATACCGTAAGTATCAGCCAGATACTCTTCCATTTCGGGCAACGGATAGGTGATTTTTTCGCGTCCGTGCTTGCGTGCGATAAACTGCGGAATATAATCCATCGGACCGGGGCGATAGAGCGCATTCATGGCGATAAGGTCTTCAAAGACAGTCGGTTTCAGTTCTTTCAGATATTTTTTCATTCCGTCCGATTCAAACTGAAACAGTCCCGATGTCTCGCCGCGGCTGTAGAGTTCGTAGGTCTCGGCGTCGTCTAAGGGGATGGCGTCAATGTCAATGTTTACGCCTTGCGTCAGACGGATATTTTCGATGGCGCTTTTGATGATACTGAGCGTTCTAAGACCGAGAAAGTCCATTTTCAGCAGTCCGATGTCCTCAACATGTTTCCCGTCGTATTGGGTTACGTATTTGAAATCCGACTCTTTGGAGGTGCTGATAGGGACATAGTTTTCGAGATTGTCGCGTCCGATGATCACCCCGCAGGCATGAACGCCGACATTACGGATGGATCCTTCCAACTTTTTCGCGTTTTCGAGAACGGAGACAATCTCCGGTCTTCCGTGTTCGAGTTCTGCTTTCAGTTCGGGAATCTCTTTAAAGGCTTGCGCCAGCGTTGTTCCGGGGCGTTCGGGGACTAATTTCGCCAATCTGTTCGATTCGTTCAACTCCAATCCTTGCACGCGGGCGACGTCGCGGATAGAGGTCTTCGCCGCCATCTTACCGAAAGTGATGATATGTGCCACACGCGACTCTCCATACTTTTCGAGCGTCCATTTCATGATTTTCGCTCGTCCTTCGTCGTCGAAGTCAATGTCAATATCGGGCATGCTGATACGGTCTGGATTCAAAAAACGTTCAAAAAGCAGATTGTAACGTATAGGGTCTATGTCAGTGATTTTCAAACAGTAAGCGACTACGGAGCCGGCAGCCGAGCCGCGTCCGGGTCCGACGATAACGCCCATTTCGCGTGCCGCCTTCAACAAGTCCCATACAATAAGAAAATAACTTGGAAAACCCATGTTACGAATGGTATTCAGTTCAAATTCAATCCGTTTCTTTATCTCGTCGCTTATGTTCGGATAGCGTTTTTCCGCTCCTTCATACACGATATGCCGCAAATAATCTGTCTCAAAAAGCGTGTGCAACGCCTTGTCGTAGTTTTCAAAGTTGTGATAGACTTCGGGGGTGAAAAAAGTGATAAGCGCCTCTTCGTCAGGGAATTGCTTCCGGTACTCGTCCAACGTTCCGAAGGAATCGGGGATTTCAAACACCGGCATAATCGGAGCGCGTTTCAGCGTATATTGTTCAATCTTGTCAACGATTTCCTGCGTGTTGGCAAGGGCTTCCGGCACGTCGGAAAAGAGTTTCCGCATCTCCGCCTGTGTCTTCATGTACTCTTCGCCGGTATAGCGCATCCTGTCGGTGTCGGAGAGGTCTTTGGCGGTTCCGATGCAGAGCAGGCGGTCGTGGGCGGGGTCGTCCGCTTTTTCGATAAAATGGACGTCGTTGGTTACGACCAACTTTATCCCGTGCTTTTGCGACAACTCTATCAAACGGCGATTGACCAATATCTGGTCGCGGTAAACATCGCTGTTTTTATCGGGATTATCCGTCGGATGACGCTGTAATTCAAGGTAATAGTCATCTTGAAACAGATTTTTGAAAAACGTAACCACCTCGTCGGCTTTTTCCTCACTTCCGTAGAGGATGGCTTGCGGAAGTTCGCCGCCCAAACATGCCGAACAACATACCAACCCTTCGTGATACTGTTCAAGTAACTCTTTGTCAATGCGCGGTTTATAGTAAAATCCTTCCGTCCACGCATACGAGACAAGTTTCAGCAGATTGTGGTATCCCGTCAGATTTTTTGCCAACAAAACCAAATGAAACGACGACTGCTCCTCTTTCCCGCTGCGGCTCTTTCGGCTGTCGGCAGCCATATACGCCTCGCAGCCCAAAATCGGCTTGATGCCCGTCTTAAGCGCTTCATTGTGAAAGTGTTTCACGCCAAACATATTGCCGTGGTCGGTGATAGCCAATGCTTTCATTCCGTCTTTCTTCGCCTTTGCCATCAAGCCTTCGATGGACGCGGCTCCGTCTAAGGTGGAATATTGGGTGTGGACGTGTAGGTGGGTAAATGGGATTGATTTCTGGATTGCTTCGCTGCGCTCGCAATGACGGGACGCCTCCGCCTCCGTAACTTGTAACTCGTAACTCGTAACCTCTCTACTCTGGATTGCTTCGCTACGCTCGCAATGACGGGAATCGCTATTAAACCGCTCCGCCTGTATGCCCGTCAGTTGGATGGGAAGCGGATTTTTTTCGATGAAATCGTCAAATTCTTCTTTTGTCAACTTGGCTTTCGTGTAAGGGATGATTTTTTGCCGAATCAACTCAAAAAAACAACGTGCCGTAGCCTCCACATCGTAAGCGGCATTGTGGGCGTCGGCGATGGTTTCGCCAAATAGTTTTCCATGCAACTCGCCCAGCGTGGGCCACTTGAACTTCCCGTTTTTTCCGCCGGGCAACGCACAGAAATCGGTGGATAACTCTTTCGTATCTAACATCGTTTTGGACGATATATCCGACTGCATATCAACACGATAGAACTCAGCCGCAAGAATGTTCATGTCAAATTCGACATTATGACCGGCAACGACGGAGGTCTTTTCTAATGCTTGACAAAACAGTTCCAACGCCTCCCGCAACGGCTTGCCGTCGGACAGCGCTTTCTCGGTCGTGATGCCGTGCAGAGCGCTCACGCCGAGCGGAATGGTAAAGCCCTCCGGCTGGATTAAAAAACTCTGCGCCTCCATCAACGAGCCGTCTTTCCGATGCAACTGCCACGCCAACTGCACCATGCGGGGCCAGTTGTCGCTATCGCTCACAGGGGCGCGGTAATCCTTCGGAAGCCCCGTCGTCTCCGTATCAAAAATTAAATACATGGTTTTTAAGGATATACATTCAACAAAAAAGTGAACGCAAAGATACGGAATCGGAGGTAAATTATGAAAGGGTGTTGATAAGTATTGATATGTTTTTTAAATTATTTTTTCCGTACCTTTGCCCCCTGTTTTCATAGTGATAAAATGAATATCGCCGAATTACACCGTATTTTTTTACAACACCGCAAAGTATCCACCGATACACGTGCCGACCTCGAAGGAACCATCTTTTTCGCTTTGAAAGGGAGCGCTTTCGATGGAAATACCTTTGTGGAACAGGCGATTGCGAAGGGCGCCGTTTGCTGCGTTATTGACAATCCCGATTATGATGTCGCCGGAAAAACCATCCTCGTTGACGATGTTTTGACGACGTTGCAGCAGTTGGCGACGTTTCATCGAGAACAGTACGACATTCCCGTCTTGGCAATTACCGGCAGCAACGGGAAGACAACCACGAAAGAGTTGGTAAACGCCGTCCTGTCAACGACTTACAAGACTGCCTGCACCCAAGGGAATCTGAACAATCACATCGGCGTTCCGCTGACGTTGCTCTCCATGCCCGACGACGTCGAATTTGCCATCGTCGAGATGGGCGCCAACCATCCGCAAGAGATTGATTTTCTTTGCCATATCGCAAAACCTAACTTCGGGCTGATAACCAACATCGGAAAAGCGCACTTGGAAGGGTTTGGAAGTTTCGAGGGCGTGGTGAAGACGAAAAGTGAACTGTATAGATACTTGAGCGGGGGCGAACGTCATTGCGAGCGTAGCGAAGCAATCCGGAACGTTGAGACCGTAAGTGGGGTTACGAGTTACGAGTTACAAGTTACGGGGGCGGAGGCGCGGCGTCATTGCGAGCGGAGCGAAGCAATCCAGAACGTTGAAAATCACTGGATTGCTTCGGGCTATCGCCCTCGCAATGACGGGAAACAAGGTTTTTCACATGGCGTGTTTGTCAATCATGACGACGCGCTTTTAATGGATTTATCAAAAAATATCCCCCAAACAACCTACGGAACATCGCCAAACAGCGATGTCATCGGACGTATTACCGGCATGAAACCGTTTCTGTCGCTTGCTGTTGAGTTGGATGGCAGGGAGTACGTGATAAATTCCAAACTCATCGGCGCATACAACGCGCCGAATATCTTGGCTGCCGCCTGCATCGGAAATTATTTTCACGTTCCGGCGGAAAAAATTGTGTCGGCGTTGGAGCGTTATCAGCCCGACAACATGCGCTCGCAGATTGAGACTAAAGGCAGCAATACCATCATTTTGGATGCGTACAACGCCAATCCGACCAGCATGAACGCAGCGTTGGACAACTTTTTCATGATGGATTTTCCCCGAAAAGTAGTCATTCTGGGCGACATGCTCGAATTGGGAAGTTGGAGCATGGAAGAACACGAAAAAATCGTCAACAAACTGAAAAACAGTAATATAGATGAAGTGTTTTTAGTCGGCAAGCATTTTAAACAGTTGCAGGAGCCGTCTGGATTCGGATATTTTGATGATGTGGACGAACTTATCCGTTTTTTTGAGAACAACGGAATCGCTAACTCGTTGATACTCATCAAAGGTTCGCGCGGAATAGGTTTGGAAAAAGTAATGAACACGTTAAAAGAGAGGCAATGATATATCTTGGTTTAATGTCGGGGACCTCGCTGGATGGGTTGGATGCGGTGTTTTGTACGTTTCGGGAGAGTGATTATGAGATAATATTCGGAACCACCTTAGAATACGACGCCGAAACCCGCAACATGCTGCAACGTGCCCCGTTCGTCAGCGGCGAGGAACTGATTTTTTACGACAGGCAATACGGGCATTATCTTGGTAGAAAGGTGAACGAACTGATAGCGCAGTCGGGCATCACGCCCGACATCGTCGCTTCGCACGGACATACGGTGTTTCACGCTCCCGAAAAGCGGTTCTCGTTTCAGATGGGACATGGCGCTTCCATTGCGGCGGAGTGTAACCTTCCGGTGATGTACGATTTCCGGTCGTTGGACGTCGCTTTGGGAGGACACGGCGCGCCGTTGGTGCCGATTGGCGATAAGTTGCTCTTTCCGCAGTTCGACGCTTGTTTGAATTTGGGAGGTTTCGCCAATGTGAGTTTGGAACGGGATGGAAAACGGATTGCGTGGGACATCTGTCCGGTCAACTTCATAGCCAACCACTTAGCCTCTTTAAAAGGATCGCATTACGACCGTGACGGTTTGATAGGGGAGAGGGGCGTGATTCAAAAAAATCTGTTCGACAAACTCGAAAGTTTGGATTACTACCAAAAAAAATATCCAAAGTCGCTTGCCCGTGAGTGGGTTGAGGGCAATATGGCGTTCTTGCTCTCCGACCTTGAGTATTCGGTTGAAGATAGTCTGCGGAGTTTCTATGAGCATGTCGCTCAGCGGATTGTAACCGACATTAACTTCACATCCGGCAAGGTACTCTGCACGGGCGGCGGTGCGAAAAATCGCTTTCTGATGCAATGTATCCGGGAAAAGGCACCGTGGGAGGTGGTGATTCCCGAAGATGAATTGGTGGATTTTAAAGAGGCGTTGATTTTTGCATTTTTGTGCTTTTTGAAACAGTCGGGGAAGCCGAACTGTCTGGCTTCGGTAACCGGCGCTTCGCGCGATAGTTTGGCGGGGAGTGTTGTTTGAGAAAAGTCGTATCTTTGCAGCGTTATTTATGCTGTATCAATGATGAAACATAAAACTATTTTTTTGACGTTGGCTATCTGGTTGTTTGCCATAACATTACATGCCCAGAGTGCGCATGTTTTCACCATGCTTTCCGTGATTGCGTTGGCGCAGCAGCAGTCGCCCGACGCATACATTGCCAAGCATCAGTTCCGGAGCCAGTTTTGGCAATACCGCTCTTTTCAGGCGACCAAACTGCCACAGATGAGTCTTTCGGCGACGACGCCGAGTTATAACAGGAGCATTGAAGGCGTTCAGCAATCTGACGGGACGGTAACTCACATGGAGCGGCAATATATGGATACTTACGGCACCGTCAATATCCGCCAGCAGATAGGCTTTAGCGGGGGCGAGGCGTTTCTCACCTCCGGACTCCAACGCTACGACAACATCTCCGGCAATTTCACCGGCACCTCTTATACCAGTATTCCTATTGTGAATGTCGGTTTTTCGCAGCCACTGTTTCAATACAATGCCTACAAATGGGCGAAGCAGATAGAGCCGATGAGATACAAAGAGGCAAGCCGGAACTATTTAGAGACGATGGAACGTATTGCCGAAAAGTCGGTAACCGAGTTTTTTTCGTTGCTGTCCGCCCAGATTGACCTGCAAATAGCGCAAAAGAACATGGCAGCCTACGACACGCTGTTTATGCTGTCTCAGGGTCGTTTTCAGATGGGAAAAATCCCCGAAACCGACCTCCTGCAGATAGAGTTGCAGTTGCTGCAGGCGACTTCCAACGTCGAAAACTGCAAGATCAACTACGACAATCAGTTGATACAGTTCAAGTCGTTTTTGCGGCTGCAAGACCAACTTCCGGTTACGCTTATTCCACCACAGATGGATGTTTTCCTTTTGCTCAATGTGGAGGAGGTGCTCGACAAAGCCGTTGCCAACTCTTCCACCGCATTGTCGTTTCAGCGGCGTATGATTGAAGCCAAAAGCAACCTGAACCGTTCGAAGATGGAAGGACGGTTCGACGCCACGCTATACGCCTCTTTCGGGTTGACCGCCACCGGCGAGAGACTCGACGACGCCTACCGTAATCCGACAGACCAGCAACAGGTACGTTTGGGGCTGAGCGTTCCCATCTACGACTGGGGCGTGGCACGCGGAAAGATAAAAATGGCGGAGTCGAACCTCGAACTGATACAAACACAGGTAGAACAGGAAGAGTTGGACTGGATGCAGGACATTTACGTCAAAGTCGCCCGTTTCAACATGCAGCAGCAACAACTCACCATCGCCGCAAAATCAGACACCATTGCACAAAAGAGTTATACCCTTACGCAACTGCGTTACATGGCGGGAAAAGAGGTAACCTTTTTAGACATCAACAACGCTCAGGTTCAAAGCGATAACGCCCTGAAAAATTATTACAACGTGATGATGAACTACTGGCGAAGTTATTACGAATTGCGCCGCCTGACCCTTTTCGACTGGGAACGCCGCGAAGAACTCTATTTCGATGAACGAAAATTATTATAAAAGATGGAACCGCTCATTCATTTAGAAAAACTGCACAAATATTACTACCCCGGCGCGGAGGTCGTGAAGGCGTTGCAGGATATTGACATCAGCATCTTCAAAAATGAATATGTGGCATTGATGGGCGCTTCGGGTTCGGGAAAGTCAACGTTGATGAATATTCTGGGAGCGCTCGACACCCCCACCGCAGGGCATTATTTTCTGAACGGAAACGACGTATCCCAACTCAACGACGACGAATTAGCCCTCATACGCAACCGTGAGATAGGATTTGTCTTTCAGACTTTCAACCTCTTGTCCCGCTCCACGGCGCTCGAAAACGTAATGCTGCCGTTGGTTTACTCCGGAATGCCGAAGGAAGAGCGTATCAACAGAGCAACAACCGCTTTGACGAAAGTCCAACTGAGCGACCGCATGTCGCACCGACCCAGCGAACTCTCCGGTGGTCAGCGTCAGCGTGTTGCCGTAGCGCGGGCGCTCGTCAACAATCCGTCGTTACTCTTGGCAGACGAGCCGACAGGAAATTTGGACACCGCCACCTCCATCGAAATCATGGGACTGTTCGACGAACTTCACCGGCAAGGTAACACCATCATCGTCATTACTCACGAAGAAGACATCGCCAACTATGCCCACCGCACCATCCGGCTCGTTGATGGAAAGGTGCAAAGCGACCAGAGGAAGTTTGAGATGTGATTTTTATTTTTCAACGCAAAGACGCAAAGATTTAACGCAAAGGACGCAAAGATAGTACAGTAAAAAAATCAAATATTAAATTACAATGCACATCAATAAAAAGAAGAAAACCATTTATATCGCCGTTGCAGTGGTCGCGGGTATAGCGCTACTGCTGTTTTTGCTGCCTAAGGGCGAAAGTTCGGTGAAAGAGATTTCGGCAAAAGTCGAACGCGGCGATTTTGTCATCTCCGTAAGCAGTACGGGGGAGTTGGAAGCCAAACGCTCTAAAGAGATACTGGGACCGCAAGGATTACAAAGTATCTATTTCTACAGCAACCTCACCATTGAGCGCATCGTTGCCGAAGGTACTGCGGTTGACTCCGGCGCCTTTGTGGCGAGTGTTGACCGAACCCCTTTGGTCAATAAAATGAAAGAGTTGGACAATGAAATAGAAAAATTAGAATCCCAACTCAATCAGTCGAAAATAGATACTGCTTTGGAATTGCGTTCTGCCCGCGACCAGTTAGTGAATCAAAAGTTTGAATTGGAACAGTATCAAATTGAGATAGAGCAGTCTATTTATGAAGCGCCTGCCATTCAGCGACAAGCGCACATCAACTTGGAAAAAGCCGAACGCAACTACCGGCAATCAACGGAAAATTATGCGTTGCGAAAAAACAAAGCGGAATCGCAGGTGGCGCAAGTTCAATTTGACCTCAACCAGCAACTTATTATCCGTCAACGACATGAAGATGTATTATCGCAATTCACTATTTACGCTCCGCAGTCGGGGATGGTTATCTATCAAAAAGACTGGAACGGGAAAAAGTTGGAAAGCGGCTCACAGTTCTCCCCGTGGAATAACGTTGTGGCAAAACTGCCCGACCTGTCGGAAATGATATCGAAATCATACATCAACGAGGTGGATATCAGCAAGATAAAGGTCGGTCAGCAGGTGAATATCGGTATTGACGCCCTGCCCGGACGAAGTTACCGCGGAGAAGTTATTGCCGTCGCCAATGTGGGAGAGCAACTGCGCAACAGCGTAGCCAAAGTCTATGAAGCCCAAATAGTTCTGTCCGATTCCGACTCACTGCTGAAACCTGCCATGACAACCCAATGCGACATCATCATAGAGACCATTCCCGACGTCCTCTACATCCCGTTGGAAGCGTTGTTTAGCGACGACACCATCAGTTACGTTTATACCGGAAGCGTCCGGCAGGAAGTTATTGCCGGTCGCAGCAACGACAACTTCGTCATCATTGAAAAAGGGTTGCAGCAAGAGCAAAAGGTGCTGCTCAGCGTTCCCGAAAATCCCAATAACTACAAATTCGTTTTGCTGAAAAAAGATGAATAAGAAAAACGCCATCACACGCTATATCGAACTGTTTCATATCGGATTGGAATCGGTATTTGTCAATAAACTGCGCTCTTTGCTGACTACGCTCGGCATCATTTTCGGCGTGGCTTCCGTTATCGCTATGCTCTCGATAGGCAGCGGTGCGCAACAGGAAATATTGGAACAGATGAAAACCATCGGCGTGAACAACATCATCATTCAGGCTATTAAACAGGAAGATAAAAAAACAAGTTCGACAGAACAAAATCAGAGCGAAGACGTTTCACAAAAAGAAGCCCGAAAAACCTCCAAAGGACTCTCCCTGAAAGAAGCCGACGCCATCAAAGAGACCATCCCCGACGTGGTGCGCGTCAGTTCCGAAGTTTCCTACACCGTCTCAGCCCTGAAAAACGGCATCCAAAAACAAGCCGAACTGAAAGGCGTGTCACAAGACTATTTCTCACTGCTTCCGATAAAAATCGTGCAAGGGAAAGTCTTTAGCGAAATCCAATACTCGGAAGCAAAACCCGTTTGCCTCGTCAGCGATAAGTTGAAAGCCCGTCTGTTTTCGGGAGAAGATCCCGTCGGGAAATCGGTAAAGTGTGGCGAGTTGTGGTTTACCGTTATCGGGGTTTACAAAAGTTTGGAAAGTTCCTCCAACACCAGCCTCGGCATCAGCAATTCGGCTTACCAGATTATCGCGCCCCTGACAACAGTGCTGCAACGCGTCAACGACCGCTCCATCATCACCAAAAACTCCCTGCAACGCGGCAGGTCGAATAGCAACACCACACAAACCGAAACAGCAGCCGACTTCAACCAAATTGACAAAATCATCGTCCAGATTGACGAATCGGAGAAACTCTCTGCCGTCGCCGAAGTCATTGAACGTCAATTAGCAAGGAAACATAACGGCGCCCAAGATTATAAAATAATCGTCCCGCTGCTGCTTTTAGAACAGGAACAACGCACCAAAGACATCTTCAACATCGTCTTGGGAGCCATTGCCGGCATCTCGCTAATTGTCGGCGGCATCGGCATCATGAATATCATGCTGGCGTCGGTATTAGAACGCATCCGCGAAATAGGCGTGCGACGCTCGGTAGGCGCACGAAAACGCGACATCACCATCCAATTCCTCATAGAATCGGTGCTGATCTCCATCTTCGGTGGTATCATCGGCATCATCTTGGGCGTGGCGCTCTCCCTGATTATCAAATACATAACCGGCATCCTGACCATCATCAGCCCGCTGAGTATTCTTATCTCCTTCTCCGTAGCCGCCGCCGTCGGCATCGCCTTCGGATACGCACCAGCAAAAAAAGCCGCAGAACAGGATATCGTGGAGTCACTGAGACATGATTAACTTTAAATCGCACCTTTGCAGGTGAATTATAAATAAAATGTATTAACAACAATGACATAAAATAATGTAAAAATGAAACAGAAGTTTAAAAAATAGTATTGCTATTTGTTCTTGAGCCTCATTTTCCACTGTTTAGCTTGCTTAGGTAGGTTATACAACATCAAGGATAAATTAGTCGATGCCGTATGGTGGCGTGGAAGAGTTTGTCGATGTTGTAGGTGTGGAAACCTGAGGTTCAGATAAGGTCGTTTTTCACGCTATTTTATTGTCCGAAAAATTGTAATTGTTAAACTGATTAAGATAGTCAATACGGTAATAAATAGAAACGATGATTCAATGCTCTTTCAGTTTCCCCTCATCAGCAAAACTATAATACCTGTCTCCTCCCACGATGAGGTGGTCTAATACTCTTATGTCTAACAGCGCGGCGGCTTCTGTTATTTTTCGGGTCATTGCAATATCTTCTTTGCTGGGGACGACGCCTCCCGACGGATGGTTATGGCAAAGGATGATGCCTGTGGCGTATGTTTCGAGGGCGGCACGAAGAAGCCGGTTCATGTCGCAGGCTGCGCCGACGATGCCTCCCGTGCCGATGAGTTCTTTGTGCAGGAAACTGTTTTTCCTGTCAAGGAAAATCGCCCAGACATGCTCGTAGGGTTGATCCAAGAGGTGCGGACAAATCAAGTCATAAACATCTTTTGAACATGAGACCTGTCGGCGTTTGGAGACGTTACCCGAAATGCGCCGTTTTCCTAACTCCAACGCCGCCATCACCGTAACCGCCTTTGCCAAGCCGACGCCCTTGTACTTCGACAGCGACTTGATAGTGTGCTTCGACAGTTCCTGCAGGTTGTCGCCGGCGTCTTTTAGGATGCGACGCGCCAAATCCACCGCCGTTTCGTCTTGATTTCCCGACCCCAAAAGGATAGCCAGCAGTTCGGAATCGCTCAACGAGAACGCTCCTTTCTGCAACATCTTCTCACGCGGACGGTCTTCCTCCGCCCATGTTTTTATTCCCGATGGTTTCATGGATGTTGTAAACGTCATTGCAAACGGAGTGAAGCAATCTCGCGAATTACGCTTTCCCTCCGGCGATTTTTTCCCGTACTTTTTGTTCGATTTCGTCCATCAGTTCGGGGTTATCCGCAAATATCTGTTTCACGGAATCGCGTCCCTGTCCGAGTTTGGTCTCGCCGTAACTGAACCACGAGCCGCTCTTTTTGATGATTTCGTGGTCAACACCCAAGTCAATGATTTCGCCTATGCGCGAAATGCCTTGCCCGAAGATAATGTCAAACTCGGCTTGCCGGAACGGGGGCGCGACCTTGTTCTTCACCACCTTAACGCGCACACGGTTGCCGATGGATTGTTCACCGTCTTTGATGGCGCTTGTTTTGCGGATGTCAATACGCACGGAGGAGTAGAACTTCAAGGCGTTGCCGCCGGTGGTGGTTTCGGGATTGCCATAGACCGTTCCTATTTTATCACGTAACTGGTTGATAAAGATGCAGCAACACTTGGTGCGCCCGATGGTTGCCGTCAGTTTGCGCATTGCCTGGCTCATCAATCGTGCTTGTAGTCCCATTTTCGAGTCGCCCATCTCGCCTTCGATTTCGCTTTTTGGTGTCAGGGCTGCCACAGAGTCAATCACGATGATGTCAATGGCGCCGGAGCGGATCAGATTGTCGGCAATTTCTAAGGCTTGCTCGCCGCTATCGGGTTGAGAGATAAGGAGTTCGTTGGTGTCCACGCCGAGATTTTTGGCGTAGGACGGGTCGAAAGCGTGTTCGGCGTCAATGAATGCGGCGATGCCGCCCAACTTCTGTGCTTCGGCGATGGCGTGTATGGCGAGGGTCGTTTTTCCCGAAGATTCGGGTCCGAATATCTCGATGATACGTCCTTTGGGCAAACCTTTCACACCCAACGCCACATCCAAACCGATAGAACCGGTCGGGATAACGGCGATTTCTTCTACAGGCTTGTCTCCCAATTTCATAACAGAACCTTTGCCGTAACTCTTCTCAATATTGCTGAGCGTGGCTTGTAAGGCTTTCAACTTTTCCGATTGCGCCTTATTCTCTTGCGGGGTCTCTTCTTTCTTCATAAATTTATGCTATTATATTTTGCCACAAAGGTATGAAAAATTTTCCAAAGAGAAAGTATTGTGGAAAAAAGATTAAGAAAAAATTTTTAACCGGATGTCGTAGTGTATTTTTTTGTACCTTTGCAATCTTAATTTTAAAAAAAGTATCGTCATGAAATTAAAAAGTCTTATTCTGTTTGCGTGCAGCCTTGCGTTTATCTTTAATCTAACGGCTAAAGATGTAATTAAATTGACATGGCAAGGAGGAAGTATAAAAAAAATCACTATTGTAGCCACAACCAACGAACCGTTTACTATTGACTGGGGCGATGGTTCCGAAATTGAAACAAGAACCGGAACAGGCGACCATCAAAATATCACTCATTTTTATGGCAGTTTCGATTCTTTTCAGGCAACTATTGCCGGTAACAGCGATAATTGTTTGCTTACATGGTTTTATTGTGACGGTCAAACTGTAACCGATTTAGATTTGAGCGCCAATATTAACTTAATAAATTTAACATGTTACGACAATCAATTAAACACTTTGGATTTAAGCGCTAATATTAGATTAGAAGGGGTACAATGTGAAGATAATCAGATAAGCCATTTAGACCTGAGCGCTAATACGGCATTAACATTTTTGGCTTGTAGCAATAATCAAATAAACACTTTAGACCTAAGCGCTAATACGGCATTAACATTTTTGGCTTGTAGCAATAATCAAATAAACACTTTAGACCTAAGCGCTAATACGGCATTAACATATTTAAGTTGTTACGACAATCAGATAAGCAGTTTAGACCTAAGCGCTAACACTGTATTAGAACATGTAACTTGTTACAATAACCGACTTCCGTTATCCGACCTTTATACTGTTTCTAAAGTAATAGATTACTTATATTCCAAACTTTTGGGAACTCAAACGCTGGTTCCACAAACAGTGCAAGCCAACGACGAAATTGATTTTTCAAGCCAAGCAAAATTTGAAGGCATACCCACTGTTTTTGCCGTATATAAAGGAAGTTCGATTGCTATCACAAATATTGATTATACGATAGCAGGCGGAATAATTACATTTATAACCGATGGTAATTACACGGTAATCATGACTAATGATGCAATAATTGCAGATCCGAATTATCCGGCAAAAGTAATAGCGACATTTATGGTTGGTGATGAAGTAGGCATCACCGATGTACCACAAACGCCGAATATTTTATCATATCCCAATCCGACAGTTGGCAAGGTTTACATCGAAATAGAAAGCAATATAAAAGTTTACAACATGCGAGGGGCATTGTTACAGGAAACTTTTGGCAATCAGGTGGACTTATCCGTTTATCCGCAAGGCGTATATCTTTTGCAAATAAATGAGGGATGGAGTAAAGTAGTAAAACAGTGAAATTATGAACCCCAAATTAAAAATAGTATTAACAGTTGTCGGCGTCTTGTTAGCCTTTTTCCTGATGTGGTATTTCTCTGCCATCACGGGTTATATCGTGGCTGCTGCCGTATTGTCTGTGGTGGTAAGTCCGGTAGCGGATTGGCTGTCGGCGAGAAAAATCCGGAAAGCGGGGAAATTTCGTTTGTTTCCGCGTTGGCTCTCCACGCTGCTAACGCTGACGATGGTGTATGCGCTGTTTTTCGGCATTTTGTTTTTAATCGTTCCCGTCATCGGCAAGGAGGCAAGAGCCATCGCCCAGATTGACCCGACGCAGTTTTCAAACTATTCCAATGAAATATGGGGACATGTTCACGGTTTCATGCAACAATACGGATGGATGGACGAACTCAATGATATAGAGGCGAGTGTCATGGAAAAGTTGAAGTCGTGGATAAGTTTGGAAAACATCAGTTCGGCCTTTTCGGGCGTGCTGTCGTTTGTAACCTCGTTTGTGATGGCGATTTTTTCCATTTTTTTCCTGTCATTCTTTTTTATCAAAGACAAACCGGTATTCAAAGAGATTCTTCTCTCCGTTTTTCCGCAACAGAACCAACATAAAATCACCAATGTCGTCAGCAAGACGAAGGCGTTGCTGTCTCGTTATTTTATCGGCTTGACGATTCAGGTTACGGTGATGATGTTGCTGGAGTTTCTCGGACTGATGGCGTTCAACATCCCGAATGCGCTCCTGATAGCGTTTATCGGCGGATTGCTGAACATCATTCCTTATCTTGGACCTGTTATCGGGATGTTGCTGGGCGTTGCGCTTGCGGTCGTTTCCACGTTGGCGACGGGCGTTTACCGCGGGATAGAGGGGGTGGTGG
>WRLA01000054.1 GCA_009777825.1 Bacteroidales bacterium
CGGGCTTGACCCGCAATCCCCAGAAAACGACGAGATTGCGGGTCAAGCCCGCAATGACATTCACAGTGTGGATGTCTTCGATATGCTCGGCAGGAAAGTGATGACCGTTACCGAATCGCAAATCGCACACCGCACATCGCAAACCACATTTGATTTATCAAATGTCCCCACCGGAATCTATTTTGTACGCATACAAACAGAAAACGATGTGGTAATACGGAAAGTGGTGAAAGAATAGATGAAAAATATCATTCCTCCTTAGATTGAGAGATCATTTCAAAGATCAATTCGCCCCCATCCATAATATCCTGATGGCGGAGGAAGGTTTCGTGATACGGTTTCCCGTTGAGGGTTACGGATTTCACATAGATATTTTTTGAATTTAACGCCGGGGCTTTGATGGTGAAGGTCTTTCCGTTTTCAAGATAAATGGTAGTCGTCAAAGCATTGGGCGAGCCAAGAACATATTGGTCGCTGCCCGGACAGACGGGATAAAACCCCATCGCGCTGAAGACATACCAAGCCGACATCTGCCCACAGTCGTCGTTGCCGCACAGTCCGTCGGGTTTGTTTTTATACATTTTGTCCATGATTTCGTGTACGCGGTAGTGCGTTTTCCAAGGTTGGGACGTCCATGCGTACAGATAGGCGACATGATGGCTCGGCTCGTTGCCGTGTACATAATTTCCTATAAGACCTTCCGTTGTAATGTCTTCTGTCTCAGCAAAATACTTTTCAGGCAACGACATCGTAAACAACGAATCCAAACGCTCGATAAACCGTTGTTCCCCGCCCATTTCATCTATCAAACCCGTTACATCGTGCGGGACGAAGAAAGAGTAATTCCATGAATTTCCCTCGATAAAGCCTTGTCCGTGTGTTTCCAAGAGATCGAAAGGGTCTTGAAACACTCCCTGTTCGTTGCGGGGACGCGCAAAACCCAAAGTCCTGTCAAAGACATTTTTATAATTCAACGCCTTCTGCGCATATTCTTTTGCTATATCGTTGTTTTTCAACTTATTTGCTAACTGAGAGATGCTCCAGTCGTCGTAAGCATATTCTAACGTTTGCGAGGCGGAAACCGTACTTTTCTCCAGAGGGACGTAGCCCAAACGAAGATAATCGCCGATAGCGTCGTAATAAGAGAGTCGGGAACTGTTTAAACACGCTTCCAACGCCAAACTGTAGTCGAGTTCAATACCTTTGACGACAGCGTCGGCGATGACCGAAACGGAATGATAGCCTATCATGCACCAGTTTTCATTCCCGTGATGCGACCACACCGGTAATGCCTTATGCACACTTTGTTGATAATGACGCAGTAACGAGTTGGCAAAATGCCGGCTGTAATCACGTTTTATCAAGTTCATCAATGGATGTTGCGCCCGAAAAGTGTCCCAAACCGAGAAAACGGTATAATTCACCTCTTCCGCTTCCGCCTGATGGATGTTGTGGTCAATGCCCCGATAGCGTCCGTCCACATCCTGATAGAGTGAAGGATGAATCATGGTGCGATACAGGGCGGTATAAAAGACCGATTTTTTTTCGTCGTTGTCCTCTATCTCGATGACACTCAACTCTTTTTCCCATTTGTCCTGTGTTTCCTGTCTCAGTTGCTCAAAAGATTTCCCTTCCGTCTCCGTTTTCAGGTTTTGCAACGCTCCCAGACAATCAACAGCCGAGAGCGCCACCCGTATTTCCAACGCCTCGCCTTCGTCGAAATCGAAATTGAAAAAGGCGGTCAGATGTGTTCCGAACATCTCCGGAAAATTATCCGTCATGTCGAATTTCCTCCAAAAACCTTTATACTTCACCACTTCATCGTTTTTACAGCCATAGTTTTTAATCGGTTTGGAGAATTTTACGGCAAAATAGGTATGATTCATCCGCGACCATCCGCGCGTGATGCGGTAGCCGGTGAGCGTGTATTCATCCTCCACGCGAAGGTTGGAAATCAAAACCTTCCCGTCGTAGTTATAAATGCCGTAACTTAAATCCAACACAACGTGCCCTTCTCCTTTCGGAAAAGTATATTTGTGAATGCCAACCCGTTCTGTAGCAGTCAGTTCCGCCCGAATGGAATAGTCGTCGAGCACGACGCTGTAATAACCCGGCTGCGCCTGTTCGGTTTCATGGCGGAACGACGAACGGTAGCCCTCTGCCGGATTTTCGGCTCTTCCCATTTCTAATTGAACGTTGCCCGTTGCGGGCATCATCAGGATGTCGCCCAAGTCGGAATGTCCCGTGCCGCTGAAATGGGTATGGCTGAATCCGATAATCGTCTTATCGTCATACTGATAGCCGGCGCAATAACGATACGCCTCAGGCTGATAGACGCCGTCAATATTGTGCGGAATCATCTCGGTGTCGGGACTCAACTGAACAGCGCCAAACGGCGCACAAACACCGGGGAACGTGTGTCCCATGTTCTGCGTCCCCACAAACGGATTTACGTAATCAATGAATCTACTCTGCATGGATTGTGAAAAAATAAAGGCTGAATGTATAAAAAATAAGGGGAGTATAAATGATAACTTTTTCATAGTTCTGTATCTTAATAGTTCTTCTATATCAATATCTCCGGCAAAGGTACAAACAAAATACGAAATGCACAGTTACATTCGAAAAAAATGGAGAAAAAATGAAAAAAATTTTTACAGATAAAAAAAAATGTTGTACACTTTGCCGTGTTTTTATGGGTTGCGTATTCGTATCATTTTGGGTAACAAAAAGTACACAAAATGCACATAGTAAAAATGAGTATAAACAGTTGATATATAATGATTTACATGGAAAATACGTATAAAAATTTGGAGGATAATCGCATGGGGACATCATATCGGCGTCCAGCTCCGCCGGATGCCGTTGTATGCAACCTGCGAAAAGCAGTACGGTAATTGGCAGGGTGACAGAAAAATATCTGCAGATTGAATAATATGTTAAAATAATAAACGTTAATATAAAAAGGAGGAATTTATGACAACGAGTAAAAGTTCAGAAAAGAAATCGATATTGGATTCAGCGAGTAAAGTAAGCGTAGATAAGAGACTATCCAAACAACGAATTATAGGTTTTTTGCTACTATTTTAGGAAATTATTCAAGTTTCGTATGCACAAGATAATAATGTTGTATCTGAAAATTCTAAATCACTCAAGAAAGAACTTAAAGAACAAGCAATTAAGTATGAAAAAGCAGGTAAAATTGATTCTGCTATAATTGCGTTTGAAAAATTATTGTATATGGATACCACATTGAATATATTAAATTTTGAGGTAGGAAGATTATGGAATAATTTAGGAAATCAAATAAATGACACTCTCATGTTTGACAATTCCATTAGGTATTTTGAAGCATATTTATCCAATTTTAAAATAAAGTCAAAACAATATCCAAAAGGTGAAAAAGACTCTACGGAATATCATAAAACATATCAAAATCTACTTTTGATAAAGAGAAAAAATTTATCTTTAAAACAACAAATTCGAGATTTAAACGAATACGATTCATTATTAAAAACATACGAAGGAAAGCAGAAGGCAGAAAGCGCGAAAGGAAAATGCAGAAAGCGGAGTGGCAGCAAACGACCTTTCTGCTTTCTGCTTTCTGCTTTTCTCCTTTATTCGTGTATTCGTGGCAAAAAAATCCGTATTTATACCCATCAAAATTGGGTATAAATAGTCTTTTTCACTTCACACATTCGCTCTATCTTTGCGCTTTGAAATTTTTTTATAGAAAACAGATAGTTTATAAACAATGGAACAAGAGAAGAAAATACTCGTCGCCGGCGGCGGACCGGGAGGTTTGGAAACCGCCAACACGCTTGCCCGCATGGGCTTTAAGGTAGAAATCGTTGAAAAAGAGGAGACTACGGGCGGTCATCTCAAAGAGTGGCACCAACTGTTTCCCAACTTTCGGGATGCGTCGGACGTGATGGAAGAACTTCGGCAGCGCAGTCAACATCCGAACATTTCGATATGTTACAACGAAGCGATTTTGGACGTCAAACGGGTGAACGGTCATTTTGAATCGCTGACCTCGAAAAAGCGCATCATCGAGAGCGACGCCGTGGTGATGGCTACCGGTTTCGACGCTTTCGACGCCGAGCGGAAGGAGGAGTTTGGCTATGGCGTCTATCCTAACGTGATTACCAGCGTCGAACTCGAAAAGATGTTGCGCGAAGATGGAAAGGTTACGACCACCGACGGACGTGTTCCTGAGCGTGTCGCCATTGTTCACTGCGTCGGCTCGCGCGACGAGAAAGTCGGCAACTTCTACTGTTCGCGCGTCTGCTGCATCTGCGGCGTCAAGCAGGCGATAGAGATCCGCAAACACCATCCCGAGACGCGGGTAACCAACTTTTACATGGACATGCGCATGTCGGGACAATATTTCGAGGAGTTGTACCGCGAGTCGCAGGAGCGCTGGGGCGTCTATTATGTGCGCGGACGCATCTCGGAAGCCTCCGGCATGATGGACGGGAAAATCCGGGTAAAAGCCGAAGACACCCTCATCGCCAAGCCGGTAACGTTGACCGTTGACCTGTTGGTGCTGATGACCGGCATCGAAGCCTCGAAGACCACCAAAGAACTCTCGAAAAAATTGGAAATAGAGTCCGACTACGGCTTTTTCCGTCCGCGCGACCGCCACTACGACGACCAGCACTCGCCCATTGACGGAATCTTCTTGGTAGGAACGGCAAAAGGTCCCGCCACCGTCAAAGAGACCTTGGCAGACGCACGCGCGGCGGCGCAACGGGTGTGGGAATTTTTTGAGAGTAAAAACGTCTAACACTATTATATATATATGAACACCTTTGGTTATAAAATGTCTGCGCCGCGCTCCATCAACATGGACACGGCAGATTTGTCGGTAGCGCACCGAATTTTGGATTTGGAACCGACGTTTCGGCTGTGCATCTCGTGTGGCGGATGCACCTCGACCTGCACAGCCGGCAACTTTACGGAGTTTAACATCCGCGAAATCAACCTGTTGCTGAGACGTGGACAGTTGGATACGTTAGAAAAGGCGTTGGAAAACTGTATGTTTTGCGGTAAATGCTACCTCGCCTGTCCGCACGGCGTCAACACCAGAAACGTGATTCTGCTGATGAAAGAGCAATTACAGGAGTGGAAACAATCAAAAACGACTACGCTATGAATTATTTTGACATCTTCGTTATTCCTTTTTATATAGGGACAATCTTTTTATTTTCGGTACTGATTATCAAATTTTTGCAATGGTTTATCCAAATACCGAAAAGCGGGAAAAAGTTGATTTGGAAAAACATTTTTTCAACTAAAACGCTGAAATCCAGTCGGGAGTGCTTTTCGGAATGTCTGCTGCATTTACGGATTTTCAGAAAAAACCTGCGTCTCGGCTATATGCACACCAGCATCGCATTTGGGTGGTTTATGCTGATTGTCGTCGGAAAATTCCAATCAACAGCCGCCACCGGAGAGTGGATTGAGCCGCTGCATTTAGCGATTTTCCTGAAATATTTCCCCGTTGGCGAATCGTTCCGGTATGCCTACCTGTTCGGATTTCTGATGGATTTCTTCCTGCTGTTGGTACTCAGTGGATTGTTGGTCGCCATCGCCAAACGCATCCGCCCGAAAGTAACAGGGATGAAACGTCCGACCAAACATACCGCCTTCGACAAGGTGGCGTTGGTCTCCTTGTGGGCGATTTTCCCGTTGCGTCTTTTGGCAGAGAGTTTTACTTCGGGATTGAATCACAACGGACACTTTCTCACCGGAACACTGGGGAAATTCTTCGACCTTTTCCTGCCGTTAGACCTCCTGCAATATCCGACATGGTGGGCGTACTCGCTGGCGCTCGGCGTCTTTTTCTGCGTGATGCCGTTTAGTCGTTACATGCACATTTTCACAGAGATAGAGCTTGTCTTCCTGCGCAACTGGGGCTTGAAAACCGAAGACCAACTCGGCGGATTTGCCAACTTCGAACTCCACGCCTGCTCCCGCTGCGGAATGTGTATTGACGTCTGCCAACTGAGTACGGCGGCGAAAATCAATGATGTGCAGTCGGTCTATTTCCTGCGCGGCGAGCGACACCATACCTTATCGCGCAAACTCACCAACAACTGTCTGATGTGTGGACGTTGCGAAGAAGTCTGCCCCGTCCGGATTAAAACCAACCAACACCGGCTGCTCACCCGCACATCACCCTTTGAAACAGAAGGACATCGGTATGATTATCTACAGCCCCCCCAAGCCCCCCCGAAAGGGGAGGTGTGCGATTCCACCACAGAACAAGAACATTCCGTAACGACGGCATTTGCCTCACATCCCCCCTTTCGAGGGGGCTTGGGGGGGCTTTCCTACTTCGCCGGCTGCATGACCCACCTGACACCCTCCATCAAAACATCCATGATTAAGATTTTTGAAAAAGCGGGAATACCTTATACTTTCATTGACGAACAGGATGGTGTGTGCTGCGGTCGTCCGATGATGTTGAGCGGGGCGAAGGAAGCGGCACAAAAAATGATTGCATTTAATCAAAAAGTGATAGAAGAGTCCCAAGCGCAACTATTGGTTACCTCCTGCCCTATTTGCTACAAGTTTTTCAAGGAAAATTATCAATTGGACATCCCCGTCATGCACCATACGGAGTATATCAACATGCTGATACAAGAGAAAAAGATAAAACTTCACAAGACCGCCGAGAAATATATCTATCACGACCCCTGCGAATTAGGACGTCTGAGCGGTGTTTACGAGGAGCCGCGCACTATCTTGAAAAAGACCGGTATCTTGGTCAGCATCCCCGACGAGCGCGAAGACGCTTTCTGCTGCGGCGGCAGCCTCGCCAACACCGAGATCAACTACGCCGAGCGCGGCAACATCGTCCGCGAAGCCATCCAAGCCCTCTGCGCCGCCGACCCCGACTACTTAGTTACCGCCTGCCCGCTCTGCAAAAAAACCTTTAACAAAGAAAATGTCATCCCCGTGAAAGATATTGCGGAGGTGGTGGCGGGACGGCTGTGAGATGTAAGATTGTCAAATAAAAATCGTACCTTCGCCGCAAAATTTTAAAACACGTTTATATGAACACACACAGACAAATTTTAATGACGATGGCGGCAGCCGTGATGATTGCTGCTGTAGGTATTTTTGCAGGATGCAAAAAAGATGATGACAAGAAAGATGATGTCAAGGTAAAAGTAGCCGAAGTTACGGTATGTCCTAATGCTTTAATGCTTTATGTTGACAGCACTGCAACGATTTTGGCGACTGTTACGCCTTCAAATGCAGACGATCTCTCTGTAACATGGACGTCCAGCAATACGTATGTTGCAACTGTGGAAGACGGCGTTGTAACAGCTCACGCTACGGGCGAAGCCATTATCACCTGCACAACCAACGATGGTGGTTTTACTGCCGAAGCCACGGTAATTGTCAATCCGTTTCACAATGATGATGATTATGCTACCTTGGTTCTTGGCTTTTACTTTGGCGATATGACCATGACATCGCCGATGAATATGCCGGTAGAAGCAAACAACCCTATTACCGTAAAATACCAAAAGTTAAACACCATTAAACTTTCTGTTGATGAAGCATTTATGGGAGGAACCGTTCCGATGAAAGTTGATTGCGAAGCAGAGTTAACACAAACAAAAGATGGATTTTACGCTGTGGGCGAAACAACCGCAGATGTAAGCGGAACAATATGTCCTGTAACAGTTGAAAGCATTTTTGATGGCATCAGCACAGTTAATATGACTATCTACGTTAGCGAAGTTCCTGTGATGGGCAATCTTGTTCTTAATTTCACAGGCACGGTAACTACAGTAGCTTGCATTGATTAATAATTGCTCAACACTATATCAAAAATAATTTAGCACGCAGATAACGCAGATATGAGAGATAAACGCAGATTTTTTTATATCTGCGAAAATCTGTTCAATCTGTGTTATCTGCGTGCTTTTGTAATTTCCACAGCAATCTTCTCCATCAGCCATTGAGGTGTGGAGGTGGCGCCGGTGATGCCGATAGAATCTTCCGTCCGAAACCATGACGCATCCAACTCCTCCGGTTTGGAGATATGGTGGGTGCGTTTGTTATTTTCACGGCATATATTAAAAAGGTATTTTCCATTGGAACTCTGGCGACCGCTCACAAAAACGATGACGTCGTATCCTTTGGCAAACGCAGATAACTTCTCGGAACGGTTTGATACCGAATGACATATCGTGTTGTATGCGACGACGTCGTCGTTGCCGCACAGTCGGGTTTTGTCGAGAATCATTTGGGATAATTGTTGAAACTCTTCCACGCTCTTGGTGGTTTGGGAAAAAAGACGGATGGGCTTTGTATAGTCCACATTTTCAATATCTTGCGGACTTTCGATGATGATGGCGCTGTTGTTGATCTGTCCGTTCAGTCCGATGACCTCGGCATGGTTTTTTTTCCCGAAGAGGAGCACTTGTCCCGATTTTTCGTTCATCTCCTCCCCTGCCCTACGGATTTCCTGTTGCAGGCGGATGACGATGGGGCATGTGGTGTCAATCAAGGTGATACCGTGTGTTCGGGCAAAGTCGTAATATTCGGGAGGCTCGCCGTGCGCCCGAATCAGCACTTTGGGAATTTTTTCTTTGTAAAACTGTTCTCTGTTGATGGTTTTCAGCCCTTTTTGCTGTAGTCGCTCAATCTCTTCTTCGTTGTGAACGATGTCGCCAAGACAATACAGCGATGGTTCTTGCGCAAGGGCTTCTTCCGCCTGTTGAATGGCGCGGACTACGCCAAAGCAAAAACCGGCGTCGGGGTCAATGTCAATCTTTTTCATCGTACGACTTGGGGGCGCGGGGAGATCGCTTGGCAATCAAACGGTCTATGTTGGCGGAAAAGGTGAAATAATTGGGCGACCCGGCTAAATGATACATCGAACGACCGTAATCAATGGAGAAACGTTTGAAATTCAATCCCAATCCCCAACTAAATCCCATCATGCCTTTTCTTGTCTCTGTTTTCAGTTCTTGACGCCGTCCGTAGTTGTATCCGCCGCGCAGATTGATGACTTTTGCTATAGTAAATTCGGCTCCGAAAGTCAGATGGCGCATGAGGTTATCGCCAAACTTGTCAATATTTTTTTTGGTGGTCGTTTCGCCGGTGATGGGGTCAATGGTGGTAGTCGGTTGGCTGTTGCCGCGCAAGTCCCATTTCTCTATGTTGTTGTATATCAACACATAACGCAAAGGAATGTGTTCCAATCTTTGAGAAACACCCAACGACATGGCAAACGGGAACCAACGATTGCTATCTTCCGACTGCGAATAGGGCTCAAGCACATAGCCGATGTTGTTGGCGACCAAAGATACCGTCAAACGTTTTTCGGCGTTAAAGTAAGAACCTGCCACGTCAACGCCCAATCCGAAAGCGTTATAGTCGGCATACATGGAGGAGTAGGCAAACTTCAAATTCGCTCCGATAGACCAATGCGGAGTCAACTCTCTCCCCCACCCTATGTTGGCAGATAGTTCGTTAGCAGAGAAATCGCCGTAGGTATTGCCTGCTACGTCGGCTTCTTTCATGGTTCCATAGTTGAGAAACTGCATGGATGCCGCAAAACTTCCCACCTTGTCAAACGTGTGCGAATAGATCGCATAGCCGTAGTTGATTCCGCCGAAGTCGTTGATGTAATTCATTGCAAATGAATGATGTACATCCGAATTAATCAGGGAAGGGTTGAAAAGTGTGTTGTTCACATCGCCGTCTTTTATGGGTAGCCAGTAACTTCCCAAAGCAGCCGAGCGTGCCGAGTTGGTCAGCGTCAGAAACTTAAAATCGTGATTGCCACCGGTTTGCGCGTAGCCGCTGCAAAATGAAAACGACAATAACAATATGATTAATGGCTTATGTATCTGCTTTGTATTCGACATCAATGTATTGATAAAGTTTAAAAA
This sequence comes from Bacteroidales bacterium, assembly GCA_009777825.1. GTDB lineage: Bacteria > Bacteroidota > Bacteroidia > Bacteroidales > WRLA01 > WRLA01. Next base: position 9,924 of record WRLA01000054.1, read on the forward strand.
TGATATTAAAATAACGGTTATCGGCGCTGTTTAGTATAAAAGATTAATTTTTCTTAATCGTCGCCATCACCGGAAAATGGTCGGAATAGGGCGCATCGAGGACGGAAAAGGCGCAACTTTGGAATGTTTTTGAGTACAGGATGTAGTCAATGCGGATGGGCGGCAGGAGGGCATTGTTGTAGGTGTTTCCCAGACCTTTTCCCGATTTGATGAAAGCGTCTTCAAGGTTTTTGGCGATTCGATGATAGGCAAATGAAGTGGGCGTGTCGTTAAAATCGCCGCAGACGATGACGGGATAGGGCGACTTGTTGATTTCCAAAGCGATAAGACGCGCCTGCTGCGCCCGTAAACGGTAGGCGTTGGAGAGTTTAGAGTAGATGTTTTTATAACTGTCGGCGTTTTGCAAATCGGGAGCGCTGTTCATTACAAAGTCAATATCTTTCTGCGCCAGACGGGTTGACTGTAAATGAACGTTAAAGACGCGCACGGTGTCGTTTTCTATCAGCAAGTCGGTAAACATTCCTATCCGTCTCTTTCCCAGCAAGATGGCATCTCTATTGACAACCGGAAACTTCGACAGGGTAATCAGACATAAAGAGGAATTTTGGAGATGGTCAATAAAATAGCGTTGATAGTGAAAGTCGTGGGCGTTGATTTTTTTGGAAAAGTCGTCCATGAAAGTTTTTATCTCCTCCTCTTTCACGCCTCTAAACTCTTGCAAACAAACGACATCGGGCTGTTGCTTCGCTATGAAATACGCAATGGAATCGGAGAGCGCCTTTCCGTGCGTCTTCTCATAATTGCTGTACAATCCTTGACAGTTGTAAGAGAAGAGTTTAATATCCTCCTTTGCCGGTTGCGACTCTTCCGGTGCAAAACGATAGTGCTGCGAGACGTCGTAAAGGCTGAACAACAACATGATAATTCCCGGAATCGCCATCTTCGCCTTAGTAAACAACAAAAGCACGGTCAACACCAAATTCGCCACAACAATCCAAAGGAAAGCCAGTCCCGCAAAAGCAGGAAACGCCACCTTGTCGGGCGGGATGTAAGGCGCCACCATCGCCATCGCCAATAACAACAGACACGGGATGGCGAGGAGGAAAAAGAGGATGGAGAGGAGTTTTTTCATATCACAAACACATGGCTTCTTCGACTGAGAATACTTTTGAAAGTGTCGGAATATCAAAATCAAAGTAAATATCGTCTAAAACTCGCCATTTTTTTTGTTCTTCTTTCGTAAGCCGCTTAATATCGGGGAACATAGATAGTGGAACAAATAGTTGCCTCCCGTCTTCCAAATGAAGTCCCATTTTTCCCTGATGTGAAAAATCAATCTTTCTGATTTTCACGGTAATTCCTTCTATTTTACACATAATTTATTCTATTTTTAATTCAATAAACTCCCGTTTCATCCGCACCCGCTCTTCCAGAACCTCCAAATAGACTTTATGGATTTTACGGGAATGGAGAGCGTCGGCGCGTCTCACGTAGTCCATCGCTGTTTCGAAGTCTTCGTTGATTTCCTGATAGACGGCTCTGTTGAACCATGCTGCCGACTGTTTCTTTTTGTTTTTGTCTTTCGACAGGGCTTCCCAGAAGTAGTCCGCCCGTTCCCATGCACCTGCCAGGGCTGCTTCCGAGGCGTTCAGTGATTCTTTTCCGGGGGCGACAATCAACACTCTGTCAACTTCCATCCATGAGGGGAAAAAGTAGGTCGCCACTTTTTTACCTGCCTCATAAGCAAGGTATGCCAAGATGGATTCGCGCTCTCCCCGCTCTAAATTCATAAACTCGTAGCGCGAGATCTCCTTCGAAATCCAATAGACGGAATCTATCAAAGATTTTTTCCCAATCAGCGACTGGGACGCCGCATCGTAAAAGAGCAACGAGGTAGAGATTATTCCCCGCGTAACGGCATATCCGCCGTAAATGGATGGTACGAAATAGGTCTCATCTTTCATCTTAAAATCGTTCAGAACCAATAAGATATCGGGATTGTCGTCTTGCGTCAGCGACAGTATGTCGGAAAGGGGGGTGTTTTTTTGGAGCAGTCCGACGTTGGCGACATCCGTGAAAAATTGCGAATCGCCTACAATGTCCTGCACGCCTTCCATAAAAATCTCGGCGTGCAGGCGCACGCGGCACGTTGTGTCTAAAACGGTTCTGTTTTCGTAAAGATAACTCTGTCCGCACTTTGGAGGGTCGAAGACATCGGTGATGAGGGCTACGTCCGCCGATTTTTCCAATACGGGTTGTTTGGCGGGTTTCAGCACGTCAATGGTGAGGTAGGTGTTGATGCTGCATCCGCAGAGGAAGAATATGATTATCAGAGAAATATACTTTTTCATTTTTAAGTTGACGTTTGAGATAGTTGTTTAATTGCCTTATCAAAATCGCTTTCCAACTGCCGCATTTCACGTTGCCGATAAATTTCAAATTCCTGTTCTGCTTTTCTAACGGCTTGTTGGTGTGAGATTTTACCTTTATCATTCAAAATATCTTTGTTCAGCATTTTGAGTTGTTGGTCTAAAAAGTTTTTCCAATCATTCATCGTCATAGGTTTTTGTTCTAATGCTTGCAATTCAGCGTATCCCAAAAATCCTTCGGTAAGTAGATTCAGTTTTTGCAGTTCAAGTTCTGAAAGATAATTTTTTGCGATACGGACATCTTCCTTTGTGATGTAACTCCCCTTAAAATTCGTCATACCAAGCATAACTTTTTCGTTATCAACACGATTATAAACCACTTCGGCTGCTGTTTGCCTATGGGTTGCATAGTGCATTTTATTTTGTACGGTTGCGAAAAAATCTATTGTTATTGCGCCATGGGGGTCATAATCCACACTTGTAGCATAAATGTCCGTAACTTGTTGCCAAAGATTTCTTTCAGAGGAACGAATATCGCGAATGCGTTGTAAAAGTTCTCGAAAATACCGACCCCCACCGTTTTTTAGTCGCTCATCGTCAAGCGTGAAACCTTTCACAATGTATTCTTTGAGACGCTCTGTTGCCCACTGACGAAATTTGGTTGCAACTTTGGAATTGATACGGTAACCAAGCGAAATAATCATATCAAGATTATAATGTTCAGTATTGTAGTTTTTACCATCGGCGGCAGTTGTAAAGAAAAACTTTACAACTGAATCTCTGTCCAATTCGCTTTCATCTATAATATTTTTAATGTGCTGACCTATGTTTTGCTTTGTAGTGTCAAAAACGTCCGCCAACTGCTTTTGGGTTAGCCAAACAGTTTCCTCTGCCAATCTCACCGATACTTTTGCAACGTTATCGTCTGCTTCGTAAATGATGAAATCCGGATATTTTTTCTGTATCTTGTTGCTTGTCATTGTGCTAAGATACTTTTAAATAGTGCCTTTTACATGGTCTCACTTCTCAAAGAAATTCCATTTCAAAGCAGCCATTCCGCCGCCTACTAACGGAGCAATGATGAAAATCCACAGTTGGTTGAGCGCCTCGCCGCCTGCGAAGATGGCGGGTCCGATGCTGCGCGCCGGATTGACGGAGGTACCTGTAATCGGAATGCAAACAATGTGAACCAGCACCAACGCCAAGCCGATAGCCAAGCCTGCAAACTTCGTGTGTCCCAATTTGCTCGTCGCTCCGAAGACGACAAAGACAAAGATGAAGGTGAAAACGACCTCAGCGATAACGCCCTGCAAGACCGAATAGCCATTGCCCACGTTCACGAGATTGGCGCCGGTATTGCCATCGCCGCATTTTCCCGAGATGAGCCACAGCAAGGCAGAGCCGATGATGGCTCCAAGGACTTGAAACAGCATGTACATCCCGGCATCTTTGCCGCTGATTTTCCGTGCAACCCACATGCCAAAGGTGATGGCGGGGTTGATGTGGCATCCGGAGACTCCGCCAATGGTGTACGCCATTGCCACAACCGACAGTCCGAAAGCAAACGAGATGCCTAAAAATCCAACATAGTCGCCCGCTATAACAGCGCTACCGCAACCCATCAGTACCAATACCATGGTACCTAACATTTCTGCAAAATACTTTCTAATGTTCATAGATGTAATATTTAAATTTAGTGGTGCAAAGGTACGGAAATTTTAATAACTGAATAATTGAGTGAGATGTGAGACTGTTAGACACAAGACTGTTAGACACAAGACATTTATTCTTTGCGCTCCTTGCGTGAAATCTTTGCGTCTTTGCGTTTGAGCCCCCCTGCCCCCTCCAAAGAAGGGGAATTTTAACGCAAGGGCGCAAAGGGAAGCCGCAAAAGACGCAAGAAAAAACTCTGTGAACCTCTGTGGTTCTCTGCGTCTCTGTGCTGAAAAAAGACCGTTCCGACACTTTCTCCAAATAGCGGATATGATTTTCCAAATAGCGGATATGGGTTTTAGCCGGACGTTGTACTTTTGCCGAAAATTTTTAAACAAATTATTAATCATTTAAAAGTAAAACTTTATGGCACAAATTCAACAGCAAAACAGTAGTAATTTCATGAGTTTAATGAAAATTGGCAGAGTGATTATCCTTTCATGGATATGTACGTTAGTAGCGATATCGGGCGTATATGCGCAAGAGCCGCCCAACAAGAATGAGATCTTATCGCTGATGGGATTTCCGATGGGGGCGCCCAACGAGTGGGAAGACCCGACAAACTCCAATCCGTATGGCGAGGGGGTCAAAAACATCAATCCGTTTCACGAATTGGCGGTTTCAAACTCACGGAACGGCACGACATACCTTTATGATTCGAAAAAATCGTCATCGGCACTGACCGGAAAATCTTTGGTGAGCAGTGAGTTTTTGCAATCGGTGTTAGGCGGCTCAATAGACTTTGATAAGATATGGGCAGGGGATTTTACCGGTAGCGGAAAGTTAGATCATGTAGTTCATGTTGGCTTCAATGACGCCCGTGCTCTTCTATTGTTTTTTGTTCCGATTGGCGAAAATTTTTCTGATGTGTTAGTATTTCCGGGTCAGGCTGTTTCCGATTTGCCTGCGTGGTCTGCCAATGCGGTTGTTTCGGCGGCGGTGGGCGATTTTAACGGCGATGGGAAAGATGAAATTGCCGTTTATTTGCCGGGCGAAAACTATTCACCAAATGTAATACGTATCTATTCACATGCAAACGGTAGTCCTGTATTGGAACATACCATCACCTTGCCATCGGAATTTAACAACGCCAATTTGAACAATAATAAACGGAATTATCTGTCGGTTCAGTTGAGCGCCGGCGACCTGAACCGCGACGGTAAAGCCGATTTGGTGGTGATGGCGAGTTTTAATAGAGAATCCAACATCATTTCAAATAATGTAGCCAACTGCTACTCGCGGATGTTGATATATTACGCGGGCGACGATTGTGCGATGGAGTTGAAACAGACGCGGTCGTTGCGGTTTCGGAACAGCGCCGGCGAGCAGTTGTACAACCTGCGCGACGCAAACGTGGTTATTGGCGACGTCAACGGCGACGGTATCAAGGAGATTATTGTCGCCGGATACTTCTCAAAGGATAATTCGTGGGATTTGGAAAAAAACGATGCCGGATACGCTACCTACCATGCGCCGAAAACAGCTATAACGTGGTTTAACTACGACGGCACCCTCGGACACCAAGGACAGGTAACAGGCGGCATCTATATTGGCGCTTTCGATATTCTCGATGGCGTTACAAACAGCGCACGGAGACTTGTCTGTACCGGCGACGATGTAACGGTTAATTCGCCGGTCGCCTTAGTTACATTTAAGGAAAAAGGACCGGGATACCCTGAGGCGGTCTTTTTGGACGGCGGGATATATCGGTATGAAAATAAATTTACGCTTGTGGAAAATGCCACCAACGCCATTTTGAATGGCGCAACACATTCCGGTTTCTGGCTCACTTGGTATGGACAAGTCGTAGCGGGAAATTTCACCAACGACCCAACCGGAAAAGAAGGCGTGATTTTCGTTCATGCCACCAGAGATAACGGCGTGTATTTCACCGTAGGCTCGGTCATTCTTACTAACGAAATAGATGACCTGTGGACGTCTCAATACACGTATGATGTAGTAACTGCTCCTACTTCTGAGGAAAGTTCTCTTATAAACCTGAGCCTCGCGCCTGTGGATTACGACAACGACGGCATGTTGATGCGCTACAAGGGCGAGAAAGATTACTATTTCACCGACCCCAAGATCGTTGCCATCCTGCAGGCGGCGCCGCATTTTGCAGAGTTAGACGCGCTCAACGATAGTTACTCGTCCAATGGTTCTACCTCCATCAGTCGTTTTGTGGGTGAGGGGACATCTACCAATCAGAGCGTATCCATAACGGGAAGCGTTATTACCGGATTTGAATATGATTTTTCGGTTGCCGGCGTTGCGAATATTGGCGGCGTCAATTTTGAACTTAAATTTTCGGCAAGCATGGGATATGAGTATCAGTCGTCGAGCGAGCGAACGACCAGCGTTACGGTAAATTCGCCGAGCGACGTTGACCGCGTTATCGTTACCATGATACCCTACACGCGCTACAGGTATGACATGTTCCTGCCACAATCAAGACTGATGACGTTAAACCAGTACAACACTTATAAATACAGATTGACTACCCTTGAATACCAACTGACATACGAGTTAGACCCCGAAGATACGGAATACGAAAGATACGCCTCAGAATATTATTCCATCCTTAAAATTATGGACAATATGGACAAATTACTGGCGCAAGGTCATACCTTTAACGAGATCATTCCGGGCGGTTGGGAAGAAACGGTAGTAAGCATACCCGCCGCGCCGCGCACGATGACCATCACCGTTGACCAGTATGAAGCCATCGCGCAGGAGTTCGGCTTGGAATCCATTCGCGGGAATGCCCTGACAACCTACACGGAGGTGGGCAAACCGGCGTCGTATCGTTCCACTCCGGTTCCGGGCGCCGACGTTACCGGACAAGGTTGGCAAACGGTAGCAGCAAGCGGTCTCTCTACCCGAACTTTGGAAATATCCAACACCGAAACAACAAGCCATGGGCTTACTTGGGGCGCCGCCGCCGAATTTACCTTTGTTGCTAAATTAACAGGGATTAAATGCGGATTCGGCGCCGGAATTGAATACGAGGGCGGATTTGCATGGAGCAATACCAGCGGTAATTCCTTTGCCGGTACCGTCAGCGACCTGCCCATAGGAACAAGTGGCTACTTCTTCGACTGGGATTTTATGATATATAATACCACTATAAACGACGAACAATGTATCACATTAGAATATTTAGTGAGAAACGTGCTGCAACCGCCGCCGTCGTTTTATCCTGTAACCAACATTAAAAACGTTCCCACAGCAGCCATCGCCAACATACCGCGCACACTCACGTCAATGGTAGTGCCGAGTTATGCCACCAACAAAACCATCGTCTGGAGCATTAAAGACGCAGGAACAACCGGCGCAACCATCGTGTTGGGCAATATCTTCAACGCCATAAAGGCAGGCGCCGCCATCATCACCGCAACCATCACCGACGGTACTGCCGTCGGAACGGATTATACGCAGGATTTCTTAATTACGGTTACCGGCAACGCGCAAACGCCAACCATCACCGAACAACCCGTAGGAGCGACTGTGCCAATCGCCTCTACGGGAACAACCTACCCCCTGACCGTCGCCGCCACCGTAACCGACGGCGGAACGCTGTCGTATCAA
>WRLA01000055.1 GCA_009777825.1 Bacteroidales bacterium
CGGAAAGACAACAAAACCCCCGTAATAGCAACCCCCCCGCGGGGCGGCACAGCTACCGGCGGCGGCTCGTTTCCCGCCTGCGGCGGCGTGGCAACCGTAACGGCAATACCCAACGATTGCTACGAATTTGTCAATTGGACGGAAGATGACGTTGTGCTTTCTAACGATCCTGTTTACATATTTACCGTAACCAAAAGCAGTACTTTGGTGGCGAACTTTGAATTTGGACGGCAAGGCTACGAAATCACCGTATTAGCAAACCCGCCGGAGGGCGGCACAGTTACCGGTGGCGGCTCGTTTCCCGCCTGCGGCGGCGTGGCAACCGTAACAGCAATCCCCAACGATTGCTACGAATTTGTCAATTGGACAGAAGATGACGTTCCGGTTTCTATGGACACTTATTACACTTTTACAGTAACCAAAAACCGTACTTTAGTGGCAAACTTTGCACCAAAAAGAGATGGCTGCGAAGTCATCGTCTTGGCAAATCCACCGCAGGGCGGCACCGTTACCGGCGGCGGCGCCTATGATTGTGGCGATGATGTTACCATCTGTGCAATTCCTGTCCCCTGTTACGAATTTCTCTACTGGTCGGAAGACGGCGTTGCACTCTCTACGGAGGCTTGCTTTACATTCACCGTAACCGGCAACCGTACATTGGTGGCAAATTTTGTGTTGACAGAGTACGAAATCATTGTTTTGGCAAATCCGGAAGATGGCGGCGATGTTACCGGCGACGGCGCCTATGATTGCGGCGAAGAAGTAACAGTAACAGCAACTCCGGCAGAGGGTTACATATTTGTACATTGGAGGGAAGCTGACATGATAGTTTCTATAGACGCTGTTTATTCATTTGTGGTAACGGCATCCCGTACCTTAATCGCCGAATTTTCAGGAACGACGGCTATCGGAGAGGTAGAAACATCCGGCATCACGATTTATCCCAATCCGACGAGCGGAGAGTTGAAAGTTGAGAGTGGAGAGTGGAGAGTTGAGAGTGTGGAGGTTTTTGATGTTTACGGCAGAAATGTCTCACGTCTCACATCGCATATCGCACATCCCATCTCCATTGACATTTCGTTTTTACCCTCCGGCATCTACTTTGTGCGAATTACAACCGAAAACAATGTAGTAACAAAGAAAATTGTAAAACATTAAAAATCTGATAATCATGGCAAGATTTATTACAAAAACAGTTTGCATGGCGCTCATCACGGTGCTGTGCGCAGGTAATGTTTTCGCACAAGGCGGGACTTACGACATCGTTTTATTAGCAAATCCGGTGGTTGCCGGCGTAGTTGCCGGCGGCGGCACGTACAACGACGGCGAAACGGCAACCGTAACGGCAATTCCTGCCGGCGAATGTTGGAAATTTATAGACTGGACGGAAAACGGCATTGAAGTCTCTACCGACGCCGTTTATACGTTTATAGTAACCAAAGACCGTGTTTTGACAGCCAACTTTGAATATGGACGGCAAGGCTACGAAATCACCGTATTAGCAAACCCACCGCAGGGCGGCACAGTTACCGGCGGCGGTATCTATTCTTGTGGCGACGTGGCAACCGTAACGGCAATCCCCGACACCTGCTGCTGCTACGAATTTGTCAACTGGACGGAAGACGACGTACCGGTTTGCTACACCGCTGATTATGAATTTTTGGTAACCGAATCGCGCACCTTGGTCGCCAACTTTGAACGGAAAACTTTCAGCGTTACCGTCTTCGCCAATCCGTCGTATGCCGGCACCGTTGACCACAACTATACCGACGTCCCCTGCGGAGATCCCGTCATCGTCATAGCAACCGCCAATCCCGGCTACCAATTTGTAGATTGGACGGAAAATGACGTTGCGGTTTCTGATTACGCATACTTCTCCTTCGAGGTAACATCGTCCCGCGTTTTGGTCGCCAACTTTGCAGGAACGACGGCTATCGGAGAGGTCGAAACCTCCGGAATCACGGTTTATCCCAATCCGACAAGCGGGGAGTTGAAAGTTGAGAGTGGAGAGTGGAGCGTTGAGAGTGTGGATGTTTTTGATGTCTTTGGCAGAAATGTCTCACGTCTCACATCGCATATCTCACATCCCATCCCCATTGACATTTCGTTTTTACCCTCCGGCATCTATTTCGTCCGCATACAAACGGAAAACGGCGTGGTAACAAAAAAAATAATATTGTCTGAACGATGATTTTAGTGTGATTTTAATGATTAATATGATTGTCCACAAAATAAAAACCCGTATTCATCTGTGTTATCCGTGTTATCTGTGTTCTAAATTTCTTTTATCGTTGTCGCAATGAAATCAAAAGTAATACTCACACTGTTTTTATTGATGACCGTTGCCGGTGTGCAGGCACAGGATTTGCTGCGTCCCGACAGCAGCAGGTTTCGCTGGCAGATGAAACCGCCGCCCATCCACGAGATGTTGAAGCCATCTTCCTTCGACGCGCTACGCACTATGGACGAGTTTCAAAAACTCCCGCTGAGCCTCTTCGACACGTTGCCCGCAACGTGGAGCCAGTTCAAATGCACATTCCTCGACCTGCCGCTACCGGAAGAGTTTGCCTTGGTTGAGCGTTTCTATCGCAATATGGAAAATGGAAGGAAATATAACGACTCTCTATGGTTCGACCCGGAAGAACTTATTAGCACGAGTAATAGGGTAAGGGCAATATTAGGCACTGTTGGCGGCGGCGGTGGTCTCTCCACATCTATCATCCAAACGCTGTACGACAAATACAGTCACGAAGGCAAGATGCAGCGCAAATACGACAGCCTCGTCCGACAGGAAGAGTTTGAACGTCAGATATATCCCAAATACAACCTCGCCTTAGTGAAACAAATTACCGGATTCACCAGCGACTCCGCCGCATATAGTTTTATGCGCTTCTGCGACTTCAAAAACGACTCCCTCCTGCAAGCCAACAACTACGACGTCTATTGGATGATTCAGAACTGTCTGTCGCAGTTTTTGACACGGGAATAAGCCTGTTTTTGCCACTGGTTTTTCTTTTTTGCCACGAATGGCACGAATGTTCACGAATTGTTTGTTGCACTATACTAACCTCGTTTATAAAATGTGTTATTTAGTTCAAACAATCTTTTTTCAGCCATTTCCAAAGACGTTCTATAGTACACATCATTTATGCAATAACTAATCACATTAAAATTACAGTTCAGACGAAAGAGAGGGCAATAACCTTATATCCCCCTGCGTAAGGCAGCGCCCTACGCTCATAAAACAAAACCCATATCAAGTCCTGAAAGGGCGCCATCAAGGTATGGGCTATGGATGTCGCCCTTTCAGGGCTTTTGGGATGAGGGGTGGTTTTTATGCCCTACGCAGGGGATTTCGCCCTTTCAGGGCTTATGGGCATGGGAAAAATCATGTCCATCATAAATAAAAACCTTATTTTCCGATTTCCCAAAAAAACGTATCTTTGTAAAACGAAAACAAGGCATGAAAAAGCCGTGTATTTAACATAAAGAAATACTTGTAACGCAATGAATGACAATTACATAGAGGGATCTTCCTCTCAATTGAATACAGTGAAAGAATTGAAGGCGACGGCGCAAACGCGACATGTTTGCGACACCCGTTGCTGCAAGTTGGACGCTTATAACTGGCTCAAAGACATTCCTTTGCCGGAGGAAAGAAAGCCGTTTTACTTCGTAGAAGTCCGTTTTAAGTTTAACCGCAGGGAGTTTTTCTCTTACGAGCCGACGTTGGAGGTAAAGGAAGGCGACGTTGTGGCGGTGGAGTCGGATCAGGGGCATGACATCGGCATAATCAGTCTAATGGGCGAGGTGGTGCGCTTGCAGATGCAGCGCAAGAACGTTTCTCCCTCCGCTACTTTCAGAAAGATCTACCGCAAAGCGCGGCTGCAAGACATAGAACGCTGGATACAAAGCATCGGCCGGGAAAGCAAAACGCTGACGCAGACCCGCCGCATTATCCGTGACCTGCAATTGGATATGAAACTCGATGACTTAGAGTTTCGGGGCGACGGCGCCAAAGCCATCTTCTACTATACCGCCGCCAAACGGATAGACTTCCGCGAACTCATCAAGATTTTAGCCGAGCAGTTCCGTATTAAAGTGGAGATGAAACAGATAGGGATACGTCAGGAAGCTGCAAAGGTGGGAGGCATCGGGTCGTGCGGGCGCGAGATGTGCTGTTCGACGTGGGTCTCGGTGTTCCAGTCGGTCTCGACGCAGTCGGCACGCACACAGCAAATCCCCATCAACCCGCAAAAACTCGCGGGACAGTGCGGAAAACTGAAATGCTGCCTGAACTACGAACAAGACACCTACGTTGACGTCGTGCGCTATTTCCCCGCGCCGACCGTCCGCCTGCGAAGCAAAAAAGAGACAGCAGTCTTTGTCAAAGCCGACGTCTTCAAGCACCTGCTCACCTACGCCTATTCCGATGAACACGGTATCAATAAAATGGTCGACCTCCCCCTGATGTCGGTGTGGAAAATCATCAAAATGAACGAACAATCGCAATATCCCGCTAAATTAGACGACTTTGTCTCCGATAACGTTGTCGCCGACAAGATTGACTTTCAAAAAATGAACTTGGACGACCTGACCCGCTTCGACAAACGCAAACATCAACGCAACAATAATGATAAGAGACAGAATAGAAATCGAGGCAGCCGAGGAAAGAAAACAGGTGAAAATGCAAAATAAACATACCATTATTTTTTCATTATTATTAGCATCGTTGTGCGCCTCCTGCGACACGCAGACGATTTACGACGAATCCCTAACGATACCGGAGGAGGCGTGGTGTTCGACGATGCCGGCATATTTCGACGTTGAAATTGACGACACACTGACCTACAACACGCTCTATCTGAACATTTCCAACACGGTGAACTACCGCTATCAAAACATCTATTTCTTCGTTACGGTCTTCCTCCCCAACGGACAAATTGCACGCGACACGGTCAACTGCGACCTGGCAAACCCCTACGGCGAGTGGCTCGGAAAAGGCATGGGCAAAACAAAAACGCTGCAATTCCCCTACCGGACGCACTTTCTGTTTCCATACACGGGAACGTACAAGTTTTACATAGAACAAGCCATGCGCGACGACACGTTGACGGGCGTCAAGGCGATAGGACTGAAAATTGCACGAGAGTCAGTATGCAGATGACGCCCCCCTTTTCCCCCGAAAGAAAAGAACATATCAACGCAGGTTTTAAAATCATTGACAGGGCTTTTTTATCATTTTATCAATTCTTCCAAGGTAAATCTTTTATCCATCTGTACCCCTTTTTCGGTTTTGGCAAGTGAGCAACATTCGGTTGCAGGGTCGTGTTCAAAGATGAGGTAGTAGTTCTTCATAACCGCCTCATCGAGAAACTGTTGTTTCTCTTCCATGCTCAAGAGCGGACGGGTGTCGTAGGCGGGAATGTATGGCAACGGCAGATGAAATACGGTCGGGATGAAGTCGGCGACGAAGGCAAAGGTTTTCCTATTAACTTGGATGATGGGGATGATTTGTCCGTCGGTATGTCCGTGAAACATGCGGAGGTAGATGTTTTTCGTGAAAAAGCCCTCCTCTTCAATAAAATGCAACTTCCCGCTTTCTAAGAGCGGGTTTTGGTTTTCGGGCAGGAAGGAAGCCGCCTCGCGCACGTTGGAATTGGTCGCCCACTGCCATTGCCGGAACGAACACCAATATTGCGCGTTGGGAAATACCGGCGTAGCCGTTTTTTCATCTTTTTTCCGACGGAAAGCGCCGCCGACATGGTCGTAGTGCAGATGGGTGAAGATGATGTCGGTTACATCTTCAAAGCGGTAGCCGATGTTACGGAAGGCCTTGTCCAACGATTCATCCCCGTATATGAAACGGTATTTGTAGAATTTCTCGTTTTGTTTGTTGCCCATTCCTGTGTCGAAGAGGATGATTTTTTCGCCGGTATCCACCAACAGGCAGCGGACACAGGTGGGGACATTGTTTAAGTCGTCGGCTGGGCAAAATCGTCCCCAGATAGTTTTCGGCACGACGCCGAACACGGCACCGCCATCGCTCATCCATCGTTCTGTTATGAGAGGGTATAGTTTCATTTGTCTAAAATTAATACGGTGCAAAGGTACGATTTTTAAAAAAACTCTGTGAAATGCTGTATTTTTATTCGTGTCATTGGTGGCTGAAGTTCAAACAAAAATCGTACCTTTGCAGTTCGAAAACGCAAAGATTATGGTACACACGACATTAATTCCGAGCCAAGCAGTAGTAGAACTTGCTTTACCCCATCATTATGTAGGGAAAAAAGTGGAGTTTTTGATTTATGTCTCCGAAGATGTAGAGAGACTAAAACATACGACGCCGACAAATGCATCTCAATTCAAAGGTGTTTTGAATGCCGAGGAAACAAAATCATTCAATCAATATTTAACAACAGTACGACAAGAATGGGACAGAAATATTTGATAGACAGCAATGTGCTGATAGACTATATGGGCGACTTAATACCTGCAAAAGGTTCTGATTTTGTCGAAAACCTGTTCAATACACAGTTTTTAATTTCAGTGGTAACAAAAATTGAAGTTCTTGGCTACAACAATTTGCCACACAAAACACTGGCTATAAGTAATTTTGTGTCATTATCTGAAATCTTACCATTGAATGAAGCCGTTACAGAAAAAACGATAGAATTGAAACGTTCATTCAGAAAAATGAAATTAGGCGATGCCATTATTGCAGCAACTGCCATCGCTGATAATTTAGTGTTGGTAACGCGAAATGTAGATGATTTTAAGAGTATCCCAAGCCTTTCGGTGTTAAATCCTTATGAGATGTAATGGGGTACGCTATGTTGAGCAACATCTACTTACGCTATTTCCAAAACCGCATGATAAACGCCGAACATATATTTACGCTCACGCCGGAATCGTTTACCGAAGTTGCTTTGCAGGTATTTGATTATCAGTATCATAACAACGAAGTCTATCGAGATTTTGCACAGTTACTTTGTCGCACGCCGCAGCGGGTTTCGTCGTTGGAGCAAATCCCTTTTCTGCCGGTTTCTCTCTTCAAGACGCATCAAATACAGACGGGCGCATGGAATCCTGAGAAAATTTTTCGCAGCAGCGGAACTTCGGGAATGCAGACGAGTCGCCATTTTGTGAAAGATGTCGCGTTATATGAAAAAAGTTTTACGGAAGGGTTTCGATATTTTTACGGAAATCCGGAAGATTATTGTTTTTTGGCATTGTTGCCGTCGTATTTGGAACGGGGGGACTCTTCGCTGGTGTATATGCTGCAAAAGTTGATGGAGCAAAGTCGACATCCCGACAGCGGTTTTTATCTTCACGACCATCATTCGTTAAGCGAAAAATTAAAAGATTTGGAGCAAAAAGGAGCAAAAACGATGCTCTGGGGCGTTTCCTACGCCTTATTGGATTTTTCGGAGCGCTATCCGTTGCCATTAAAAAATACCATTGTCGTAGAAACAGGCGGCATGAAAGGAAAACGTCGGGAGATGACACGCAACGAACTGCACGAAATATTGCGCCAAGGATTTGATTTACAACATATTCACAGCGAATATGGCATGGCGGAGTTGTTGTCGCAAGCCTACTCAAAAGGCGGCGGCATATTTCAAGCACCGCTCTGGATGCGCATCATGACCCGCGAGCCGGACGACCCGCTCACACCGGCAAAAATCGGACGAAAAGGCGGAGTCAACATCATTGACCTTGCCAACATCCATTCTTGTTCATTCATTGCTACTCAAGACCTTGGAACGGTTTTTCCGGATGGAACTTTTGAGGTTTCCGGACGTTTCGACGATTCCGACTTGCGCGGGTGTAATTTGATGGTGGAGTAACTACTTCCGCAGGTAGAAATAAGCACGTTGACGCAATATCTTATCAAATGTAAAATATTGTACCACAACCATTTCCCCACTCTCCAAATAGGCGTAACAGCGGTCTAAATCAAGCATGGGGTCTCCGGTTTCTATATCTACGACGTCTCTATAAAGAAGCGGATAAAATTGCAGGTTATACGTTTTTCCATCTTTTTGGATAAGTGTGAGTTTGTAAATCGGCGTTGTGTTCAGGATGGAGTCAACATCGTGTTGGTTTAAATAATCGAAAGTAAAGGATTCGAAATTAATCCGTTTGAAAGAGTTGAGGTAGTTGTAAACTTTCAGAGAGTCAAGTGGTTGTGGGATTGGTTCTTCGGCGAGGGTTGTTACCGCAAACTTTCCGTTCGGGACGTTGGTGTTGACCATAAATGAAGCATTCGGGTCGGTTGTGTTTTCAACGCGCACACTTTCTATTTCGTTGGCGCCGGCATTAAAAATACGGTGTGTCCGCCATGCATTTTGCGCAACTTCGTAACGGGAAGCCACATAGCCGCGAAGTCCGGGCAGTACGACGACAAACGGTATTTTGGAACCGTCTATCAGCATGTAAGTCCCTAAGTTATCTTGGGTTACATCGCCCACGTAATAGCACTTCAGCATGGCTTCGTATGGAAACAGTTTTATTCTCCAGAAGTTGACGCGATAATCCGTTCCGTAGATTTCGACTTTGGTAGCGTTGTACGCAAGCCGTTTGATGATATTTTCGGTGGCTGCTTTGGGGAGCGGACTTGCGGGTCTGATTCGACAAATCGTGGTCAGGAGCAGGTCTATCATCGGCGTGGAGGCTTCCCATTGCCCGTTGACCGTCCAACCGCTACCATCGAGATTCCGTTCTAACAGCGTGGAAAAGCCATCCTTGTTGGCAAGGAAAATCTTACTGACAGACGCCGTATCGCTGACGGCAAAATTTTTATCCGAATCGCTGATTGTCCCCGATTTTTTCCTCGTAGCAACAACAAATATGACGGCGACAACCGCTGCTATAACGATGATAAGAAGTAATAATTTGTTTTTACGCATTGTATAGATTTTAGGTTTGCAAAGATACGAAATTGTTCGATTTCCGATTGTCCGATTTCCGATTTCCGATTACTGCTCTTAAAAGTTCTTTGAGAAAACCGTATTTTACCTCCTCGTTTGGAAATCCCAAAGTATATAAGTTCTTTTATTCTATCACCCACCGTTTCACACCTCGTTCTGTTTGCGAAAATTCTACGCCGTTTATCGCCGAAGGCATTTCATCGCCACGTTACGTATTTTACTGATTTTCATACCTCATTACAAAATAGCGCGTATCATCTCCGTTTTAGTCTTACTTTTGCATACAAAATTAAAAGTTTAATAAAAAATATAATATATCTATGAAACAGTATTTGGATAACATCAGAAAAGACGTGGAAAGTTATGGTATCCACGGAGTTACAGAGATTTTTTACAATCCTTCCTACGAGGAGTTGTATGAGCATGAAACGGATAAAAATTTGAGCGGCTACGAAAAAGGAGTGGTTACTTCGTTGGGCGCCGTCAGTGTGGACACGGGAATTTTCACCGGACGCTCACCCAAAGACAAGTACATCGTCGAGGAAGAGAGTTCCAAACAGAACGTTTGGTGGGCGAACCCCGGTCGCAAAAGTTCGGACAACAAACCGCTTTCACAGGAGAAGTGGGATTACCTTTACAACCTCAGTGCCAAGCAGTTATCGGGTAAAAAACTCTATGTCGTGGACGCTTTCGTGGGCGCCAACGAAAATACCCGTCTGAAGGTGCGCGTCATCGCCGAAGTAGCGTGGCAGGCGCACTTTGTGAAAAACATGTTCATTCGTCCCACAGAGGAGGAACTGAAAGATTTT
This sequence comes from Bacteroidales bacterium, assembly GCA_009777825.1. Taxonomy (GTDB): domain Bacteria; phylum Bacteroidota; class Bacteroidia; order Bacteroidales; family WRLA01; genus WRLA01. Next base: position 9,743 of record WRLA01000055.1, read on the forward strand.
AAACCCGATTTCGTCTTGTTAAACGCCTGTAAGACAGTCAATCCCGAATGGCAAGCGATGGAGATGAACAGCGAGGTATTCGTTGCCTTCCACCTCAAAGAGAACAAAGCGGTCATCGGCAGCACGTGGTACGGCGGCGAGATGAAAAAAGGATTGTTCAGCATGATGAACTACCTGCTTCCGCTGCAAGGTATCGCCTCGATGCACTGCTCCGCCAATGTGGGCGAACAGGGCGACGTCGCCATCTTCTTCGGACTCTCCGGCACCGGAAAAACGACCCTCTCAGCCGACCCCAACCGCAGACTCATCGGCGACGACGAACACGGATGGGACGACGACGGCATCTTCAACTTCGAAGGCGGATGCTACGCCAAATGTATCAACCTGAGCAAAGAAAACGAACCCGACATCTACGACGCCATCGTCCGCGACGCCCTTTTGGAAAACGTAGTCATCAAGCCCAACGGCGAACCCGACTTCGACGACGCCGGCAAAACCGAAAATACCCGCGTCTCATACCCCATCTATCACATCCGCAACATCGTCAAACCGGTGTCGAAAGCGGGACATGCCCAGAAAATAATCTTCCTGACGGCAGATGCCTTCGGCGTATTGCCCCCCGTCGCCAAACTGACCAACGACCAAACCAAATACCACTTCCTGACCGGCTACACCGCCAAACTCGCCGGCACCGAACGCGGCATCAAAGAACCCTCGCCAACTTTCTCATCCTGCTTCGGAAACGCCTTTCTGATGCTCCACCCAACCGTCTATGCCAAAGAACTGACCAAAAAAATGGACATCCACAACGCCACAGCCTACTTGGTGAACACCGGATGGATCGGCGGAAGTTACGGCACCGGAAAACGTATTGACATCGCAACAACACGCAAAATCATTGACTATATATTAGATGGAACGTTAGATAAAGCGGAATTGACAACTATCCCCGTGTTCAACCTGCACATCCCCACCTCCTTGCCCGGCATTGACGCTAAAATGCTCGACCAACGTGCCATCTGGGAAAGTCCCGAAGCGTGGGAAACAGCAGCGGTCTCGTTAGCAGAAAAGTTCATCAAAAACTTTGAAAACTTCACCGACAACGAAGAAGGAAAACGCTTGGTGGCGGCGGGACCGATTATTTAATTTTGTTGTATCTTTGCAGCATAATTAATTTTTATATTAAATATGACACAATTAAAGATTAAAAACAGAATAGACAGTGCTCAGATGGGCATTTTGCTCGGATTGTTGCAATCGTGGAATTTGGAAACCGAAGTAATGCAGGAAGGAGAACTCCGTCCGGTTTCTAAAAAAAGAGAATACAGTGCATTGTCACAAGCGCGAGGCATGTGGGCTGATTATGATATTGACGTTAAAAGCAACCGTGCACAAACACGTTCCCGACGCACCAAAGCATTAGCGTTATGATACTTTGCGACACTAATATTTTGATAGAAAACTATCGAAACAATCCTGTCATTACAGCTACCATTGATGCTATCGGAGAGGAAAATCTTGCAATTTCCGTTGTTACACGGGCAGAACTTTATTTTGGCGCACGTAATAAAGCCGAAATGAAAATGTTGCGCCAGACACTTGACGAATTATATCAGTATCCTGTCCGGCAAGATATTTCGCAAACAGCTATTGCATTGATGGAACGCTACACGCTTTCACACAAATTGGACTGGGAAGATGCGTTGATTGCAGCAACGGCAATTTGTCGCCAAATAGAACTCTTTACGCTAAACAAAAAAGATTTTGTTTTTATTCCCGAATTGAAATTGTACGAATATTGAAAGAATTAACATGAAAAATCTTGAAAAATATTTACAGGAAATTTCCGTAGTTGTGATTGGCGTTGCAATTACCTTATCTGTAAGTTATTGGATTAGCCGTCAGAGTGAAAAAAAAGATGTGGCTCTTTATGAATTAAAAAAAGAACAGTGCATTAAAGAAAATCAATTGGAGTTGGAAGGGAATCCTCCATCTATACCATTGTATGGTTTTTTCGTTACCTATGTGAATTTTGGAGCATTGGAGGGCAGTAAGAGGATGTCGTTGGAACTAAAAGAGATGATTTTGAAGTTAGAAAAATCGAAAAAGTAATGCGTGCTAAATTTCATCAATCCTCACTTACCAAAAAACTATTCGTTGCCGCCGCCGGTCTTTTCATGATTATCTTTTTGCCGGTGCATCTGATAACCAACCTGTTCGTTCTTCCCATCACGCCCGACCACGAGCAGACGTTTCGGAAAATCACTCATTTCTTGGGGACGTTTCCGTTAATTAAAATCATTGAGGTTGTTTTGATGGCGGCTATCGTGATTCACATTGTCTATTCCGTTCGGCTCTATTTTCACAACCGGCGAGCGCGTCCGATACGCTACAAAAAGCCCGGACGCTCAGAACGGACGCCCTTTTCACGTTTCATGATACACACGGGAATCTGTCTTTTGCTCTTTCTCATCATCCACTTCATCAACTTTTATTTTGTGAAACAAGGATTGCTGCCCGTGCCTGAAGGAATAGAACACAAAGACGATTTTTACCCGATGATTTACCGCCTGTTCGGCAACAAATATTACTGTATTCTCTATATTATCCTGTTGATGCCCATCGGTTTTCATCTCGACCATGCTTTTCAATCCGCGTTCCAAACGTTGGGATTGAATCATCCGGTTTACACGCCTATTATCAAGGTCGTTGGAGATGTTTTTGCAGTTGTCATTACGCTCGGTTTCATCGCTATCCCGACTTATTTCTTATTCTTAAATCTTTAAATCTCAACAGCATGGCACTCACCTCAAAAATCCCGACAGGCAAACTTTCCGAAAAATGGACAAACTACAAAGCGACGCAAAACTTGGTCAGCCCTGCCAACAAACGCAAGATGGAGGTCATCGTTGTCGGGACGGGGCTTGCCGGCGCTGCGGCTGCGGCAAGTCTGGGCGAACTTGGCTTTAACGTGAAGGTGTTTTGCATTCAGGACAGTCCACGTCGGGCGCACAGCATAGCGGCGCAAGGCGGCATCAACGCAGCGAAAAACTATCCCAACGACGGCGACAGTGTCTTTCGTCTTTTTCAGGATACCGTCAAAGGAGGCGATTACCGGGCACGTGAGGCGAATGTCTATCGTCTGTCCGAAGTCAGCAATCTGATTATAGATCAATGTGTTGCGCAGGGCGTACCTTTTGCTCGCGAGTACAGCGGCTTGCTCGACAACCGCTCCTTCGGCGGCGCTTTGGTCTCCCGCACCTTTTACGCCCGCGGTCAAACCGGACAGCAACTGCTGCTGGGCGCCTACGGAGCGTTGAGCAAAGAGATACACAAAGGATCGGTACAACTTTTTACACGTCGTGAGATGTTAGACTTGGTGTTGGTTGACGGTCGCGCACGCGGCATCATCACCCGCAACCTCTTGACAGGCGAAATAGAAAAACATGCCGCGCACTGTGTCATCGTCGCAACGGGAGGCTACGGCAATGTTTACTTCCTCTCTACCAATGCGATGGCGTCCAACGGGAGCGCGGTGTGGCAATGTTACAAACGCGGCGCCTTTTTTGCCAATCCCTGTTTTGTGCAGATTCATCCTACCTGTATCCCCGTGCATGGCGATTACCAGTCGAAGTTGACGCTCATGAGCGAGTCGCTGCGCAACGACGGACGTATCTGGGTGCCAAAACGTAAAGAAGACGCCGAAAAACTAAGGAAAAAATTACTACGACCTGCTGATTTACAGGAAAATGACCGTGATTATTACTTGGAACGGCGTTACCCTGCTTATGGCAATCTGACGCCGCGCGATGTGGCATCCCGCGCCGCCAAAGAACGCTGCGACGCCGGCTTTGGAGTTGGAGAAACGGGCTTGGCAGTCTATCTCGACTTCGCCTCCGCCATCCAACGTCTTGGAAAAGAGGTCATTGCGGCACGCTACGGAAACCTGTTTCAGATGTACGAAAAAATCACGGACGAAAATCCATACCAAACGCCGATGATGATATACCCCGCCATCCACTACACGATGGGAGGACTGTGGGTTGACTACGAACTGCACACCACCATCCCCGGACTGTTTGCCGCCGGCGAAGCCAACTTCAGCGACCACGGCGCCAACAGACTCGGCGCCTCGGCACTGATGCAAGGACTTGCCGACGGATATTTCGTGCTGCCTTACACCATGCAAAACTACTTGGCAGACCAAATCGAAATTGGTCATATTCCGACGGAAAGTGTTGAATTTGAGGAGGCTGCGCAAAAAGTGAAAGAGCGTATCGATAAATTATTGTCGTGTAAAGGAAGCCATGTGGTTGATTATTTTCATAAAAAGTTGGGTTTGACGATGTGGAACGAGGTCGGCATGTCGCGCAATAAAGCCGGCTTGGAACGAGCCGTCGCCGACATCAACGCTTTGAAAACAGAGTTTTGGAACAGTGTGAAAGTCGGTGGAAAGGCAGCGGGCGTGAACACTGAATTGGAAAAAGCGCTACGCGTGGCGGACTTTCTCGAACTCGGCGAACTGATGGCGATAGATGCACTGCACCGAGAAGAATCCTGCGGCGGACACTTCCGCGAAGAGTCGCAAACCAAAGAGGGCGAAGCGCTACGGCAGGATGATGCGTTTATGTATGTGGCGGCTTATGAGTGCAAAGGTGATGATTATGTGTTACATAAGGAAGAATTGGCGTTTGAAGATGTGGAGGTGAAAGTGAGGAATTATGCTGCGGTTGAGGATTAGAATCTGTTGCAATAAAGTGTCGTCCCTGCGGGACTTTGGGTATATGTAGGCTTCTTGTCCGTAGATTAAAATCTACGGTTAATAAAGTGTTTTCCCTGCGGGAAATCGCAAAAATATCAATGCGAAACCAAAATAAATCACTGACAATCACGTTTTTATATGAGTAGTTGATTATTAATAACTTGACGAAAAAGTAAAGAAAAATTCGTATCTTTGCCCTCAAACAAAAATATATTTTAAACGAGATGAAAACCAAGTTGTTAAATAGTTAATAGAAAGGCGCTAACTGTATTCTTGTCTTAGAATCTTAGGAACATTCGGACGGTACAGGGGTAGGTAGTTAGTAATCACGCCGTTTATCGGCGTGGACTACTTATTTGTACCGCCGGCATCCTAAGACCTCTAAGGCAAATATAGTTATGGTTCCACGCTTTTTTGTTGCAAAAAAATAATGCAATGAACATAGGAAGTATCGACATTTGCCGTCTGATAAAGGAAAAATTGGCTGAAAGAGGATTACCCGTCGCGTGGCTTGCACGAAATATAGGTCGCAAGGAGGACAGTTTACGCAAAACATTGAACCACAACCGAGATATTTACACCGACCGCCTTTTTCATATCTCCGTCGCACTGAAGGAAGATTTTTTTGCCTGTTACTCTGAAAGACTGAAAAAGATAGTACCTTTTTATTGCAATAAAAGCCATACGGCAATGGAAACGGAGGATAAGGGAGTTCTTCAGACTTCAGATAGTTCTTTCAAAACTAATATTACACCCATGAGAGGTTCTTTGCAAAAAGTAAAAAATTTGCAAGGCGTAAGATTTCAATATAAAGACAGAGAAGATGATGGAGATGATGATTTTCGTCTCGGATTTATCACTCAAGAGGTAGAACAAGTTTTTCCGGAAGTAGTGAAAGAGATGCACGATGGCATAAAAGCTATGTTTTATACTGATTTGATTGCCGTATTGGTCGAAGCAATCAAAGAGCAGCAACTTCAAATAGACAATTTACAGGAGCAAATTGACGCGTGTTGTCAACATAGCCCTGCCTATTCACCACCAAAAAATCCGGATGAAAGCAGTGAACAGGAAGAAATTCAAGATGAAAGTCCGCTAAAAAACACATCCGTCGGCGGAAACAATATATTAGATGTAGCAACAGCCAAGTTATTCCAAAACACCCCCAATCCGTTCTCAGCAAATACGGAAATTCGTTTTGATATACCCCAAAACACAACTTCCGCAAAACTGCTTATCCACGATATGCAAGGTGGAGAAATAAACGCCTATACCATCTCTCAAAGAGGTTTGGGCAGCATTGTCATCAACGGTTTTGAACTGTCGGCAGGAATGTATATGTACACCTTATTGGTAAATAATACAATTATTGACACCAAAAAGATGATTTTGACGAAATAATGTTTACCTTTGCAGCGTAATTTTAAAATATATAATGATATGAAAACACAACATTTTATTTATTGCTTAGCAATAGTAGCCGTGTTCTTTACGGCATGTAAGAAAGATACGGACTATCGGGATAAATGGGTGGGAAGTTATGAATGTGAAGAAAAATATGATTGCTGGGACGGAGCAGGAAATCATGAAATAAAAATGTATCAAGTCAATGTCATTGTAACTACAAAGGGAGATGAGTTGATTGATTTTTTTGAAAATAGAAGAGAGCAACATTACGAAGTAAGAATTAGCAAAGATGGGAGTTTTTATGAAACCGATGAGACAGGTTCAAGACTGAAATTTGAGGGAAAATTTCATTCTGACAGCCTCATTCTGACAGTTTATCATGCTTTATCACCAGCAAGTTCGGATATTTCATATTATAAAGGTAAAAAAAATAAAAGTAATTAGAAATGAAAAAAAAGATAATATTAATGGTTTTGGCAGGAATGTTTGTTTCTTCTGCATTTGCACAACATCCGTCACAAGATCCA
>WRLA01000056.1 GCA_009777825.1 Bacteroidales bacterium
CTATTTTCACAAGGCGATAGCGAAAAAGATTTTCAACAACTTTTGATAGAATTTTAGAAAAAATACAACTGATTATCAATAAATTACGAAAACACAAAGGCTTCTTTATTTAAAAGATTGGACAGGTATGACATTATCAATATGGATAAGGATGTTACAGACAGATATATACCTTATAAAGAATTGGTTGAGCAATACAATAGAAACAAAATTTTGTAACATTAGAAAATTTCTTCAAAAGTATTGCCTTAACAAAATAAATTTGAAAAAATATCCGTTATATCGCTATGAGCAAGTTAGACAACACATTTCAAACAAGAAACCCCATGACCCTCTTACACACCTCCGACTGGCACTTAGGCAGGACGCTTTATTCGAAAAAGGAGCGACAGGAAGAGCAATTTGCATTTTTGGAATGGTTGCAGGCGACGATAAAAGAGCGGGCGATAGATTTGTTATTGGTCGCGGGTGATGTTTTTGATACTGTTTCGCCGAGTAGCGGTTCGCAAAAGATGTATTACGATTTTTTGCTCAAAATTCGTAATTCCGGCTGTGAGAATGTGATTATTGTGGGCGGGAATCACGATTCGCCAAGTTTTCTTAATGCTCCGAAAGAGATTCTTGCTGCTCTGAATGTTTGCGTTATTGGGAATGCGAACGAAGAAACTGATGATGAGATCGTTGTGGTTCGGGATAGTAACAAAAATCCTATTGCCATAGTGTGCGCTGTTCCGTTTTTGAGGGAGCGGGACATCAGTCGTTTTACAGAGGGCGAGACATATTCTGACCGCTCGACCCGTATTTCCGAAAGTATCAAAAAACATTACCAAACAGTCGCTGAACTTGCCGAGAACAAGCGAAACGAACTCGGCAAAAACATTCCTGTTATTGCCACAGGACATCTGTCGGTTATAGGAGGCAAGAGAACCGAAGATGATGGCGTGCGGGATATTTATATCGGAAACGTAGAATGTGTCGGAAGCGATATTTTTCCGCAAACATTTGATTATGTTGCACTTGGGCATCATCACATTCCTTCTGTAATACAGCACAACATTCGTTACTGCGGCTCGCCCATTCCGATGGGTTTTGGAGAAGCCGAACAGAAAAAATGCGTTTATGTAGTCGGTTTTGGAGAAGACGACCTCAGCATAGAGCGCGTAGAAATTCCTGTTTTTCAAAAGTTAGAATCTATCCGCGGCGATAAAGAGTTCATAGAGAAACGTTTAAGCGAACTGAAAAAATCAGACATTTCTGTTTGGGTTGAAATTATTTACGATGGGAACGAAGTTTTCCCCGATTTTACGGTTTGGGCAAACGAAAAAACTGCGGACAGCAAAATAGAGATTCTAAAACTTCAAAACAAACAATATTTATCCGAGATATTAACGTTGGAAGATGAAACGCAATCGCTTGATGAACTTGATACTTTTGATGTTTTTGACAAATTGCTCGAAAAAAACAACATTGCGACCGAACAAAAAGAGGAGTTGCAAAACTCTTATAAAGGGATAGTTATCGAGTTGAATATTGAAAATTGATGGCATTATGAAAATTTTAAAACTCAAGTTCAAAAATATAAACTCGCTGGCAGATGTCAATGAGATTAACTTCACCGAGCCGAGATTTACCGATGCCGGAATCTTCGCCATTACAGGAAAAACAGGCGCAGGCAAAAGTTCTATCCTTGACGCTATTTCGCTGGCATTGTTCGGAAAAACGCCGCGCGTGGAGATCACCGGACAAAACAACGACGTGATGACACGCGGCACCAACGACTGTTTTTCGGAAATCGTTTTTGAAGTCAATGGAAAACAATGGGTCTCGTCGTGGAAACAGGAGCGCACCCGCACAGGAAACCTCAAACCCGTTAATCGTCAAATTGCAGCGATTAACGGCGATATTGTTGCCGACCAGGTACGCAGTTGCGACAGCAAAATTATTGAAATCGTCGGACTCACCTTCGAACAATTTACCAAAGTTGTCATGCTGGCGCAAGGCAGTTTTGCCGCTTTTTTGCAAGCAGACAAAAACGAAAAAGGCGGACTTTTAGAACAAATAACCGGAACAGAAATCTATGGCGAAATCTCTAAAAAAGTCTTTGAACGAAACAAAAGCGAAAAAGAAAAATTAGACAAAATTCTACTCGAAATAGGCGCCATAAAAATCCTTTCGGAAGAAGAAATCGAAAAACTGAACCATGAAATAGCAGAGTTTGAAAAACAAAAACAACAACTTGACACCGAACTACAAACCATTGAAACGGCAAAAAAATGGCTGAATGACCTGTCCGGTTTGCAAAACCAAATCAACGATGCAAAGATAAAGTTTCCCGAATTAGAACACAATGTTGAAACGACAAAAACGGCTTTTGAACAAGCGGAAACAGCGCTAAAAGCGGCAAAAACCGAAAAAGAAAATGTAGAACCAACTTTGAAAAGCGTTAGAGAATTAGATACTAAAATCGCCGAAAAAGAGAAACAACTTGCACCTGTTTTGACGGCAATAGGCGGTTTGGAAAAAATGCAAAAAGAGCGGTCTCAAACGCTTAAAAAACTGAAAAATGATTTGGAAAAATCGCAACTGACGCTTACGGAAAAGCAACATTGGGCAACTGCAAATTCAAAATATGAATCGTTGACGGAAAATTATACTGCCATAGAAAACCAACACGCGCAAGTCGTCGAATTTTATAAAGATTTTGAAAAAAAACAGCGCGATTTTGTAACCGGACAAGACGATTTGGAGATAAAAATCGCAAATTGCAAAAAAACGCAAACCGATTTTACCGAAAAAGAAAACGCCTTTAACGAGAAGACCATAGCCCTTGAAACGAAAAGAAAGGAATTATCTGCGATGCTTTCGGAAAAAGAAGTTGAAGAGTTTCAAAAAGAAAAGGAGAATATCTATAAGTTTGGGACGCAAATCAGAAATTTGATTGATGTAGAAAAAAACCTTTCTCAAAGCATCACAGAGATAGAAAATCACAAAAACAACATTGTCCTTTCCGAAAAAACAGAGAAGGAATTATCTGCAAAGATTACGGAAAACAAAAAAACGGCAGAAAGTTTAGACAAACAGATAGCATTGCTTGATGAAAATATAAAATTTGCCAAAACAATTCAAAATTTAGACGAACACCGCAAGTCGCTCGAAGACGGAAAAGCCTGTCCTTTGTGCGGAGCGTTAGAACACCCTTTTGCCCGCGGAAACGAACCCAAAACCGGAGAGAAAGAGACAGAATTGGCAAATCTCAAAAAACAACTTCAAAATCTAACAAATACCGTTCTGCAAGATGAAAAAGCAGTAACAAAAGCGCTTTCGGATAGAGAAAATTCGTTGAAAAATCTACAAAAAGAAGAGACCAATCTCTCTGAAAATCAAGAAAAACAAAGCAAGGTTTTATCCGAACTCAAAACGTTACAACCGAATTTTCATATCGCCGACAGCGATGATAAAATCACTGCACTCGAAGAGATTCGGATACAAAAATTGAACGATTACAACCAAATCAACAGTGTCATTTCAAAAGCAACCGAAGTCGAGAAACGTATAAAAAAACTGCAAAACGAAGAAATTCCGCACTTGCAGCAGGAGAAACAAATAGCAGAAAAAGCAAAACGAGATGCCGAAACGGAAAAAAAGTTAACAGAGCAGCAAATTGAAAATACGCAAAAGGCGTTAACAGCAGCAGCAGAAAAACACAAAGAAAAATACAACGAACTTTTGCTGAAATTCGCGGAGTATGGCATTGAAACAATAGAGGCGTTGAAACAATGTCTAACCGATTGGAACACAAATAAAAAAGCGCTGGAAGAACTGAAAACGCAAATCGCTACATTGGAAAACGAACGCGCTTTGGCAGATGCCGAAAAAACAAATAATCAAAGTCAAATTGACGCAAAAATAGTTGAAAAACAGGACATTGAAACAGAAACACAAAAACTCTCCACAGAACGACACAATTTGTTCGGCAACAAGCAAGTAGAACACGAGGAACAACGCTTGGCAGATTTAATGGAAAAAGCAGAATCTAATAAAGCAGAAACAGAAAAGTCAAAAACATACGCTGCCACAGAACTTGCCAAAAATCAAGCCATCGTTACCGAAAAGGAGAAAGAATTGACTGAAAAAGAGACGAAAAAGATTACCGAAAAAACATCCGAAGCGTTGCAAAGCGAATTTGAAGAGAAGAAATTGCAAGCCGACGGCGTTTCTCAAAAAATCGGAGCCAATCGCCAAAGCCTGTTCGCAAATGAAGAGAATCTGAAAAATAGCGGCAAGAAGTTAAAAAACAAAGAATTACAGCAAGCCATCTGTGATAAATGGGCGCGTTTAAATGAACTAATCGGCTCGCAAGATGGCAAAAAATATCGCAACTTTGCGCAGGCGTTAACTTTTGAACAGTTGATCAAATTAACAAACAGACAGTTACAAAAAATGTCGGAACGGTATATGCTAAAACGGGTTGGCGACGCCTCGAACCCATTTGAATTATCGGTTATTGATAAGTTTCATAATTGTGAAGAGCGTACTGCCCAAAATCTTTCCGGCGGCGAAAAATTCATTGTGTCGCTCTCGTTGGCTCTGGGTTTGGCAAACATGGCAAGTAAAAATATGAAAATTGACACCATGTTTATAGACGAAGGCTTCGGAACACTCGATTCGGACTATCTTGACGTAGCGCTGGCAACGCTGTCGAACCTGCAAAATGAAGGAAAACTCATCGGCGTCATCTCACATCTGGCGGAACTGAAAGAACGCATCGCAACACATATCGAAGTCGCACCAAGCGGAAATGGGGTTTCGAGAATAATTTGAAATTGATTTTTTCAGAGAAAAAAGTTGTATCTTTGCAAAAAATATAATTTTAAAATATTATGGCTATTGTAAAACCTTTTAAGGGGATACGTCCTCTGAAATCGAATGTAAAAGATTTGGCATGTCTTCCTTACGACGTGATGAACTCGGAAGAAGCCGCAAAGATGGCGGAAGGGAAAGCGTGTTCGCTTCTGCACGTAACCCGCGCCGAGATTGACTGTCCGGCAGGGACAGACGTCCACAGTGAAACCGTTTACAACAAATCGGTCGAAAATTTCAAAAACATGCAAGCGAAAGGATGGTTGGTCAAAGACGAAGAAGCCCGTTTCTACATCTATGCCCAAACCATGGACGGACGCACGCAGTACGGCATCGTCGGCTGCGCCGCATGTAAAGACTACGAAGACGGCATCATCAAAAAACACGAACTCACCCGTCCCGACAAAGAAGAAGACCGCATGATTCTGACCCGCTACACCAACGCCAACATCGAACCGGTATTCTTCTCTTATCGCGCTGTTCCCGAGATAGACGCCATCGTCGAAAACATCGTCAAGAACCAACCCGCCGAGTATGACTTCGTTGCCGAAGACGGCTTCGGACACCACTTCTGGGTCATCGCCGACGCCGCAACGAACAAAATGTTGGAAACGCTGTTCGCCACCAAAGTCCCCGCCACCTACGTCGCCGACGGACACCATCGTACCGCCGCCGCCGCACGCATCGGAGCCGAATACGCCGCCAAAAATCCCAACCACACCGGAAACGAAGAATACAACTTCTTCATGGCTGTCCATTTCCCTGACAATCAACTCAATATCATTGACTACAACAGAACGGTAAAAGACCTCAACGGACTGACCGAAGCCCAACTGATAGAAAAACTGAAAGAAAACTTCGTCGTAGAAGCGTGTGGAGCCGACATCTATAAACCAGCAAAACTGCACGAATTTAGCATGTACTTAGCCGGAGAATGGTATAAACTGACAGCAAAACAAGGCACCTATAACGACAACGACCCTATCGGCGTCTTGGACGTTACCATATTGAGTAACTTGGTGTTAGACAGAATTTTCGGAATAGCAGACCTGAGAAGAAGCGACCGTATTGATTTCATCGGCGGCATCCGCGGCTTGGGAGAACTGCAACGCAGAGTGGACAACGGCAGCATGGCAGTCGCTTTCGCCCTCTACCCCGTCTCCATGAAACAACTGATAGACATCGCCGACACCGGCAACATCATGCCTCCGAAAACAACTTGGTTCGAACCGAAACTGAGAAGCGGACTTGTTATTCACGATATAAAATAACGTATAAAATTTATGAGCGGATTTTTTGGTTGTGCCTCACACGCAGAGTGTGTACCCGATGTGTTTTACGGCACCGATTATCATTCCCATTTGGGGACAAAAAAGGCTGGGATGGCTTTTTTCAATGGAACGGATTTTGTTCGTTCCATCCATAGCATTGACAATGCGTATTTTCGTAATAAGTTCGAACCGGAACTGCACGAGTTTGGAAATTCCAACATCGGCGTCGGCGTCATCAGCGACATGGAGTCGCAGCCGCTTACCATCACGTCGCACTTAGGACGCTATGCGGTGGTTACCGTAGGTCGTATTGAGAATCTCGAAGAGTTGTCAAAGCAGTTGCTGAAGGATAAAATCCATTTTGCGGAGTTGTCCGACTCGACTATCAATCCTACCGAAATCGTCTGTATTCTGATTAATAAAGGGAATACGTTTACGGAAGGTATTGAGAATGTGTACCGTAGCATTAAAGGCTCCTGTTCCTTTTTAATCCTGACTGCCGAGTGCATCTACGCCTGTAGAGACAAATTCGGACGCACGCCCATCATCATTGGGCAGAATCAATTCGGCTACGCCGTAGCTAGCGAGAGTTCATCGTTTTCAAATTTGGATTACGCCGTAGTGCGGGACATTGAGCCGGGCGAAGCCGTCAAAATATCGAAAGACGGATACGAAACCATCATCCAACCCGGAGACAGAAAGCAGATATGCGCTTTCCTGTGGGTCTATTACGGCTATCCCTCTTCCTATTACGAAGGCATCAACGTCGAAGAGATGCGCTACCGCTGCGGAGCGGCGCTCGCCCAAAGAGACAACCTGCAAGCCGACTTCGTTGCCGGCATCCCCGACTCCGGCATCGGACACGCCGTTGGCTACTCCAACGGAAAACAAATACCCTACAAACGTCCATTCGTGAAATACACGCCGACGTGGCCCCGCAGTTTCATGCCCCAAACACAAAACATGCGCAACTTAGTTGCCAAAATGAAACTAATCCCCAACGAAGCTTTCACCAAAGATTCAAAAATCGTCTTCATGGACGATTCCATTGTGAGAGGTACCCAACTGAAAGACAACATCATTAAACTGCGCGAGTGCGGCGTCAAAGAGATCCACATACGCATCGCCTGTCCGCCGATTCTATTCCCATGCTGCTTTTTGAATTTTTCCACCTCCCGCTCCTCTTTCGACCTCTTCGCCCGCAGAATCATCAAAGAACTCGAAAGCACCGATGACCTGACAGACAACGTATTGGCACCATACACCGATCCCGAATCGGAAAAACATAAAGCCATGATAGAGGCAATGCGACAAAGCCTCCAATTGGACTCCATCAAATTTCAACGCCTCAACGACCTTGTAGAAACAATCGGATTACCAAAAGAACAACTGTGCACACATTGCTGGGACTGTTCGAGTTATATGGAGTAATGAATATGAACACATTAGTAAAAACAAATTTTAATTTTCCCGGACAAAAGAGTCTTTACGTAGGAAAAGTGCGAGACGTGTATGATATTGACGGCAAATACTTGGTAATGATAGTCACCGACCGCATATCGGCATTCGACGTGGTATTACCGCGAGGTATTCCGTATAAAGGTCAGATATTAAATCAGATAGCATCCAACTTTTTAGACGCAACCGCCGACATTGTTCCCAACTGGAAAATAGCCACGCCCGATCCAATGGTTACTGTCGGCATGTATTGCGAGCCTCTAAAGGTTGAAATGGTGGTTCGCGGATACCTCACCGGGCATGTTTGGCGTGAGTACAAAGCCGGCAAACGCTCTATATGCGGCATCCCCCTTCCCGACGGAATGAAAGAAAATCAAAAATTTGCTCATCCTATCATCACCCCCACCACGAAGGCTTCGGAAGGACACGATTTGGATATTTCACGCGAGGAAATCATCGCCCAAGGCTTGGTAACAGAGGAAGATTACGTGCAGTTGGAAAAATACTCGTTGGCGTTGTTCGACCGCGGAACGCAAATGGCTGCCGACAAAGGACTCATACTTGTGGACACCAAATACGAATTTGGAAAACGCGACGGAAAGGTTTATCTGATAGACGAAATTCATACTCCCGACTCATCGCGTTACTTCTATGCCGATGGTTACGAAGAACGACTATATAAAGGTGAACCGCAAAAGCAACTTTCGAAAGAATTTGTGCGACAATGGCTCATCGAAAACGGATTCAGAGGGAATGATGGTCAAACAGTTCCAACAATGACCGACGAATATGTGAATCAGGTATCCGACCGATATATTGAACTTTATGAAAGCATCACAGGTGAAAAATTCCGAAAAGCCAACCTTGAAGATATGACTTCACGCATCGAACGGAATGTGGTAGGGTGTTTATCAGTACAACTCCTGTGAAATACTTTGTTCCGATAGGTTATTATCTGTGAAAATTCGTATCATCCGTGTCATCTGTGTTTTTTAGAAGCCGGTACGCCGCCGTATAAGGATTGATTTTCCCTTCCTGAATCTGTGTTTCGTAGCATTTCAGTTTCTCTTTGACGGTCTTGTTGTTGAAGAAGTTGGAGAGCAGGTTGTCTTTGATGGTTTCCGTCAGTATGGCTTGGTTTTGCATGTTGCGGCGGTGGTGGAAGTATCCGTTTTTGGTGGTTTCGGCGACGTAGTTGAGGATCATGTTCCATGTCTCTTCGATGCCTGTTTTTTCCAATGCCGACATGATGCCTACCTGCGGCGTCCATCCGCTTTCGGGTTTGGGGAAGATGTGCAGGGCGCTGCGGTATTCGGCTTGCGCTTGTTGCGCTCGTTTCAGGTTTTCGCCGTCGGCTTTGTTGATCATCAGGGCGTCAGCCATCTCCATGATGCCGCGTTTGATGCCTTGCAGTTCGTCGCCGGCGCCGGCGATCATCAGGAGCAGAAAGAAATCCACCATCGCGTGTACGGCGGTTTCGGACTGACCGACGCCGACCGTCTCCACGATGACCACGTCGAAACCGGCAGCCTCGCACAACATCATAGACTCGCGGGTCTTCTGCGCCACGCCGCCCAAAGAACCCGCCGAAGGCGACGGGCGGATAAACGCTTTCGCGTCGTTTGCCAAATCTTCCATCCGTGTCTTGTCGCCCAAAATGCTGCCTTTGGTGCGTTGTGAACTGGGGTCAATCGCCAAAACCGCCACGTTTTTGTTTTTTGCGGTCAAAAAAGTGCCGAAAGATTCGATAAACGTGCTTTTTCCTGCGCCCGGTACGCCGGTGATGCCGATCCTGATGCTGTTGCCCGTGTGAGACAGGCAGCATTCGATAATTTTCTGAGCCGTCTCGCGATGTGATGGCAAATGGCTTTCAATCAAGGTGATAGCCTTGCTGAGTACCACTCTGTTTCCCGACAAGATGCCGTCAACATAAGTGTCAAGGTCTAAAATGTCATTCGTCAACAAAAAACGCTTGGATATGTTCGGATTGACCGACGGAGGCTGCGGAATTGCCGTTTGCACCTTTAAGGCGGATTGATATTTATTGTTCTTATCCACGGTTATAATATTTGTACAGGGCTATTATTCAACTTCAAATATATTTCGCGGCAAATCCACGCATCGGTCGCCGCATAACGCCGCTGGGCTTCCGAGAGTTCGTAATTTTCCCAATTGCTGGTTTGTTGACTTTTGCTGATACGAAAACCGAGCACCAGCGCCGACAGTTTCTTCGCTCCGATGCTTTCAAAGCCAAGTTGGGTGCAATATGTATTCAGGTCTATGACGTTTTGGGAGGTGATGGAGTGAAGTTTATTGAGCAGGCGCACGTCGTCGTTGAGCGCTATGCCGACTTTGCATATTTCGGGTGATTCGAAAAACCGCACAATCTCTGGTGTAACGCCGGTTTTGTTGATCCGAATCAGAAAAACGGTCTTCTCGGTAGCAATCTGCAACAGGGAGACGGGATGTTTCTCGCCCCGTCTGAAACTCGGCACCGACTCTGTGTCAACGCCGCAAACAGGAGACTGCATGATGTGTTTCATGGCTTCGGCAACGCCGTCTTTATGGTTAACCATCACGATTACTCCCCGATAGCAGCCAACCGTGAGTTCGTTAAGTTCTTCGTTAGTAATAGATTTCTGATACATTTTTAAATTATCTAAAACGTTATTTTCCGAAAATTTACAACTCCATTTTCAGACGTATCTAAATCAGAGTCGCCATCATAAACCACCTGTCTTTTTACGAGCGTGTCTCCGAAAACCTTTTTCAAGTAATTCAGGTTGCCGGCAAATTCGGAATGAAAAGTTGCCGCCGATTTGATTTCGTATGCATGATATTGATGTCCAAATTGTTGCAGGATATCTATTTCGCGTTGTGATTTGTCTTTATAGAAGAATAGATTGTTGGTTTTGCCGGCATTGTAACGATTTTTCAAAAATTCCAACACCACATAGTTTTCAAAGATTGCTCCGCGTAAAGGGTGTGTGGTCAGTTGTTCCGGAGTTTCGATGCCCAGCAGGAAACAGACCACGGCGGTGTCGTAAAAATAAATCTTAGGCGTTTTCACGAGCCTTTTTCCAATATTCTGATAAAACGGCTGCAAACGAAAAACCAAATATGAGGCTTCAAGAACACTTAACCAACTATTGATAGTGTGATACGAAACGCCTACTTCGTTGGAGAGCGCTTGTGGATTAAGTTCGGTGCCGGTACGTCCTGCACAAAGTCGGATAAAAATCTGAAATCTGCTCAAATCTTTTACGTTAATCAATTGACGCACATCCCGTTCTATATACGAGTTATAGTATTGACGGCTCACATCGGCAGCGGGAATATGGTTTGCCCACACAGCCGGATAGCCGCCATTGAACAGCAAAGTGTCCGTTGGCAATTTCGCCCGCTCATCGCCTATTTCGTGCAACGACAGCGGCAAGAGCGCCAACGTCGCCGACCTGCCCGCAAGTGATTCCGTTACCTGTGCCATCAATGAAAAATTGTTGCTGCCGGTGAGAATAAAATTACTGTCGGGCAGTTCGTCCGCTACAATCTTAATGTATGGAAACAGTTCGGGGTAATGCTGCGCCTCGTCAATGATAAGTCCGTCGGCATACTGCCTGAGAAAAACTTCGGGCGAAGCCTCTATTATCCGGCGGTCGGTAACCCGCATCATGTCCACATAATGAAAGTCGGAAAACAACTTTTTGCTCAATGTCGTCTTACCGGATTGACGCGGACCGGTCAGTACAATAACAGGAAAATACGTCTTTAACCGTTTAATCTCGCTGTCTAACTCTCTGTCTATAAACTGCTTATTCATAATTCGGACAAAATAGAAGTCGTTGTTCTATTTTGTCCGCAAAGGTACGAATAGTTTTTGAAATAACAAACGTATTAAAAATTTTTGTACCTTTGCAATTCAAATAAAATAAGATGAAACGACTATTAATAGCCACCGGAGGCGGTGATTGTCCGGGTTTAAATGCAGTGATTCGCGCTATTGTCAAGCGTGCTTCCCACGAGAAAGAGTGGGAGGTGTTGGGCAGCATACAGGGGTTTAACGGAATTTTGTGGGAGCCGCAGGAGATTATCCGTCTGGATGAAAAAACTGTGGCGGGGATTCATTATCGGGGCGGAACCATCTTGGAAACTACCAACCGGGGTGGTCCGTTTCATTGGCCCTATCGCCAGTCCGACGGGACGTGGACGACGGCAGACCGCTCCGACGAGATGATCCGGCGATTGTCGTACATGGGCGTTGACGCCGTCGTCAACATCGGCGGAGACGGCTCGCAACGCTATTCGCAACAGTTGTTCGAGAAAGGGCTCAACATCGTCGGCGTCCCCAAAACCATTGACAACGACCTCTCGTGTACCGATGTTACTTTCGGCTTCCAGACGGCGGTGGAGGTGGTAACCGAAGCCATTGACAAATTGGTAACGACGGCACAAAGTCATAACCGCGTCTTCATCATCGAAGTCATGGGACGCGACGCCGGATGGATTGCTCTACACGCCTCTATCGCGGGCGGCGCTGAAATCTGTTTGATTCCCGAAATCCCATACGACGTCCAAGCCGTGAAAGAGGCTATCGAACGTCGTTTTGTGTTCGACCGTGGGTTTTGCATCATCGTCATCGCCGAGGGCGCCATGCCGCAGGGCGGAGATGTCGTGGGAACCTCCGGCGAAGAAGTCGGCAGGCAGCAAATACGTCTGCACGGAGCAGCCGCGCGACTGAGCGCCGAACTGAAACAGGCAGGATGTACCCACGACGTCCGTGAAACCATCCTCGGACACCTGCAACGTGGCGGCATCCCCATCGCCTACGACCGCGTCCTCGCATCGCAATACGGCATCAAGGCGTTCGAGTTGGTGAAAGAGGAAAAATTCGGACAGATGGTGGCGTATCATCATCCCAACGTGGTCTCCGTCCCCATTGCCGAAGCCATTGCCACGCCCAACTTAGTAACGATGGACAGCAATGTGTTGGAAACGGCACGCGGACTGGGGATTTGTTTTGGAGATTAATATGAGTAAAGAATCAAAACCGCACATCGGCATCTTCGGACGCCGCAACAACGGAAAGAGCAGTATCATCAATGCTTTGACCGGACAGGAGACCGCCATCGTCTCCGAACAGGCGGGGACGACGACCGACCCGGTGAAGAAGTCGTTGGAACTGCCGGGTGTCGGCGCCTCGGTACTCATTGATACTGCGGGCATTGACGATGTGGGCGATTTGGGAAAAAAGCGCGTCGAAAAGAGTTTGAAATCCTTGGAAACGATTGACGCCGCCCTGCTGGTGATTGCCGAAAACACCTTCGGAACGCCGGAAGAAGAACTGATTGCATCCTTCAAGAAACATCAAATACCGTTTCTTATCCTTCACAACAAGTCCGACCTGTCGCCACTTTCCGACCAACTTTCCGAAATGGTCAAAAGCAAGTACGACAAAGAGATTATCCCGTTTTCCGCTCATGCAAGTAATTCGGATATTTTGTTGCAGAAACTGAAAGATATCATCCCCGAAACGGTCTATCAGCGGAAATCGTTGTTGTCGGGAATCATCAACAGCGGAGATGTCGTCCTGCTGATAGCCCCCCAGGACAGCGAGGCGCCGGAAGGGAGACTCATCCTGCCGCAAGTGCAAGTCATACGCGATATCCTTGATAACGAAGCCATTGCCATCGTAACCAAAATCGCCGAGGCGGAGACTTTTTTGAAGAAGATGAATCCGAAGCCCGACTTAGTCATTACCGACAGTCAGGTTTTTCATCAGGTGAAACAGTTTGTCCCAGCCGAGATGCCGCTCACGGGCTTTAGCATCGTCTTGGCAAGTCAGCACGGGACGTTTTACGACTACCTGCAAGGCACGCCCACTATCGCCGAACTGCAAAACGACGACAACGTGCTGATTTTGGAATCGTGTACCCACCACGTTACCTGCGACGACATCGGACGGCACAAAATCCCCACATGGATGCAGCAGTTTACCGGTAAAAAGTTGAACTTCGATGTCGTGGCGGGTGTCGAGACCATCCCGCGTCCCATCACCGACTATGCGCTCATCCTCCAATGCGGCGGCTGCGTCCTGACGAAAAAACAAATCTTGGGACGTGTTACTCCTGCACTCGGACATCGCATCCCCCTCAGCAACTACGGCATGGCTATCGCCTTCATGCAGGGCATCTTCGACAGAGCCGTGCGCCCTTTTTTGAAAACAGATTAAAATGACGATTATATGGAATTGACGGTTTTTTCCGATACTCATTATATGCGGGAGGCGTTGAAAGAGGCGCATGCGGCGTTGCAAAAAGATGAAATCCCGATAGGCGCCGTGATAGTGTGCCAAAACCGCATCATCGCGCGGGCGCACAACCTGACGGAACAACTGCAAGACGTTACGGCGCACGCCGAGATGCAGGCATTCACCGCCGCGTCCGACTTCTTAGGCGGAAAATATTTGAAAGGGTGTACCCTCTACGTAACCCTCGAACCCTGCGTCATGTGCGCCGGCGCTTCCTACTGGACTCAGATAGAACGCATCGTCTATGGCGCCCCCGACCCGAAAAGAGGATTTCTAACCCTCGCCCCATCCATATTACATCCGAAAACAACCATTCAGGGCGGACTGCTGGCAGATGAATGTGGAGCGTTGTTAAGTGCATTTTTTAAGGGGAAACGGTACTGACTCGCAGGTAAACCATCTGCTTTCGCTATCGCAAATTCTAAAACAAAAAATTATTGTCTTTTATTCCTGTTCCGCGTAAAAATGAAAGAATGGACGATCTGTAAAGCCACTCGCCGACTGTAAACGGATAGTTGTTGTCTTCTACTTGTTGTTGTGCGGCACGGCTGTAATCGCCGTTTTACTTATTATATCTTCCAACATATCTCTTGCAAAAACTTCTCATAGCACTAGAAAATAAGTTTTAGCCATAATTTTTCACATTCTTATCCGTTTTTATTCTTAAATATAGTAAACCGTGTTCAAAAAATTACAAAATATCTTTTTTAACCGCAAGTTAGTCAAAAGCAGACGCAATACAACGCGTCCGGAGATTCGTCTGATGCCTTTTTCGGAGGCTCAGTATATCGGTCTGATAGCAGGGAATTCTTTACTTGGAAAAGATATCGAGGCGTTGAAGAGCATCTTGCAACTCTTTGACGAACAGGGAAAAACATATTTTCTGATAGCGCTTGGCAATGAAAAACGGTTTCCGGAGTTTTTGCTGAGCGTTCCCCATATCCTCATTACAAAGAAAGATTTGCTTTACGGCGGCGTACCGTCGGCGAAAGTGATGAAAAAACTAAAAACGCACAACTTCGACATGCTGATTGACATGAACCGGTCGCTCAACCAAACCGCCCTTTTCATTGAAGCGACGGCAACATCGACCCTGCGCATCGGAAAAGCAGACGTGGAACGAGAGCCTTTTGTGGATTTGATGATCGAATGGCGCGACACGGACAACGCTCTGCAATTTTTGGAAAATATCATCTTCTACCTCTCCATGTTGACAAAAAAATCAAATTAAAATAATAGTTGTAATGACGAAACATAAATTTTCAGGTACCGGCGTCGCCTTGATAACGCCTTTTAAAAGCAACAAAGAGATTGATTATCAATCGTTAGAGAAGATTATCAATCATGTTATTGACAACGGCATTGATTATATCGTAACCTTAGGAACCACCGGCGAAACGCCCACCCTGTCGCCTGCCGAGAAACAAGAAGTGGCACGCTTTACCGTTCAAACGGTCGCCCAACGGACACCGATAGTCGTCGGAATCGGCAGCAACAATACAGCCGAGACAATCAACGCCATCCGAAACTTCGACCTGCAAGGCATTGACGGGATTCTATCCATTACACCATATTATAACAAGCCCAATCAGGAAGGCATCTATCAGCATTACAAAGCGATTGGCGAAGCCTCTCCCCTACCGGTCATCGCCTACAACGTCCCCGGACGCACCGGCGTCAATATGACGGCTGAAACAACGCTACGCATTGCCGCCGACTGTCCTAACATCGTGGCGATAAAAGAAGCATCGGGCAATTTGACCCAGATCATGCAGATTCTGCAAAATCGCCCCGAACACTTTTTGGTGCTTTCGGGCGACGACAGCCTGACCTATCCCATGATGGCGCTGGGCGCCGACGGGGTGATTTCCGTTGCTGCGCAGGCTGTTCCGAAAACTTTTTCCGACATGGTTCATTTTGCATTAGACGGAGAGTTTGCTGCTGCCCGCCAAAACCATTATCAGGTACTCGACCTGATGGAAGCCCTCTTCGCCGACGGCAGTCCGGCAGGCGTGAAAACGGCGTTGCATCTTTCGGGACTTTGCGAAAACGAACTGCGGCTGCCATTAGTGCCGGTCAACGAAAAAGTGTTTAAACTGATACAACATCTTGTGAATGTGAAACATTGATTCAGTTATTAAAAATCCGTATCTTTGCAGCGTCAAAATTTAAAAATTTAAGAATTTAAAGATTTCATTATGAAAGAGGTGAAAATCCGCAGCATGATTTCTTTTGGCTGGGCGATGAAACGTCTGCTCCGTCAGAAAGCCAACTTTGAGGTGTTGGAGGGTTTTCTGAGCGAGTTGCTTCGCCGCAAAGTCATCATCAAGCACATCGGCGAGAGCGAAACCAATCAGGAAGAGAAAGACGACAAATCATACCTGTCCAATCTTTTAAATAAAGAAGCCTTTGTGTTTTCGTAATTTATTGATAATCAGTTGTATTTTTTCTAAAATTCTATCAAAAGTTGTTGAAAATCTTTTTCGCTATCGCCTTG